>NZ_JAXGNC010000006.1:0-180415 GCF_040768185.1 Syntrophus sp. (in: bacteria) | reverse complement strand
CGGCAACAAAGTCGCGCATGTCGTCACTACCAGCCGTCTGACCGCTCTGCGGAACGGAGACGGATGAAGGCTGCTGCTGCGAAAGGTTCTGCAGGACAGCGGACGGGTCAATGCCGAACAACATGCTGATCACAAAAATCGCCAGTATGCCCAGACCGCTCAGGCCGCCCACCTTGGCGCCGCGCGGAAGGGACATGCCTCGACGGTCTTCAACGTTGTCACTTTGTCTTTCGCCCCTCCAGCGCATTCCATCTCCCCCTTGAATTCATTGCCGGGCTTCCCGGACCGGCTCATCCGCCGGGAACGATCCCGTCCTGCATCCGCCCGTGCCGGGGGCTGAGATGTCTCCGCCCCCGGCCTGGCGCTCCTTGATCCAAAGTATCTTATAAGTTAAATGAATCAGGTAGTTAGCACACCTTCCATCATACTCCTGATTCTGGTGATGTCAAGGAAATTTCCCCGGATGGGGGTCCTTTGTGGCTGTCCCGGTTGTTCAGCAGAACATTTCGTGTCAGCGTCATGCCTTCCCGCACCATCCATTCCGGTGCGGGGGCCATGCGAAGCCGCTCTTCCGGCACGGGCAAGAGGGGGCCGTCATTCCTGTCTTATGTGGCCCGGGAAAGCATCGTTGAATTGAGTCTCCGTGGTGAAGGCCATTCCTCTCCTTGAAGGGAGGAAAAGCGGGCGTTGCCCGCCGATGAGGACCGGCTTAGTCACGATGACCCTTTTTGATTCTTTTCGCAATCGCTTTGACCTCCTTCATGATGGCATCCAGGTCCAGGTGACGGAGTTCCCGGTTTTCCATCACAACGTTGCCGTTGATGATGGAGGTGAGCACATCCGATCCGGTTGCGGCATAGACGAGGTGGGAAAAGGGGTCGTACATCGGCGTCAGATGCGGCTGATTCAAATCAAGGATAATGAGATCGGCGGCCTTGCCGGCCTCGATGGACCCGATCCGCTCCTCCAGTCCCAGGGCCTTGGCGCCGTCGAGGGTGGCCATCTGGACCACCTGGCGGGCTTTCATGACGGTCGGGTCCAGGGTGGCGATCTTGTGAATCTTGGCCGCCGTGTCCATTTCCCGGAAAAGGTCCAGGTCGTTGTTGCTGGCGGAGCCGTCCGTGCCGAGAGAGACGGGAATCCCGCGGGCCTGCATTGCCGGGATGGGGGCGATTCCGGAGGCCAGCTTCATGTTGCTCTGGGGGGCGTGAGAAACCCGGACGCCGCATTCGGCGAGAACCGCCATCTCTTCCTCGTCGAGCCACGTGCAGTGGACGGCGAGGGTCGCTGAATCGAGGACTCCCAGATCGCGGAGAAAGAGCGCCGGCTTTCTGCCGTAGCGCTCCTGAATCAGGGAAATCTCCTCGCGGGTTTCGGACAGGTGAAGCATATAGAGAAGATTCTCCCGGGAGGCCGCCGCCTTGATCCGGAGAAGGGTTTCCGGAGAGCAGCTGTAGGGGGAGTGGCAAAAGAGGGCGGGCTGGATCAGAGGCGAGGCGCCTTTCCAGGAGGCGATCAGCCGTTCCACGGTGTCCAGCTGCCGGGACGGATCGGGGGTGTCCGGTGTGGGAAAATCGATGAATCCCTGGGAGACAACGGCCCGCATGCCCGCGTCCATGGCTGCCCGGGCGACGGAATCCACGAAAAAGTAGCTGTCGCAGAAGGTCGTCGTACCGGACAGGATCATCTCCGCCATGGCCAGGAGCGATCCGGCGTACACCATCTGCGGGCTGACATGCTGCGCTTCCGCGGGAAAGATGCGCTCATGAAGCCAGGTCATCAGGGGGAGGTCGTCCGCCATGCCGCGGAAGCAGGTCATGGCCAGGTGGGTATGGGTATTGATCAGCCCGGGCATAATCAGGGTATCGCGCCTGTTCAGGACTTTTTTTGCGCAATAGGCCCCTTCCTGGAAGTCCTTTCTCGGCATGACGAAAACGATTTTTCCATCCCGGATGCCCAGGACGGGGTGTTCGACAACGGCCTGCTGACTCGACATCGTTAAGAGGAGACTGCCGAAGACCAGCAGATCCAGTTCGGTTTTTATCATCAACGACCTCTGGAGAAGAGGTGCGAGACCTCTTCCGGTTGGAATGGGTGGCAGGAATTTAGCACGGAGTGGAGTGTTCCTTCAACGGGATAATGGCCCCGGAAAAATGCAAGGGGGGATAGGGGGATTTGTTGGCCCATGCAAAAAGACTGAAGGGGAGCTTTTTGCTCCCCTTCAGTCCAGGAGGATAAGACGATTTCGGGATTGCTTTCTCAGTTATGGAACCCGGCTCCTTCTGCCCGTTTGAATTCGCCGGATTTTCGTCTTTTGTCGTTAAAGAAAGCATCGATTGTGCCAGTTGCGTGATAATTCTGTAACATATTGAAATGACGATTTTATATTTTAGTTTGGTTCAGGGGCGGATAAAAAGAGGCTTTTTTCCAGAGGCAAGAAATGTCGACAGATGAGATCAGCCTTTTTAAAAAACCATGAAAGAACAAGAAGATGCAACGGTGTCCCGTTATGTCGCCCTTCGACAATATTGTCGAAAGCGGCCCATCGATGTTCCAGGCGATCTACGCCGGTTCTCCCCTGCCTCGAGCCTGCTGCCGGTTCTGGCGCTTTCAAGCGCAGGGCTTCCGATCCGCTCCAGCCTCTTCCGGGCCGGAATTCGCTGGAAACTTTGCCGGCCGAAAGCACCGCGCCGATTGCCCCGTTGCGGATTTTCCAGTTTGTTCCGGCTGCCCAAGGCTTCCCGTGATTCTCATGGTCCATCCCCCCCCCCCTCTGGATGCCCCGATTTTAAGGGGTTGACTTTTTGATGGATCACCCTAAGATGTCGATCGTGGCGGAGTTGAAATACCGGAGGGCTGACCCCTCCAGGGACCGTCAGCGGGAAACATGACATGAAAGATGAGGAAAAAGTGATCTGGCAGGATTCCGTGTCCGGCCATGAGCGTTCGTTTCTGCAGCCCATTTCCGTGGCGATCGCCTGCGTCGTTTTTATCGCCCTGTTCCTGTTCATGGGCATTATGGACATCCGGCGAAGCGACCGTTCACTCACCGGGCTCATGGAAAACCAGGGCCTGGCTACGATAAGCGTTGTGCGGAAGATGGCGGAGGACAACCTGAAAACCCTGATTCAGGCTGCCCAGCATGAAAATGCACCCACCTTTACCCCTCTCCGGGAAGAATCTTTCTCTCCGGAAAACTGGCTGACCTCCGCCCTGGCCGTCATCGGTCGGGATGTGGATGAAAAGTGGCAGACGGATCAAATCAGCAACGAATATCTTCATGCCATTGCCGAACGGGAGAATCTCTGGCTGATTGCGGTCATCGACAAGGCGGGGAGCATCGTTTTTTCCGGCCAGTACGTCCAATCCCCTGTCAGCGGAAACGGCGAAAAGGATCGGTTTCCTGCCGTATCCAGCGGCGCCAATCTGATCTCTTCCCTTCAGCAGCAGAACATCAATTTTGTGGCCCTTCGGCGGGCGGATGACAGCGGCACGGTGGTGATCGCCCTGAAGAGGGACGCTATCCGCTACTGGGCACTGAGGGTTTCTGTTGAGAAGGCCATGGAAAAGCTTGGCGAGGGGCGTGAACTTCTCTATCTCGTGATCAGGGATCACGATGGAAAACTGCTTGGCCAGGCGGGAAAGCTTCCCGGCCCCTGGAAGAATCTGGACTCCGCCTTCCACAGCGTCTCCTCAGGCCGGAAAAGCATGGAAACGCGGAAGATGACCTTTGGAAAGCAGCCCATTCTCGATATTACCGCGCCCTTTCAGCTCAGCGACCGGGTGGGCGGCGTCGCCCGCATCGGCCTGAAAAGGGAAAGCGCCGAAAAAATCCTGTCTGAAAACCGCCGAAGCATGTTTCTTTCCCTGTTCTTTACGCTTGTCGTTGCGATCCTCGCCATGTGGCTGCTCTATCAGAACCAGAACCGCCACCTGGCCGGGATTATCGAAATGGAGCGGCGCCTGGAAAAGGCGGAGCGGCTGTCCTCCCTCGGCCAGTTGGCTGCCGGGGTGGCCCATGAAATCCGCAATCCCCTCAACGCCATCAGCATGGCCAGCCAGCGGCTCAAACGGGAATTCATGCCGGCGGATCCGGAGAAAGCGGCGGAGTTCCAGAATATGGCCGGCGTCATCCGGGATGAAATTCGGCGCTTGAACGGGATTATCGAAGAGTTTCTCACCTTTTCCAAGAGCCGCCGGCTGGAAATGCGCGATTACTCCATTACCGAAATCCTCCGGAAGATGACGGACCTGATCCGGGAGGAGGCCGCCTTCCGGGGAATTGTTCTGAAAACGGATTGGAGCGACGACCCTGAAATCATTCCCATGGATGTGGATAAGCTCCAGCAGGCGCTGTTCAACCTCGTGAAGAACGCCATGGAGTCGATCTCCGGAGAAGGCTCTATCGAGATTTCCCTCCATGCCGATGGCCGCAATTCCCGGATTATACGCATCTCCGATACGGGCTGCGGAATGACGGCGGAAGAGGTGGAAAAAATCTTCAACCCGGAATATACGACCAAGCAGAAGGGGCTGGGGCTCGGCCTGTCTCTTGCGCACGAGATCATCCGCGGACATGGCGGGGAGATCCGTGTCCTGAGCCGGGAAAAGGAAGGGACGACCTTTGAAGTGATTCTCCCGTCGGAAAGAACGACGGAGAATCCATCAAATGCCAGGACATAGAACGGGCGGTATCGATTGCCATGAAGAGTCTGAATATCCTCGTCGTCGAGGACGGCCAGTCACAGCGGGAAATGCTCCGTGATTTCCTGCGCAAAGAAGGCCACACCGTTGAGGAAGCGGGCAGCGGAGAAGAAGCGCTGCAATCCATGACAACGGGGGCCTTTGACCTGGTCCTGCTGGATTATAAGATGCCCGGCATGGACGGGATGCAGGTCCTCCAGGAAGTCAAGCGGCTCAACCCGGAAACGGATGTGGTGATCATCACCGCCTACGGGACGATTGAAACGGCCGTGGACGCCATGAAGGCCGGCGCGGTGGACTACATCACCAAGCCCCTCGAATTTGATGAACTGCTGCTTCTTCTCGACCGGGTGGCGGAGCGGAGGACCCTGCTGCGGGAGAACGAGATCCTCCGCAGGCAGCTCAAGGAACAGGGAGTCACGACCGACTCGATCATTTACGGAAGCCAGAAAATGGCGGCCCTCACCAGCATGGCCGCCCGGGTCGCCTCGAGCCGTGCCACGATCCTTCTTCAGGGTGAGAGCGGCACAGGGAAGGAGCTGCTGGCCCGCCTGGTCCACCAGCTCAGTCCGCGGTCGTCAAAGCCCATCGTGACGGTCAACTGCGGCGCCCTTCCTGAAAGCCTCATTGAAAGCGAACTCTTCGGCCACGAAAAAGGGGCCTTCACCGGGGCGTCGGCCCGGCGGATCGGGAGGTTCGAAGAGGCGGACGGCGGCACCCTGTTCCTCGATGAAATCGGGGAATTGACGATGCCTGTTCAGGTCAAGCTTCTGCGCTTCCTCCAGGAGAGGGAATTCCAGCGCGTCGGGGGAAACACGAACATCCGCGCCGATGTCCGGATCATCAGCGCCACGAACCGCGATCTGGAGGGGATGGTCAAGGAGGGAACATTCCGTGAGGACCTTTTTTATCGGCTCAATGTGGTGGTCATGTCCATTCCGCCCCTCAGAGAGCGCCGGGAGGACATTCCCGCCCTCATCGATCACTTCCTGAAGCGCTTTGCCGCGGAAAACGGCAAGGACATCGTGGGCATCAGCAGCGAGGCCAGGGACCTTCTCATGAAATACGACTATCCCGGAAACGTCCGGGAGCTGGAAAACATCATCGAGCGGGCCGTGGTCATCGCCAGGAATGAAGTCCTTTCCCTGGAGGACCTGCCTTTCCGGGAAGAGGCGATGGCCGCCTCGTCCGGCGGAGGCATGCCGGAAGAGGGGGACGGCAGGCTCCGCAGCGCCATGGAACAGCTTGAAAGGCAGATGATCAAGGAGGCCATGGAGAAAACGGGCGACCACCAGACCAGGGCCGCGGAGATGCTGGGGCTGAGCGAACGGATGCTCCGCTATAAGCTGAAGAAGTACGGATTGAAATCCTGAACGGGCTCCCTTGCCCGGACCCGCAACAAAAGGCGGGTTTTTTATGAGAAACTTCCAGGCGGCAGTCCTTTCCGCCTTTGGAAATAACCGACGGCTTCCGGTACGATCCATAAAGGCCTGCCTATGGACCAAAGGCGCGAAGAAAGGGACATGCCGCTCCTCACCCTTCGGGAGGTAACACTCCGGAGAAGGGACGTTCTGCTTCTGCCCGGTACATGCTGGGAAATCCGCACGGGCCAGAACTGGGCGATCCTCGGGGCGAACGGATCGGGGAAATCCGTTCTGGCGCGGGCGATCAAGGGAGATGTGCCGATCGTACGGGGGGAGCTGATCCGCCATGCACCGGAGGTGGCCGGGGAGAGGATCGGCTACCTGTCCTTTGAACTTCAGGAGGAAATCCTGCTGCGTGAAGCCCGGTTGGAGGATTTCCAGGCATTCAGCGGGAAGGCCTGTGGCCTGACCGCCGGAGAGGTGCTGGGAATCGGGGACATGGATGGGGCCTCTGTGGAACCCTTCGACGACCTCCTGGGTGTCCGCTGCCTGCTGGGCCGGAGCATCCGGGTTCTCTCCAACGGGGAGATCCGAAAAGTCCTGATCACCCGGGCCCTGCGTTCTCATCCGAAACTTCTGATCCTGGACGAGCCGTTTGCAGGTCTTGATGCGGCAAGCCGGGAATCCCTGGGCCGGGCGATCTCCGCGCTCATGTCAACGGGGACGCAGATCCTGCTGATCACACAGCGCCCGGAAGAAATTATCCCCGGCATATCCCACGTCCTGGTGATCCGGGACGGCCGTGTCGCCGGAGCGGGAAAGCGTGAAGAACTCGGTACGACGGAGAAGTTGAAGCTCTTTTCCGAAAGAGGAATCTCTCCGAGGTCCTTGCCCCGGCCGATCCCGACAGCGGCCCGCAAGGCGGAACCGGCTGCGGACATCCTGGTTGAGATGAGGAACGTTCATGTCGCTTTCGGCGAAGTTGTCGTCCTGGACCGGCTGAACTGGAGCGTCCGGCGTGGAGAGAACTGGGCCGTCGTCGGACCCAACGGCTCTGGAAAAACAACCCTGCTGGCCCTGATCACCGGGGATAACCTCCAGGTTTATGCCAACGAGGTCAGGCTCTTCGGCCACAAAAGAGGGGGCGGCGAGAGCATCTGGGAGATACGGCGGAGGATCGGCCTGGTTTCACCCGAGCTGCAGCTCCGCTACCGCAAACCCGTTGATGTCCGGGAGGTGCTCCTCTCCGGGCTTTTTGACTCCATCGGCCTGTACCGCAAGGTGGACGCGGAGCAGAAAGCCCTGGCCGACTCCTGGCTTGCCTGCATCGGCATGGAAGACCGGGCCGACAAGCCCTTCAACCAGCTCTCCTACGGGGAGAAGCGCCTGGTCCTTGTCGCACGGGCCATGATCAAATCCCCGGAGCTGCTCATCCTGGACGAACCCTGCCAGGGGCTGGATCCATCGAATCGGGACATGGTCCTGGCGCTGATGGAAGAGATCGGCCGACGGCACGTGACGGCAATGATCTATGTCACGCACCATGAAACGGAGATGATCCCCTGCATCCAGCATGTCCTCGATCTTGGTGGAAAGCGTTGAACGGGTGGCGCGAAGGGGAAAAGGGGCGATCGCGACCGGCCTTCCTCGCTAAAATGTTGAAACATCGGATCAGTTTTGATATCCTTCACGGTACACATTCGTGCTTCCGTACCTTAATCGTTGAATAAGAAAGGACTTTTCTCATGTTTTATTCCCAGCGCGTCTTTTGCGGGCAGCTGACCCTGGAGGATGTGGGCCGCAGGGTGCTTCTTGCCGGATGGGTGGATGCATCCCGGGATCACGGGGGGTTGATTTTTATCCACCTTCGTGACCGGAGCGGCATTGTGCAGATCGTGTTCAGCCCGGAAGTCGCGCTCAGCGACGTCTGCCGGGGTGCGGCGGCGCTGCGTTCCGAATACTGCATCACCGTCAGCGGCGAGGTGAGAAAGAGGCTTGAAGGGACGGAAAATCCCCATATCGAAACGGGAAATCTCGAAGTGCTGGTCACGGAATTGACCGTGCTGTCGGAGTCGGATGCGCCGCCCTTTGCCGTTTCCGAAAAGGCCATGGTGGCGGGCGCCCAGTCAGCGGGTGCGGAAAGCGTGGCCGAGGATCTGCGCCTCCAGTACCGGTACCTGGATATCCGCCGCCCTTCGATGCGGGACAACCTGGTTGCAAGGCACCGCATCTTTCAATGCGTCCGGGAATTTCTCGATTCGCGGGGGTTCCTGGAAATTGAGACGCCGGTGCTGACCATGAGCACGCCCGAAGGCGCCCGTGACTACCTGGTGCCGAGCCGCATCCATCCGAAGAATTTTTACGCGCTGCCCCAGTCGCCGCAGCTCTTCAAGCAACTCCTCATGATCGGCGGCATGGAGCGCTACTTTCAGCTGGCGCGCTGCTTCCGCGATGAAGACCTCCGCCCCAACCGGCAGCCGGAATTCACCCAGCTGGACATCGAAGCCTCTTTCATCGATGAGGAATTTCTCTATGATCTGATCGAAGAGCTGACCGTCCGGATGTTCGCCGTCGGCGGTATCGCCCTGGCCCGACCCTTCGCCCGCATGACCTATGCTCAAGCGATGGACTCAACGGGATCCGACCGGCCCGACCTGCGCTTCGGCCTTCGGTTTGTTGATGTGACGGATCTTTTTTCCTCAACGAATTATTCGATCTTCCGCCAGATTCTGCAGCGTGGCGGCTGCATCAAGGGCATCAACATCAAGGGCCAGTCCGAAAGGCTCAGCAAGAATGTCCTGCAGAACGAGTATGCCAGGGAGATCGTGCCGTCCTTCGGCGCCAAGGGCATGACCTGGATGCGCGCCGAAGGGGGTAAGCTTGAGTCCAATATTGTCCAGTTTTTCAGCACCGACGAGCTGGAGGCGTTGCGCAGGAGATTTGACGTTGAAGACGGGGACGTTCTGATCATGATTGCCGACCCCTCCTACCGCGTTGTGACATCCGTACTCGGCCAACTGCGCCTGCACCTGGCGAATCGGCTGGGGATCATCCCCGCCGGCAGCTTCTCTCCGGTCTGGATTACAGAGTTCCCCCTGTTTGAGGAGGACGGGGAAGGGGGCGTCACCTCGAGCCACCATCCCTTCACCGCTCCGGAGTGCACCGATTTCGATCCGAAAAATGTTGAGGAGCTGTTGAAGCTGCGTTCACGGGCCTATGACCTCGTCATGAACGGCGAGGAGCTCGGCGGCGGCAGCATCCGCATCAGCGACCGCAGCCTGCAGAAAAAGATCTTTGCCGCCCTTGGGCTGAGTGAAGAAGAGACCAGGGAAAAATTCGGCTTTTTCCTGCGGGCCTTCGATTTCGGTCCGCCTCCCCACGGCGGCCTGGCGCTGGGCATGGACCGCACCGTGTCGATGATTCTGCAAACCCCGTCCATCCGCGAAGTGATCGCCTTTCCTAAAAACCGCCGTGCCGTCTGCCCTCTGACCGGTGCACCTTCTGCGGTCAAGAATGAACAGCTGGCTGAACTGGGGCTTCTGAATCTCGGAGGCCGGGATGTTCTGCCGGGAACAGCCGAAGGGGAAAACAGGATCGATCACCTGTCCTGGGTCTCGCGAATCGGCATTGCCGCGGAGGAGCGTCCGCAGTTGGAGAAGGTCCTGTCTCAGGCCGACGAGCTGGCGTCGCTTGCCGCTGACAAGGCGGGGGCTGAGGAGCCGATGGCGACCGTCGCCCCCGCAGCCAACCGTATGCGGCCGGGAACCGTCGAAGGGCAATCCGCTCTTTCCCGGGACCAGCTGCTCAAGAGCGCGCCGGCGGTCAAGGGGAATTACTTCAAGGTGGCCAGCATTCTGGAATAAGGGGAGACATTTGAATGGATTCAATATTTTTCTATCGCAGTCCTGAAAACAGCCTTTCCGGGGGCGGTCCGTTACAGGGGGTGAACATTGCGATTCAGCCGAACATTTCCGTGGCATCCTGGCCGACAGACGCAGGTTCAAAGGCCCTTGCCAATTTTACGGCGCTGGAGGACGCAACCCTTGTGCAGCGGCTCCGTCAGGCCGGGGCCTCGTTGTGCGGGTCAACGCGCATGAGCGAATTCGGCTTCGGCCTGGAGGGAAGCAGGGCCGGCGAGGCAATTTCCCGTAGGGAAGCCGATGCCGAGCTTGTGTTAGACCTGACGGGAGAGAGCCGCCTGGCCGCTTCGCGCGCAGCCTGCTGCGGTTTCAAACCGAGCTACGGCCTGGTGTCCCGCTTCGGTGTGGTCGGTTTGATCCCGTCCATGGAATGCTGCGGGCTCCTTTCCGGAAGCCTGGAGACTCTTCGGGAGATTCTCAAGGCCGTGGCCGGACCGGACGACAGGGATTTTTCCCTTCCCGGAGAGGAGATCCCGGATTTTTCCCCCCGGCCGGTGGACCCGCAGACGACGACCGTCGGCGTTCTTGCCGAAGCTCAGGGCGAATTGAACGGCGGGCATAAGGACGCCTTCAGCGCCTCCGTGGAAGATCTGAATCGGGCGGGCTTTGCCATACGGGAGATCTCCCTGCCGGAATTTCCCCTGTTTTCGCTTGTCCATAACATCGTCGGTTCCGTGGAAGCCTCTTCCTGTGCCGGGCGCTACGACTCGGTCCGTTACGGTCAGCGCATCCCGGGGGCCAGAAACTGGAACGAGATGTATCTCCTCTCACGCGGCGCGGCCTTTGGACCGCTGGTGAAGAGCTATCTGTTTCAGGGCGCCTTTTTCCAGTTTGAGCGCTACGACGCCTATGAAAACGCCTGCCGCATCCGCGCCCGTCTGGTCAAGGAGATGGCTGGAATTCTGTCGCAGGTGGACTTCCTGGTCCTGCCGGCTGTGAGCGGCGCCTCATCCGGTGACCCGGCGTCGATAACCGACCTCTACGCCCGGTTTTCCCTGACGGCTTTCGCCAATGTAACCGGTCAGCCCGTGTTGTACCTTCCATCGGCCACGGGCGAAGATCAGCCGGGGGTTCAACTGGTTGCCCCGAGGCTCAGCGACGCGCGTCTCCTCGACCTGGGCGGGCATCTTCTGACCATGGGCAAGGGAGGTAACTAGCAATGGAATTTGAAGCGGTCATCGGATTGGAAATTCATGTTGAACTCAATTGCGCAACGAAATTGTTCTGCGACTGCCCCAACCGCCCCGGCGACGAACCCAACACCAATATCTGCCCCACCTGCCTGTGGCTTCCCGGTGCCGTTCCCCGTCTGAGCCGTGAGGCCGTTGAAAAGGCTTCTCTTCTGTGCCTGGGGCTTGGGGCGGATCTTCAGCCCAGAAGCGCCTTTGACCAGAAGGTGTACTACTATCCGGATCTTCCCAAGGGCTACCAGCTCTCCCAGGCGCATCTTCCCCTTTCGCGCGGCGGAACCGTCACCATCACGGACGAAGAAGGCAAACCCAGCAAACTTCGCATTCATCATATCCACATGGAGGAGGATGTCGCCAAGCTGGTCCATGAAATGGAAGGGCGGTCTCCCATCAGCCTGGTGGATTTCAACCGCGCCGGCGCGCCCCTGGTCGAGATCGTCACGGAACCGGACTTTCATACGCCCCATCAGGCGATGGAATTCCTCAAGGCGCTGCGCACACGGGTCCGTTATATCGGGTCTTCCGAGTGCAGCATGGAAAACGGCACGATGCGCGTCGATGCGAACATTTCCATCCGTCCCCGGGGGACGGGCCAGATGAACACCAAGGTGGAAGTGAAAAATATGAATTCCATCCGCCACGTGGGCGATGCCATCGCCTACGAGATCAGCCGCCAGAGTGCGGCCGTGCAGGCGGGAGAGGCGGTGACCCTCCACACCCGCCTCTGGGATCCGGAAAAGAAAGTCACCCTTGCGATGCGGGGGAAGTTTGAGGGCCCCTGCGTTCCGGACCCCACGGTGCCGGTCATTGAACTGTCAGGGGAATGGATCGAAGCGATGCGTTCGCGTCTTCCGGAAATGCCTGCCGAGCGGGCCGAGCGTTTTGTTGCGCAGTACGGCCTCACCGGAGAAGAGGCGACCTTCATGAGTTCGGACCCGGAGGTTTCAAACTACTTCGACGCGTTGATCGATCAAGGAATCGCGCCGCGCACGGCCATGCACTGGCTGACTACGCAGCTGGCGCCCGCCGTCAGAGAGCGGTGTCAGGAGCTGGCCGGTACGCCGGTGACGCCGGCCCGCTTTGCCGCGCTGCTCAACATGCTCTCCAGGGATGAAATCAACGCCAACGCCGCACGGGAGGTGCTTGTCCGCCTCTTCGACGGCGATGAAGCGCCGGAAGAAATCGTGGGGGC
Source organism: Syntrophus sp. (in: bacteria) (assembly GCF_040768185.1). NCBI lineage: Bacteria > Pseudomonadati > Thermodesulfobacteriota > Syntrophia > Syntrophales > Syntrophaceae > Syntrophus > Syntrophus sp. (in: bacteria). The sequence goes on along the minus strand of NZ_JAXGNC010000006.1, from coordinate 168,045 downwards.
CCTTGGATTCCGGCAGGTATCCGATCCAAACGCCTTGGACGCCATGATCGACGGGGTGCTGGAGGAACAGGCGGAGGCTGTTGCCGATTTCCGGCGCGGACAGGGCAAAGCCATGGGATTTCTCATCGGCCGGGTGATGCAGGCCTCCGGCGGGAAGGCCAATCCGAAGATCATACGGGAGTTGCTTGCCAAAAAACTGGGTGCCGCCTCATAGGCGGCAGGTCCCCATCGTGACGGACCCTTCGGCCGCGGCGGAATATTCCGGCAAAGGAGCAGATCCATGAGAAATCACCTCACGTTTTACGTGGCCGGCCGGTGGGTTGAGCCGAGCGGACACGGCACCTTCGACGTCGTCAACCCTGCAACAGAAGAGATTGCCGGCCGAATTCGTCTCGGGGAGAAAGAAGATGTCGATCGCGCCGTTTCTGCGGCCCGCAAGGCGTTTGTGAGCTATTCCCGTACGCCGCGGGAGGAGAGGCTGGCCCTGCTGGAGCGGATCGTTGACGGCATTCAGCAGCGTTATGACGAATTATGCGAGGCCGTCAGCGAGGAGATGGGTGCGTTGAAATGGGTCTCACGGCAGGCGCACATCGCCGGGGCTCTACACCATGCCCGGATCGCCGTGGAGACGCTCAGGACCTTTGAATTCGACAGGCTGCGGGGCACCACCCTGGTGCGACTGACCCCGATCGGTGTCTGCGGCCTGATCACCCCGTGGAACTGGCCTGCCGTGACGGTTATGACAAAGGTGCTTCCGGCGCTTGCAACGGGCTGTTCCGTCATATTGAAGCCGTCGGAATATTCGCCCTTCTCCGCTCAGGTTATCGCCGAGCTGCTGCACAATGCCGGGGTCCCCCCCGGCGTGTTCAACATGATTTACGGCGATGGTCCAACAGTCGGTACGGCTCTCTCCAGTCATCCCGGCATCGATATGGTCTCCATCACCGGATCGACCCGGGCCGGCGTCGACGTGGCGCGCAACGCAGCCGACACCGTGAAACGGGTCCATCAGGAGCTCGGCGGCAAGAGCCCGAACATTCTCCTGCCGTCTGCGGATTTTCCCGGCGCCGTGGAGCGTGGTGTGAGGGGGCTGATGTTCAATGCCGGCCAGACCTGCTCGGCCCCGTCTCGCATGATCGTGCCGAATGACCGCATGGAAGAGGTGAAAGAGGCCGCCAGGGAGGCGGTGGAGAAGCTTCAGCCCGGCCCGCCGGACAGCAGGGCCTTCATGGGGCCGGTGGTCAATGGAAATCAGTATGAGCGGATCCAGGCGTACATCGAGAAAGGCATTGCCGAAGGGGCGACCGTCGTGGCGGGCGGGCCGGGACGGGTCAAAGGGTTCGACAGGGGTTATTATGTGAAGCCGACGGTTTTTGCCGACACATCACCGGACATGACCATCGTGCGCGAGGAGATCTTCGGGCCGGTGCTGGTCATCCAGGGGTACGACACGGTCGAGCAGGCCATTGAACTGGCCAGTGACACGGAGTACGGATTGGCCGCCTACATCCAGGGAGGGGATATGGATGAGCTGCGCGTCCTTGCCGACCGCATTCCCGCCGGACAGGTCACCCTCAACGGCTCGGGGCTGGACCTCATGGATCTGGCGGCGCCCTTCGGCGGTTTCAAGCGGTCGGGAAACGGCCGCGAATGCGGCGACTTCGGCTTCGAGGCGTTTCTCGAGCCCAAGGCCCTGATCGGCTTCCGTCGAGAAGGTGTAAGCGTCGGAAAGGCGTAATTTTTTATTGAGGAGGATAGTCATGGCAAACAGAACCGTAATCGGGATTCTCGTTACAAACCGCGTTGCGAACGCACAGCAGGTTCAGAAAGTGCTCACCGAATATGGATGCAGCATCAAGACAAGACTCGGTCTCCATGAAGTGGACGAAAAGACGTGTTCAACCTCCGGACTGCTTCTTCTTGAACTTTTCGGGGATGAAGGCGCCTGTAATGATCTCGAAAAGAATCTGAGGGCGGTCCCGGGACTGCAGGTCCAGAAGATGGTTTTTGAATCCTGATACCCGATGGACGCCGATCCGCTGCGTCCCCCCACCCGTGGGGGGGCGCCTTTTCCCCGATAGCCCTGCTCACTGTTCCGCCCCCTACCACCAGTTCCTTTTGCGGAAATACAGCAGCATTCCTGCCGCAGTGGCCAGCAGAAAAACCCAGACCATGGCGTAGCCCCAGCGCCACTCCAACTCGGGCATATACTTGAAGTTCATCCCGTAAATTCCTGCAATGAAGGTCAGAGGCATAAAGAGCGTCGCGATGACGGTCAGGACCTTCATAATTTCGTTCATCCGGTTGCTGATGCTGGACAGATAAATGTCCAGAATACCGGACAGCATGTCCCGGTAGGTTTCCAGGGTGTCGATGATGTGGATGGTGTGATCATAAATGTCCCGGAAATAAAGCATGGAGGACTTGCTGATGAGGGGAGATTCGGAGCGCTCCAGGCTGGTGATCATTTCCCGCAGGGGCCAGAGGGATTTTCTCAGAAGGATCATTTCCTTCTTTAATCCCTGAAGGGCATTGAGGAATCCCGCCGAAGGGGTTGTTACCAGTTCTTCTTCCAACTGTTCGATTCTCTCGCCCATATGTTCGAGGATCAGGAAGTAGTGATCCACCACGGCGTCTACGAGGGCGTGGGCCAGGTAATCTGCGGCGCTCTTTCTCAGCCGTCCGTTGACGCTGCGGAGTCGTTCCCGGATCGCTTCAAAGGTGTCGGTTTCTTTTTCCTCGAAGGAAAGGACGAAATTGGAGCCGAACAGGATGCTGATCTGCTCCGACTGGAGGCCCTCCCTGCTGGAGCCGGCATTGTAAAACATCTTCAGCACAATAAAGAGGTAGTCCCCGTAATCTTCCGTCTTCGGCCGCTGGTCCGTATTCAGAATGTCCTCCAGGGTGAGGGGATGGAGGCCGAAGTGCAGGCCGAGTTCTTCCAGAACGGGGATTTCCGGCATGCCCTGAACATGGATCCAGGTTACGCCGGTTTTTCTGAGGAAGGTTGAACAACCGGCTATCTTGCGGATCTCCATTTCCTGAAGGGATTCTTCGTCATAATAGACCAGGAATATATTGAACATGTCTGTGAGCTTTTCCCCGACCTGAACGAGAGAGCCCGGTGGCAGGCCGACTTTGGCCGAGCGGGATTTTTTAGTTCGAGTCATGTTCCAGTTCCGCTTGAGAAGGTTCCCGGGAATGTGAGGAGGAGTCCGAAACGTTCCTGGTCAGTCTTACCGTGACCGTCACTTTGGGCGTTTTGCCGTCTTCCATGTGAACATCCGCCGGCAAAACAAGTTTGGCGTCGAAGATCTGCAAATCTGCCGTAGGCTGGACCTGGATCGGCTCCGTCTTGATTCGAAGCCGCTTGGACCGCAGCCTGTCGGGAAAGAGGATCCTGACGAAGGGTGGGGAGATCAGCGTCCGCTGGAGCGTCCAGCCGGGAGGGGGTGAGTTGATGACGGCCTCGATGGGCACATCGGCCTCAACAACCCGTGATACCGTTATCGCTATGTGCTCCGGCTTGATGTTGTTGACCGTCAGGCCGATCGGCAGGGTGACCATGCTCCCGGTCAGGGGTATGTCGTGTCGGCCGGTTTCGATGTTATCAAGATCAATTGAAACCCGAAGCTTGTTCGGGCTCAGGAGCCGGAACGTCTGGGAAGATCCCGTCAGGGAAACCATGGCTTCGGTTGTGCGGGAGCCTTCCAGGATGCGGTCGGGCGCGAGATTGACATACTCGATGGGTACGGAATAATCCCTTCGGACCGAATCCCTTTGGTAACCGAAGGAAAGCCAGAAAATAAAGGCAAGCGCGAAGGCAACGGCTTTTTCCTTGGGGTTCTTCTTCAGCCAGGCCAGGAACGGGTGATGGGGCCGGGCGGGTGCGTTTTGAGCGTAGAAATTTTCGAGAATGTTTCTCAGCTCCGCCGCATTGTCAACCCCGGTTAATTTCTCTCTCCGGGCAACGGACACGACGCCCCGTTCCTCTGAAACGACGACGCAAAGGGCATCGGAACGTTCAGACAGGCCGATGGCGGCCGTGTGTCGCAGTCCGTAGCGGCGCTTGGGGTGGATGTTGCTTGTCAGGGGGAGATGGCAGCCGAACTGTTCGACGCGATTGTCGCGAATCACAACCGCTCCGTCATGCCCCCTGGAATGAGGGTCAAAAATGCTGTCGAGGAGTGTTTCGCTGAGCAGGCCATCCAGGCGGACGCCCCCGGTGAGATGCCTGTCCAGGGGATCCTTGCCGGCGATGACGATCAGGGCGCCGATGCGCTGGCGGGCGAGATTGTCTGCGGTATAGGCGATGACCTCCGCCGGTGACGTCGCGCCGGCTTTTTCTCGAAGATTGATTTTAAAGCGTCCCCAGAGGGCAAGACGTTCGAAGAAACGGCGCAGGTCTTCCTGGAAGATGACGACAAGGACGAAGAGCAGGCTGGCAAAAAACCCCTGGAGAACGAGCGTGGTGAGGTAGAGCTGGAAAAGGCGGGCCAGCATGTAGATGACGCCGAGGACACCGATACCTAAGAGGACGAATCGCGACGCCCGATCCTTGAACCAGACCAGCAACGCAGAGATCATGATGGCGATGATCGCGATGTCAAGGACATCCTGAATCTGAATACTTTTGAGCATCGACCAGATGCGAGACAGCATAGTAACCTTCTTTTCGTTCCGAGAGTCCGGCAAACTTCCAGGTGCATTCTTTAGGAGGTTTCTTTATATGAAAAGCTTCCGGATCGTGTCAAGAACATACTGAATTATCGAAAGAATTCTTCAGCAGGCCTGCAGGAATGACCAAAGGGGAATTTTAGGGAACAGAGAAAATTGTCCTTGACAAAAGTTCAGCATTCCTGATACAAAGCAACGACATTTAGGAATTGAAGGATTTCCGAAAGGGTTGAACAAGATGAATTCGAATCGATACGCTATGAACTGGTGGTGGCAGGCCTCAGAACAGGGGGTTGTCCGCCGGTAAGACGTTAAGACATAAAAACTGAAGCCGTGGAGACGCTCCCAGAGACCTCCGCGGCTTTTATTTTGTACGACAAGTCAGGGAAAAAGGCCGTGAAGGATTTCACGGCCTTTTTTATTTTCCGGGAGAAAAAGCAGATCATGTATGCACCGAATTATAAAACATTTGAAGAACTTGCAAAACAGGGGAACCTGGTGCCGCTTTACAGGGAAATTCTGGCGGATGTGGAAACGCCCGTTTCCGTATTCATGAAGCTGCGGGATTCCGCTTATGCCTTTCTGCTGGAGAGCGTGGAGGGAGGCGAGAAGTGGGGACGGTACACCTTTCTCGGAGCGGATCCCCGCCTGGTTTTCCGGATTTCAGGGGATGAAGTGGTCATCGAGGAAAAGGGGGAAACCTCCCGCCATGCCCATCAGGGCGATCCGCTCAGGTTCCTCAAGGAGATTCTCCGACGCTATTCCCCGGTTTCCGTGGAGGGGTTGCCGCGGTTTTACGGAGGCGCCGTCGGGTTTCTTGGATATGAGATGGTGAATTACTTCGAGCAGCTTCCCTGTGCCGGGGAGAATGATCTGCAGACGGAAGAGGCCGTATTCCTCGTGACGGACACGCTGATCCTCTTTGACCGCGTCCGCCATACGATCAAGGTGGTGGCCTGCGTCCATATCGATGGCGAACAGAGCCTGTCGTCACTTTACCTGGAGGCCACCCGGAAAATCGATGCCATGGTGGAGCTGCTGCAGGAGCCGGCTGTACCGGCGGGGTCATCGATCCCGGCTGCCTCATCCGCCGATTTCAGTTCGAACATGACGCCGGAGGCTTTCCGGGACAGCGTGGAGCGGGCAAAGGAATACATCCGGGCCGGCGATATCATCCAGGTTGTTCTATCTCATCGGTTAACCAGTGAAATCCATCCTGATCCGGTGGATCTATACCGGGCTCTCCGCTTTACCAATCCCTCTCCCTATCTCTTTTTCCTGAAGCTGGGCGATACGGTTCTGATCGGATCATCCCCCGAGGTCATGGTCCGCCTGGAAGAGGGGATTGTTGAGCTCAAGCCCATTGCCGGAACCAGGCCAAGGGGGGCGACGGAACAGGACGACCGGCGGCTGGCCGATGAGCTGCTGGAAGATCCCAAGGAAAGGGCCGAACATGTCATGCTCGTGGATCTGGGGAGGAACGACCTGGGGCGGATCGCCCGGACCGGAAGTGTTCAGATCACCCAATTGATGGTGATTGAGCGCTACTCGCACGTCATGCACATCGTTTCTTCTCTCCAGGCTCAGTTGGAAGAGGGCCTCGATGCCTTTGACGTACTGAAGGCCGTCTTTCCCGCCGGCACCCTGACCGGGGCTCCCAAGATCCGGGCCATGGAGATCATTGCGGAACTGGAGCCGGTCCGGAGGGGGCCCTATGGCGGAGCCGTCGGCTATTTCAGCTTTTCCGGAAACATGGATCTCTGCATTACCATCCGCACCATCCTGTTGAAGGAGGGAAAGATGCATATCCAGGCGGGAGCCGGCATTGTCGCCGATTCCGATCCCCGGACGGAATATCAGGAGACAGTCAACAAGGCGGCCGGCATGCGCCAGGCCGTGGAGCTGGTCCTGTCGGGATTTGAAATCCGCCAGAGCCCGTCGGACATCATAACCTAATAGATAATAAAAAAAAGAGAAGAAGAGGTCATGCCATGATTCTGATGATCGACAATTATGATTCCTTTACGTTTAATCTGGTTCAGTATCTGAGGCAGCTGGGCGAGGACGTGGAGGTCTATCGGAACGATCGGATTTCCCTGGAGAGCATTGAAAAAATGGAACCGGCGGCCATTTTCCTGTCGCCGGGGCCGGGCGCTCCGAAAGACGCGGGGGTAACGGCGGATGTGATCCGGGCCTTTTATCGGGAGATTCCCATCATGGGGGTCTGCCTCGGCCACCAGTCGATTGGATACGCCTTCGGTGCCGAGGTGGTCCGGGCCGGCCGGATCATGCACGGCAAAACCTCGGAGATCGTTCATGACGGTCAGACCCTCTTCAAGGGGCTTCCAAACCCCTTTCCGGCGGGACGGTATCATTCCCTGATCCTGGAAAGGGGGTCCCTTCCGGATTGTCTCCAAGTGACAGCAGAAACGGAAGGCGGCGAAATCATGGGCATCCGGCATCGGGAATATCCCGTGGAGGGGATACAGTTCCATCCTGAATCGATCCTTACCCCCAACGGCAAGCGCATTTTGAGAAATTTCCTGAAGCTCATCGCCTCAGGCAGGCAGGAGGCGCAGCGCTCCGAAGTCCTGAGGCCTTCAGCTCTCTGCGCCTGAGGGACTTGGGTCGGATGCCGGGAGAAGAACATAACGATCAAATACCTTAAAAAAAAGGGAGGAGTTTTTCTATGATCAGAGAGTCCATTGCAAAGGTGGTTGAAGGCGTCAATCTCAGCGAATCGGAGATGACGTCAACGATGAACGAAATCATGGAGGGGGGGGCGACGGAAGCTCAGATCGGATCCTTCATGACGGCCCTGCGGATGAAGGGGGAAACCGTGGACGAAGTGACGGGGGCCGCACGGAGCATGCGGCAGAAGGCAACCCGCATCGACGCCCGGGCGCAGGTCATTGTGGATACCTGCGGTACGGGCGGCGACGGGATGAACACCTTCAACATCTCCACCACGGCGGCCTTTGTCGTGGCCGCAGCCGGGATCACCGTGGCCAAGCACGGAAACCGGGCCGTATCCAGCGCCTGCGGCAGCGCCGACGTGCTGGAGGCCCTGGGGGTCAACATCAGTGCCGGCGTGGAGATCGTGGAAGAGTGCGTCCAGCAGTTGGGGATCGGTTTTCTCTTTGCCCCAAAACTCCATGGCGCCATGAAGTATGCCATCGGACCCCGCCGGGAAATCGGAATACGCACGATTTTCAACATGCTGGGCCCCCTTACGAATCCGGCCGGAGCCAATGCCCAGCTCATCGGCGTCTATGATGCAAAACTGACGGAAATGTTTGCCGGCGTTCTGAAAAATCTGGGGGCGCGGCGGGCCTTCGTCGTTCACGGTTCCGATGGCCTCGATGAGGCAACGGTCACGGGGCCGACGAGGGTGTCCCAGCTGAAGGATGGGCTGATCTCGACGTACAATATTGATCCGATGGATTTCTTCGGACGGACGTTCAGCCTGGAGGATATTGCCGGCGGCGATGCATCCGCCAATGCCAGGATTACGAGGGATGTGCTGACAGGAAAGGAGGGGGCCTGCCGGAGCATCGTTCTCCTCAACGCCGCGCTGGCCATCATGGCCGGAGAAAAGGCCGGAACAATCCCGGAAGGCCTTGCCGTTGCCGCCGACTGCATCGACAGTGGAAAAGCCGCGAAGAAACTCCAGGAACTCATCGAATTGAGCAACAGCTAGCCGAGATATCGTTTAAAAAACTCAGGTGAAGGCATGGCGACGATATTGGATCAGATTTTTGAAGAGAAGCGAAGGGATGTCAATCAGCTCAAAATGACCCTTCCTGTTGACGAACTTCGGAAAATGGTGAAGGATGTTCCTTCGTGCAGGGATTTCAAAGGCGCCCTGGCCGGCCGGGAATGTGCCGTCATTGCCGAGGTGAAATTCCGTTCTCCCTCAAAGGGGCCGCTGAGGAAGGACCTCGACCCCGCCCTGATTGCGGAGAGCTACGAGCAAAACGGGGCGGCGGCCATCTCGGTTCTGACGGACCGGACCTTCTTCGGGGGTGAAAAGCTTAATCTGAACATCATCCGGCGCGTCGTGGCTCTGCCACTCCTGCGGAAAGACTTTATCCTGGATGCTTGGCAGATCTATGAATCCAGAATGCTCGGGGCCGACGCAATTCTCCTGATTGTCGCCATGCTTGGGGAGAACCAGCTGCAGGAGTATCTGGATCTGGCAAGCGCGCTGGGGATGGCGGCCCTGGTAGAGGTTCACGACCGGGGGGAGCTGGAGCGCGCCCTGGCGGCCGGTGCGGACATTGTCGGGATCAATAACCGGGACCTCAAGACCTTTGTGACCGATCTGAATACCAGCCTGGAGCTGATCGGCTTCATCCCGCGGGACCGGATCGCCGTAACGGAAAGCGGAATCCGCTCCCGGGAGGATATTGAGCGGTTGATGGCTGCCGGCATTGGCGCCTTTCTGATCGGGGAGACCCTGATGACGGCCCCCGATATCGGGAAGAAGTTGCGGGAGCTCCTTGGAAACGAGGGTGTGGCGCCGTGATGGAGATCAAGATCTGCGGAATGACCCGCCTGGGCGATGCCCTCGCCGCGGCGGAGAACGGCGCGAACGCCCTGGGATTCATCTTTTATCCCCGGAGCCCCCGCTATGTCTCTCCCGAAAAGGCGAGAGAACTGATTCGCCGGCTGCCGCCCGAGGTGATCCGCGTGGGGGTGTTCGTCGATGAACCCGTGGAGAGGGTGAAGGAAATACGGGCTTTCTGCGGCCTGGATCTTCTTCAGCTTCACGGGGATGAGAGTCCGGACTATTGCCGGCAGTTTCCTTCCTCGGTACTGATCCGGGCCGTTTCTCCGGAGAGCGAAGAGGACCTGCCCTCCCTTGAAACCTGGCCCTGCCGGGCGCTTCTCCTGGACAGGCGGGAAGGGGCCCTCTACGGGGGAACGGGGCGGCTTTCCAACTGGGAGCTGGCGGTACGAATCCGGAAGCGCTTTCCCCTGATCCTTTCCGGCGGCTTGAACCCCGGGAACATCGGGGAAGCGATTCGAAGGGTTGTTCCCCATGCCGTGGATGTCAACAGCGGAGTGGAATCCTCCCCCGGAATCAAGGATCCGGATAAAATCCGGGCCGTGATCGGAGAGGTCCTACGGACTTCGGCGGCAGGGGAAGAGAAACGCCCGGCGGGAGATGAGCGGGGAAATTACCGGATCTTTTCCCGCGCGCGGGACTGAGATACTGTAAGAACGGAAAGGTGAATAAAATGAAGGGTGCGTTACCGGATAAACGGGGGCATTTCGGAGTGTTCGGGGGCCGCTACGCCGCCGAGACCCTCATGCCGGCCCTGATCGAACTGGAGGCCGCCTACCGTCAGGCGCGGCGGGACATAAGCTTTCGAAGGGAATTTGCACGCTATTTAGAGGATTATTCAGGAAGAGCCACGCCTCTGTACTTTGCGGAGCGGCTTACGGAAGTCCTGGGCGGAGCGAAGGTCTATCTGAAGAGGGAGGACCTGAACCACACCGGTTCACATAAGATCAACAACACCCTGGGACAGGCGCTGCTGGCCCGTCGGCTGGGCAAAAGAAAGGTCATTGCGGAAACGGGAGCGGGTCAGCATGGGGTCGCCACGGCAACGGTGGCGGCGCTGTTTGGCATGGAATGCAAAATTTTCATGGGGAAGGAGGACATACGGAGGCAGGCGCCCAATGTCTTTCGCATGAAGATCCTCGGCGCCGAGGTGATCCCCGTCTCTTCGGGAACAGCAACCCTCAAGGACGCCATGAACGAGGCCATGCGCTACTGGGTATCCGCCGTCAGGGACACCTTTTACGTGATAGGGACGACGGCAGGGCCTCATCCCTATCCCATGATGGTCCGGGATTTTCAAAGCGTGATCGGGCGCGAGGCCAAGCGCCAGATCCTGAAAAAGGAGGGACGTCTGCCCGATATCCTCATCGCCTGCGTCGGGGGGGGGAGCAATGCCATGGGGCTCTTTTATCCCTTCCGCCACAATGAGGGCGTGGCCATGTACGGCGTCGAGGCCGCGGGCAAGGGGATGGATTCAACCCTCCATTCCGCGAGCATCAGCGGCGGCCGCGTGGGGGTGCTCCACGGGAACCGCACCTTTCTGCTTCAGGATGATCACGGCCAGATCCGGGACGCCTACTCCATCGCCGCCGGGCTGGATTATCCCGGCGTCGGCCCGGAGCACAGCTACTTTTCCGAAATCGGCCGGGCCTCCTATGTCACGGTGACGGACGAGGAGGCCGTGGAGGCCTTTCATGCCCTTTCCCGCTATGAAGGGATCATCCCCGCCATGGAGAGCGCCCATGCCGTCGCTTATGCGATGAAGCTCGTTCCCACGCTGAACCGGGATCACGTTGTCGTGGTGAATCTCTCCGGCCGGGGGGACAAGGACGCGGAAGAAATTGCCAGACGGATGGAGAAAGGAGGTGCGGTCGAGGAATGAGCCGAATTGGACAGGTGTTTCAAAAGCTCAAAGAGAGGGGAGAAAAGGCCCTGGTTGCCTATGTGACGGCCGGAGATCCCGACCTGGAAAAAACCCGGGAAATCATGATCGGATTGAAAGAGGCCGGAGTCGACATCCTTGAAATCGGGGTCCCCTTTTCCGACCCCACCGCGGACGGTCCCGTCATTCAGGAGGCGGCCCAGCGGGCCTTGAAAAAGGGAACGACGCTGGAGAACATTCTCGACATGATCGAAGACCTCAGGAAAACGGAAGATCTGCCGCCGGTGGTTCTCTTCGGCTATTACAATCCCGTTTATGCATACGGGATCGAGCGTTTCGCGGACAGGGCGAAGGCGGCCGGCGTTGATGGCCTGCTCGTGGTCGATCTTCCCCCGGAAGAAGCCGGTGAGCTCCGCCGGGAAACCGATTCCAGGGGGATGGATTTCATTTCCCTGATTGCGCCGACCACTTCGGCGGAGCGGATCGGCCTGATCGCCCGCCAGGGGCGGGGATTTCTCTATTACATCTCCATCACCGGGGTAACGGGAACGGCACGGCCGGACATGGAAAGCGTGACGCGGGACATTGCCCGGATTCGCGCCTGTACGGATCTGCCCCTGGTCGTTGGATTCGGCATCTCCACGCCGGAGCAGGCAGGGGCCTTTGGCCCCCTGGCGGACGGGATCGTCATCGGCAGCGCTTTTGTGCGCCTCATTGCCGAATTTGCCCACAGCCCCGACCTCGTGCCCCGGGTGTCGGCCCTGGCCCGGACAATCAAAGGGGCCATGAGGCAGGAAGGATATTCTTCTTGACAGAATGCCTGCTTTGTGTTTTGATCCCGCAGGTGTTTGGTTGTATCGGTAACGTGTACGGGATTGCCTTTCTGCACCTCTTTTTCCGATGAAGAGGATTTGGAGAGGAAGGAAGAGAAAACGGAAATGGACGGAAGACAAAGCACGATGAAATCCAATTACTTTAGCTATTATTATTGGTATTTTTATATGGAGATCTGTCCATTGTCTCGGGTGGGTTGAACTAACGAATAAAAACACCAAGCCATGGGCAGATCAGGAAGCGCCGCCCATGGCTTTCTTCTTTTATGGCCATGGTGGCAGCAGACACCATGGCCATTTCTGTTGGTGCCTTCCCCGGTGTAAATTGGGAAGGCCGGCAAAGGAGAAGAATCTCATGATTATCGTCATGAAAAGAAACGCAACGGAACGTCAGATTGATCATGTCGTGGACTGGGTTGAATCCATCGGCTACAGGGCTTATCCCTCTCGAGGAACGGAACAGACCGTCGTCAAGGCCATCGGGGGAGAGCGGGGAGGTGAGGAGCTCAAGTACCTGGCGGCACTGTCCGGAGTGGACAAGGTCGTTCCCATCCGCAAGCCCTACAAGCTGAGCAGCCGGGAGGCGAAAGAGGAGGATACGGTCGTCCAGGTGGGAAATGTGAGCATTGGCGGCGGAAGCTTTACCGTCATGGCCGGTCCCTGCTCCGTGGAAAGCGAACAGCAGTTGCTCGAAAGCGCCTACATTGTCAAAAAGGCCGGGGCTTCCATTCTGCGCGGCGGCGCCTTCAAGCCGAGAACCTCCCCCTACAGCTTTCAGGGGTTGGAGGAGGATGGCCTGAAGCTGCTGGCAAAGGCCCGGGAAAAAACCGGCCTTCCTGTGGTGACGGAGATCGTCAATCCCGAGGATCTGGACCTTGTTGAATCCTACACCGACATTCTCCAGGTGGGGGCCCGCAATGTCCAGAACTTTGCCCTGCTGAAGAAAATCGGCCGTTCACGGGTCCCCGTTCTCCTGAAGAGGGGAATGATGACCACCATCGAGGAGCTTCTCATGTCGGCGGAGTACATCCTGTCGGCGGGAAACGACCAGGTGATCCTTTGTGAGCGCGGCATCCGGACCTTCGAAACGGCAACCCGCAATACCCTTGACATCAGTGCCGTGCCTGTACTGAAGGAGCTGACCCACCTGCCCGTCATCATCGATCCCAGTCACGCAACGGGCCACTGGAAATACGTCCTTCCCCTGAGCCGGGCGGCCCTGGCCGTCGGCGCCGACGGCCTGATTGTGGAGATGCACCCTCAGCCCGAAAAGGCCTTCTGCGACGGGGCGCAGTCCCTGAAACCCGAAACGTTTTACGAGCTGATGGATGAACTCAGGAGGATGGAATATGTCATGAGTGCGACAGCGAAGGTGCTGGTATGAACCGGATCAAGATCAATCTCGACAAGCGTCTCTCCGAGTCCCATGAAATCTGCATCGGCTATGATTTCCAGGATCGGATGGGTCTTCTCATCGCGAAAGACCATCCGGCGAACCGGTATGTCATCGTGACCGATTCCAATGTGTCGCAACTCTACGGAAGGACCTTTCTTGAAAAGCTCAAAGAATTGGGGCTCCCCGTGGAACTGCTGGAATTTCCCGCCGGCGAGGGTTCAAAAACCATGGAGACCGTCCTGGGACTGACAGCCAGGCTACTTGAGATGGGTGCGGACCGCCATTCGATGCTCATCGCGCTGGGCGGCGGTGTCGTTGGGGATCTGACGGGGTTCGTCGCTTCCATCTATATGCGCTCCGTTCCCTTCATCCAGATTCCAACGACGCTCATGGCCCAGGTGGACAGCAGCATCGGCGGAAAGACGGCGGTGAATCTCCCGCAGGGAAAAAACCTCCTGGGGACCTTCTATCAGCCGAAGCGGATATTTACTGATCTCAAATTTCTGGAAACCCTTTCCGATGAGGAATATCTCAACGGATTGGCGGAGATTGTCAAATACGGACTCATCGACGAACCGGGATTCTTTGAGCAGCTAGAGCGGGAAGTTCGCGCCCTGCGTGCAAGGAGCCTGGAGATCCTGGAGCCGGTCATCGAACGGTCCTGCCGGATCAAAAAGGGTGTTGTGGAGATTGATGAACAGGAATCGGGATTCCGGAGAATTCTGAACTTCGGCCACACCCTGGGGCATGCCCTGGAAGCCGCTTCTAAGTTCACCCTGCCTCACGGAAAGGCGGTTGCCCTGGGAATGACAGCCGCCTCACGGATTTCCGCCTGTTGCGGCTTTCTTCCGCCGGAGGAGAGGGAGCGGATCGAAGCCCTGATCCGGGACCTCGGCCTGCCCGTCCGGATTCCGTCAGACGTTGCCGGACCGGAAGTTTTGGGGCGTCTCGCCATGGACAAGAAGAAGGAGGGAAATGAACTGCCCTTTATACTGTTGAAAAAAATCGGCATACCCTTTATGAGTAAGGACGTGGGGCTTTCCCTGCCGGAGAAGATCCTTGAGGAAATGGCGGCATGAGCGGGAAATCACTGGACGAACTGAGAAAATCCATTCAGAGTGCGGACACCCGGATTGTCGAGCTGCTTAATGAAAGGGCCGCGTTGGCCCTTGAAATCGGCAGGAAAAAAGCCGATCTGGGAATGGAAATATACGACCCCGTTCAGGAGGAGCAGGTATACGGCCGCCTTGTGCAGTACAATAAAGGCCCCATGCCGGCCTCCATTCTGTCAGCCATCTTCGGCCATGTGGTCGCCGCTTCCCGCTATCTGCAGAATACCCTGACCGCGGCGCTCCGCCCCCACGAGCGGGAGGGGCGGGGCCGGATCAGGGTCTGCATTCCCATTGTGGGCCCCGGAATGGACAAGGCGGCCCGGCAGATTCGTGACGCTGCACCGATGGCGGATTTGCTGGAGCTGAGGATGGACCTGATCAACGGGGATCGTCTGCCTGAGTTGATCAGGGAAATCCGGAAGAATCCCTTTCCCGTAAAAATTGTGGTGACCTGCAGAAAGCCGGAAGAAAGCGGCCGCCGGCCGTCTGCAGAAAAAGATGAGAACGAAGAGGAACGGGTCTCCGTTCTGAAAAAGGCCATCCTGCTGGGTGCCGATTATGTGGATCTTGAACTCGGCACACAAGCTGCCTTGAGGGATTCGTTGAAAGAGCTCATCGCGGATTACCTGGGGCGGACGCAGCTCATCGTTTCCTGCCACAATTTTCAGGAGACTCCCTCTGACGCGGCCCTGGAGGACCTCTGGAAGTCCTGTCGGGAGGCGGGTGCCCGCGTCATCAAGATCGTGACCTTTGCCAGGACGATGACCGATAACCTGCGGATTCTGCGGCTCATTCCGTGGTCCCTGGGTAAAGGGCAGGAGATCGTCGCCTTTTCCATGGGGGACCAGGGAAAAATCAGCCGGATCATGGCCCCCATGCTGGGGGCGCATTTTACCTTCGCGTCGCTGGGGGAAGAAACCGCCACAGCGCCGGGACAATTGACTGCCGCAGAACTGTTCCGTATCCTTGAACTCCTGGGCCGAAAGGCATCCGGCGGCCTTTCCGGGACGGTGAGGTCACCGGAAGAGGAAAGGGGGGAACGGAGCCCAGGGGGAAGGGGCATGGAGCCCTTTTCAGAACGCGGCACCGGGGATGTCGAATCCAATGACTGATCAATTCCGCAGCCCCATTCTCCTTGCCCTCATCGGCCATCCGATAGGCCATAGTCTTTCGCCCCTCATGCATTCGGCCGCCCTGAAACTCCTGCGCCTTGCCGGCCGTTATGAGGCTTGGGACGTGTCCGACCTGAAGCAGGCCGTGGAAAAACTGAGACGGGAGGGATACCGGGGGGCCAGCGTAACCATTCCTTTCAAAAGGGATGTCATGGCCTTTCTCGACGATCTCGATGATCAGGCCCGTCGTATCGGAGCCGTGAACACGGTGATCCATCGAGAGGGGCGCCTGCAGGGCACAAACACCGATTGGGAGGGGCTGCTTCGGGCCCTGCGAAAGGTGACGGATCTTTTCGGAAAGCGGATCGTTGTTCTCGGAGCCGGAGGAACGGCACGGGCTGCCCTGTACGGCCTGCTTGCCGAGGGCGGGGTCCCGGTGGTGGTCAATCGGACGGAGAAGCAGGGGAGGGGGCTTGCCGAGGAGTTCGGCTGCCCTTTTTATCCTCTGGCGGAAATAGGGGACCTAGCAGGCGATATCCTGATCAATGCGACACCGGTCGGAATGGTCCCGGAGATCGATTTTTCACCCGTACCCGCCGCCGCGCTCCGCCGCTTCCGCCTTGTCGCCGACGTGATTTATAATCCCATGAAAACGCGGCTTCTCCGCGAAGCGGAAGAGGCGGGCTGCGCCGTTCTGTCGGGGATGGATATGTTTGTGGAACAGGGTGCGGCGCAGTTCCGGCTGTGGACCGGGCTGGAGCCCCCTGTGGACCGGATGCGGCAGGTTGTGAAGCAGGAGTTGGAAAGAAGGGAAGGGAAGCAGGTATGATCCCCATGGGCCGATCCGACCGGGAGGTAACCCTTGAGGTCCCCGGTTCAAAGAGCATCACCCAGCGCGCGTTGATTGCCGCTGCTCTCGCGAAAGGACCATCCCGGCTGCGCAATGCCCTGCTGGCCGACGATACCTTGTATCTCATCAAAGCCCTGGAGCTTCTTGGCGCTGAGATTGAGGTGGAGGAGGGTGAACTCCGGATTGGCGGGACAGGGGGAAAAATTTCCGTTCCGCCCGAGAGGATCTTCGTAGGAAACAACGGGACGGCGCTGCGGTTTCTGACCTCCCTGGTCTGCCTGGGAGAGGGCCGCTTTGTCCTGGATGGCTCGCCCCGTCTTCGCGAGAGGCCCGTTGAGCCGCTTCTTCGGGTTTTGCGCTCCATGGGGGTGTCCGTCGAAACGCCGGAAAATCCGGGATGCCCCCCGGTTCTTATCCAATCGTGCGGACTTCCGGGCGGGCAAGTCGTATTTGAGGATCTGGACAGCAGCCAGTATGTATCCTCGCTGCTCCTCAGCTCTCCCTACGCTGCACGCAATGTCGGGATTCAGCTTGCCGGCCGGACGGTCTCAGAACCTTACATCGCCATGACGCTCCAGGTGATGGAGCAGTTTGGCGTTGCCGTTGAAAAGCCAGCCGCCAACACCTTCTGCGTCCCGTCAGGCCAAGCCTATCGGGCCCGCTCCTTCACCATCGAAGGGGATTATTCCAGCGCCTCATACTTCTTTCTGGCCGCGGCCCTGGGGCTGGCCCGGGTCCGGGTGCCGCACCTTACGGCTGCGAGCCTGCAGGGAGACGCACGCTTTTTGAAGATTCTCGAAGACCTGGGATGCACCGTGGCATGGAGGGACGGGGACGTAGAAGTCGCCTGCGGTCAGCTCCACGGCGGTGATATGGAGTTCCCCATGGGAGACATTCCCGACATGGTCCCTTCGCTGGCCGTCCTGGCGGCGTTCCGGCCTGGTCGCTCCGTCATCACGGAATCGGCCCACCTGCGCATCAAAGAAAGCAACCGCCTGGCGGCCCTTGCAGCAGAGCTGCATAAAATCGGCATTTCAGCGAGGGAAACACCGGATGGCCTGATCATCAACGGCGGGCGTCCCTGTGGAGGGGACATCGAGACTTACAACGACCACCGGATCGCCATGAGCTTTGCCGTCGCCGGCCTGGCCGTTCCGGGAATCAGGATTGCGGACCAGGACTGTGTCGGCAAATCCTTTCCCGGATTCTGGAACGAGTTGCAGAAGCTGTCACAGGGCGCGCCTGGAGGGGGAAAGAATGACCCGTGATGACCGAACCATCATCCTGATCGGATACCGCGGAACCGGCAAAACCTCTGTGGGCCGGGAACTGGCCCGGCGGCTGAACCGTCCTTTTTACGACACCGATGTCCTGGTTGAAGCGCGTGAAGGGCGATCCATCCGGGACATGGTGGAGCAGGAGGGCTGGACGTATTTCCGGGAGCGCGAAAAAGCCGCCCTTCGTTCCCTTCGTACCATGCACCGCTGTGTCGTAGCCACGGGGGGCGGCGCAGTCCTGGATCCGGACAATGCGCGATTGCTTAAATCCATGGGTTGGATCGTTTTGCTGACGGCCCGGGAAGGGATCCTTGTCCGGCGGATTCTGCAGGATCCGGCCAGCCTTGAAAAGCGGCCGTCTTTTTCCGGGACGGAATCCGCTGAACAATCGATGGAGTCCATGATAGAGGAAACGAAGGAGAGTCTGGCGCAGAGAATGCCTATCTATCGCTCTCTGGCCGATCTGGTCATCGACACCGCCAATGTGTCGCCGGGGGAGGTCGCGGATCGCATTCTCAGACATTTCTCCTTCGGGGAGTGAATGAGCGTTCCGCCTCGGATCCTGGAAATGGCTGACCGGTCCGGGGATGAACAGCCCAGAGGGCCACAGGCAGAGGAGAAGGGAAGGCAGCGATGTCAGGGAACACCATTGGAAGGGTCTTTCGGATAACCACCTGGGGGGAATCTCATGGAGCGGCTCTCGGCGCCGTTATCGATGGCTGCCCGCCGGGGCTTTCGCTCTCCCAAGGGCAGATCCAGGCCGTCCTCGACAGAAGAAAACCGGGCGGGCAACGTTTTGCCTCCCCCCGGCAGGAGGCGGATCGCGTGGAAATCCTCTCCGGCGTCTTTGAGGGAAAAACCACGGGGACGCCGATTGCGCTCCTCATTCGAAATCGCGATGCGGACAGCGGAGCCTATGAGCACCTGCGGTCCGTTTTTCGACCCGGGCATGGAGATTACACGTACTACAGAAAGTACGGACTCCGGGACCATCGCGGGGGAGGAAGGGCCTCTGGACGGGAAACGGCGGCCCGCGTGGCGGCCGGGGCTGTGGCTTCGCTGGTGACGGAAGCCGCGGGGATCCAGGTCCTGGCCTATACGGTGGCCCTGGGGGGCATTTGTATCTCCCGGGGCAGCCCGGGGAGGATCCGCAGGGAATCCCTTGAAAATTCCCTGTACTGCCCTGATCCGGAAGCTGCAGCCAGAATGCTGGATCGGCTGGCTGAGATCCGGCAGCAGGGGGATACCCTGGGAGGAATCGTCGAAATCGTGGTGCGGGGCTGTCCGGCAGGGCTGGGAGAGCCGGTTTTCGACAAGATGGATGCTGACCTGGCCAGTGCCCTCATGAGCATCGGAACCGTCAAAGGAGTGGAAATCGGAGCAGGGTTTTCCGTGGCGGACATGCTGGGATCGGAGAGCAACGATCCCCTGAGTCCCGGCGGATTCCTGTCCAACACCTCCGGCGGGATTCTGGCCGGGATTACCAGCGGAGAAGAAATCGTGATGCGGGTGGCCTGCAAGCCCATTCCGTCCATTTCCAGGTCACAGCAGACGATTGACGCGGAGGGCCATCCGACGACGCTCTCAATCGGTGGTCGACACGATGTCTGCGTGATCCCGCGAATCGTTCCCGTGTGTGAGGCCATGGTGCAGATCGTTCTGGCGGACCATCTGCTGCGGCAGAAGGCGGTGACGCCGTGACCGGGATAAAGTGAACGAAAGGCGGGCAGGATACATGGATATTGGTATTATTGGCGGCAAAGGGGACATGGGCAGGTGGTTTGAGAAATTTTTCAAAAGCCTGGGTTATTCGGTCTTGATCGCGGGAAGAAATGAAGGAACGATCCTGGCCGAGATGGGCAAACGGTGTTCCGTTGTGATCGTGAGCGTGCCCGTGGGTGTTACGACGGAGGTGATCGAACAGATCGGACCGCTCATGGCAAAAGATGCCCTGCTGATGGATATCACCTCCCTCAAGGCGGAGCCTGTAAAGGACATGCTGCGCTGCGCCGAATGCGATGTGATCGGATGCCATCCCCTCTTCGGCCCGGAAGTTCCTTCACTGGAGGGATATTCCTTCGTGATCTGCCCGGCCCGGTCCGGAAGCGGGAGATGGCTTGCCTGGCTGCGCACGCTTTTGAAGGACAATGGAGCGAGGATTGTAGAGACATCTCCGGAGGAGCATGATCGGTTCATGAGCATCATCCAGGGATTGAACCATTTCAACACCATGACCTTCGGCCTTGCCATGAATGCGATGGAGACGGATATCGAAACCCTGAAGCCCTACATGACACCGATATTTGAGGAGAAAATCAGGATTATCAAAGAAGTGTTCAGTCACAATGCCCGCATGTATTCGGAAATCCTCACCCGGAATCCCTATCTGCCCGCCATTCTGGACTCCTATGAACAAACCATGAAGGAATTGAAGAATCTCATTGAGAAACGCGATGCCCGGACCCTCCAGAAGCGACTTGAAACGGCAGGGAGCCGCTTCCCGGAAATGGTCAAAAGAAATCCGTCCTGAAAAAAGATCTCCGGGAGATACAAGATCGGGATCAAGGACGGCGCCTAGGCCGGAGGGGCTGTCCTTTTAAGGAATGATTCCAGAAGCTTTCCTTCCTGGAATTCGGGATTAATTTTCAAGGCCTCCTGAATGGCGTCCAGGGCTTCTTTCCAATCCTTCAGTTCAATATGGATCCGGGCAATGTTGTAATACAATCCTTCATCGTCGGATTGAAGGGCGAGGGCTTTCTTGAAGTCGTGAAGAGCGTCCCGATAACGCCCCTGCCGACGGTGTTCAATGCCTGACGTGTTGTAACATTGGAGAAGCCACCAGAGGATTTCATCGTTGCCGCCGATGATGTCTTTTGCGGTCTCATAATCATCGCTGTCGATGAAGCTTTTTGCTTCTTTTGCAAGATTCTCGATTCTGGATTCTTCAGGCTCGTCGGAAGGATCTGTCTCGTGATGGTTTTCGTTCGATCCGCCGGCCTGCTCTTCCATATACCCCTTTATTTCCTCATCCTTGATGATCAGCAGCTGCTTGACGAATTCCAGAGTCGTTGCGGCGTCGTTGTCACGGAACGCCACGGCACCGTACATCTCTGTAAAAGCCGGGGTATTTGATATGAGTGCCTGAAAATGATTGAACTTATCGTTCAGATCCTTTGAATCTGAGGGCAGCATTTTTGTCCTGAGCAGCGTTTCCAGAGACTCCTTGAATTTGACCAGTGAAGAATGCAGTTTGTTCTGCTGCAGCAGAACCCTGGCCTCGTTCAATTTTTTTTCGATTCGCCCCACTTCTTCCCTGTTGATGGTATTTTTCATTTGAATTCCCCGGAGGTGTTTTGTGATGCCTCAACAACACGGCTGTGAATATTTATGTATAGAGAATTGCAAGAAAAATTCCAGAAATAAAAAAAGTCTCCGTTCCGAGGAAAAAATATCATGAAATTCAAAATGGAAATGTCCCTAAAGATTTTCTTGTTTCTACCGATTCAATAGATGGGTCAACAGGAAATCAAAAGCAAGAGGTTGTATTATGCCGGTATCCGTTTATCAAGTTGACAGCGTCATTAAGGCTTACAATAAGCACGTCCGAACGAAAGTAGAAAACAGAAATCATGGTGCCGCCGATGCCGGTTCACACTATCGTGACTGCGTAACAATCTCTCCCTCGCCTGAAAACAAAGCGATCACCTTTGAAAAAATCTCTTATAACATCCGCGATATCATTGTAAAAAGTGCGTAATGGTCCAGAAGATCACAGCCCTTTGAAATGGACTCAACGTGCGCAGCAACCAACCGATTGACGAGACGACAGAAATCCTCCCTGGAGATATGGACAGTGCCGTTGAAATGCAAAATACCTTCATGAACCAGAAAAAAATTCTCGTTGTTGATGATTATCCCCACATTAGAGATTTAATTCGAGAAGCGTTGGAGACAGAGGGGCATTATGAAGTCAGCGAGGCGGAAAACGGGTTGGAGGCTCTGAATCTTCTCCGGCAAAAGACCTATGACATCGTTATCAGCGATGTGATGATGCCGATCATGGGCGGGCTTGATTTGCTGGAGAGCATTCAGGAGGTTCAGCCTACGGTCCTCACGATCATGATGACCGCCTATCCGGAGATCGAAACCTCTGTTTCCGCGATGAAAAAAGGTGCCGTTGACTTCATCCGGAAGCCGTTTCGTATCGATGAGCTGCTCTTTAAAGTCGATGTATCCCTGCGGCAGAGGGAGGCTTTGTCCGCCCAGGAACTGGAAAGGAATTCCAGAACCCGCCGGCTGCAGGGTCATTGCGAGGATTTATCGCTTCGAAACTACATTTACGACACTATCGAAAACTCCTTCGGTGACAATGACTATATCTTTGAAGATGTCGTTGAACTGGCCATGAAGGTCGTCGGGGGCAGGGATTGCGAGCTGCTGCTCTATGATGTCGAGGAGCGCCGGTTTCATCCCCACATCATCAAGGGGATAAATTCTGAGACTTACAGCACAAAAATCTTCCCGCAGATCGAAGGTGCGCTGGAGAAGGCGGCCCACAGCCGCGAAGCCATGATCATCACCTCGGACGAATGTTCTGAGGCATTTCCCTCCGTGATCTGTGCGCCTTTAATGATCAGAAACCAGGTTTTCGGGGTACTGACGATCCGGAAAAAGGAACGGGGGATCGCCTTCTCAAAGAGGGAACTGGATTATATCCAGACTTTGACCAAAAGGGCGTCCCTGAATGTTGAAAACAAGGTGTTGTACGAAAGTCTCTATCGCAATCTCATCGACACGTTTAAATCCCTTGTGGCTTCGATACAGGTTCGCGACTCCTATACGGAGGAGCACTCCTACCGGGTCATGGATAAAGTCATCACCATGGCAAAGCATATGGGGCGTTCCAATGAGGAGGTTGAAAGTGTCCGGATTGCGGGCATGCTGCACGATATCGGCAAGATTGCCATACCGGACAGAATCCTCCTGAAGCCTGACCGGCTTACCGAGTATGAATATAAAGTCATTCAAAGCCATCCGGGGATCGGGGAAAGCATCCTGAAGTCGGTCATGCTTCTGGACCGGGAAAGGGAAATCATTCTGCACCATCACGAGCGGTACGACGGCAAGGGGTATCCTCACGGGCTCTCAGGAGACAAAATTCCGCTTTTGTCCCGATTGCTGGCCATTGCCGATTCATTTGACGCAATGACCAGCAATCGGCCTTATCGAAAGTCCATGTCCGTGGATCGCGCGATTCAGGAACTCAAGAAGAACAGTGGAAAGCAGTTTGACGGCACTCTTGTTGAATGCTTTTTGCAAAGCCTGTAAGCATTGATGAATCCATTCCAACATGAAACTTCGAAACGAGGCATCGATCCAGTTTATGACAACACCGTATTCCATGATGGAGATCGCGCAACGGAATCAGGCCCTTCTGCGGAATCTTCAAAAAGAGCAGGCCGGCAGCCAGGACCAAAACGGTGAGGATTCCGGTACTTTGTTCCGCGGGATGCTTGACGAGGCCGCACGTTCCTCGTCGGCCGCTCAGCCCGTTTCAGAAGATTCGCCACCGTCCTCCAAGGCGGCGATTGAATTGCTGCTGAAGCGTATTGAACTCAGAATGAACGGTCATCTGTTAAGGATTTTGTCAGGGGAAACAGAGACCGAAGGGGCGGCCCAGATCTTCGAGGAGGTGCGCTGCGTGCTTTCCGGTTATGTTCCGGAACCGGAGGGGAGCGAAGAAACGTCAATTCCCGTATCAAAGGAACAAAAGCCTGACACACCCTCTTCGAACGGCCACTACGATACCCTCATCCGGAAGGCTTCCGAAACCTATGGAGTGGATGCTGAGTTGATAAAAAGTGTCATCAAGGTGGAAAGCAATTTCAAGGCGGACAGTACCTCACCCAAGGGGGCCATGGGACTGATGCAGTTAATGCCGGCAACGGCGAGGGAACTCGGGGTGAAAGATTACTACAATCCCGAAGAAAACATCATGGGCGGTACGCGATACCTCAAGGGGCTTCTGGACCGTTATCAGGGCAATGTGAAACTCGCCCTTGCCGCCTATAACTGGGGAATGGGAAACGTCGAGAAAAACCCCGGGAAGATGCCACCGGAAACCCGGAATTACGTGGCCCGGGTCACGGCGAACTACTCCAGGGCAACGGAAGTGTAAATCAGACTGCGAAACCCACCTTCAGAGCTCACGCAACGTCTCCGATTTCCACCGATCCAGCGATGTCAGGGCGCGGAGGGCGTGGCAGGCGCCGCGCTCTCTTTTTTTCAATTTCTGAGGCAGGGCTGGAAATAATCCCCAATTGATGTTCATCGGCTGGAAATTCCGGCTCTCTGCGGACGTGATGTGGTTGACAAGCGCACCCATGGCGGTGACCGGCGGCGGCGGAGGGAAGGCCTTGCCGCGATGAAATGCGGACGCGCTCAATCCGGCGATCAGTCCCATGGCCGTGGATTCGATATATCCTTCAACGCCGGAGATCTGCCCGGCGAAGAAGATGTGCTCATTCTTTTTTAATTGAAGGGTAGGTTCCAACAGTGCCGGAGCATTGATAAAGGTGTTTCTGTGAATGCTCCCGTATCTCGCAAACTCCGCCTCTTCAAGGCCGGGGATCTTCCGGAATATCCGGCGCTGTTCCGGCCAGGTCAGCTTGGTCTGAAACCCGACGATGTTGAAAAGGGTCGCCTCCCGATTTTCCTGGCGGAGCTGTATCACGGCATAGGGGATTTTCCCTGTTTTCGGGTTGAGAATTCCCACCGGTTTCATGGGGCCGAAGACCAGCGTGGATATGCCTCTAGAGGCAATCACCTCGATGGGAAGGCAGCCGTCAAAATACTTCGGATCCTCGAAATGCCGAAGGGGTACGGTCTGTGCGCCCATCAGTTCCCGCCAGAAGTTTTCGTATTCCTCTTTTTCCATGGGGCAGTTCAGGTAGTCACCCTGTCCTGTGGAGTCATATCGAGAAGCTCTGAAAACCTTTTCGAGATCGATGGAATCTCCTTCAATGATCGGCGAAATCGCATCGTAAAAATAGAGATAGGAGCTGTCCGTGAGCCTGGCGATCTCATGAGACAGGCCATCGGAAGTCAACGGCCCCGTGGCGATGATCACAATGCCTTCGGAAGGGACTTCGATCATTTCTTTGCGGATGATCGTCAGGTTGGTAAAGCTGTTGAGGCGGTTTTCAATAACGCGGGAGAAGGCATGGCGATCAACAGCCAATGCCTTTCCGGCGGGAACGGAGGTTTCATCCGCCGCCTTCATGATCAGCGAGTCCATCCTGCGCATTTCTTCCTTCAGAAGACCTGCTGCATGATCCGACACGTTGGAGCGGAGCGAATTGCTGCAGACGAGCTCTGCGAGAGACCCGGACCGGTGGGCCGGAGAAAATTTTTCCGGCTTCATCTCATAAAGGACAACAGAATGCCCCCGGTTGAGGAGCTGCCAAGCCGCTTCACATCCCGCTAGACCTGCGCCGATAATGGTGACGGGGTCCTCTTCGTGCATGTCCTTCTTTTTAAAAATGCCCACTGAAATTACTGGTCCTTGTCCGTGTATCCGCACTCCTTGTTGGGACAGGCTTTGTAGGTTCCCTCGTTGCGGGAGTACTTTTCAACCAGAAAGGGGGAATGGCATCGGGGGCAGGATTCGGGCACGGGCCTGTCCCACAGGGCAAACGTGCAGTCGGGATAGTTGGAACATCCGAAGAAACTTCGTCCCTTCTTGGTCCGCTTTTCGATGATCTCGCCGTTGCAGCCTTCCTGTGGGCATTTGACCCCGAGGCTGATCGGCATGGTAACTTTGCAGTCAGGATAGCCGGAGCATCCCAGAAAACGGCCGAATCGGCCGAATTTGATCAACATGTTCTTGCCGCATTGCGGACAGAGGGTCTCTGTCATCTCCCCCCCGGGGCTCCTTTTTTCGGTGCCGTCGCCCTGGGGAATGTTCATGGTGTTCCTGCACTCGGGGTAGTTTGAACAGGCAAGGAATTTGCCGTTTCTTCCCCATTTGATGACCATGGGGCTCGAGCATTTGTCGCAGATCAGATCCGTCGGCGTCTCCTCCCGCTTGATGTTCCTCATTTCGATCTTGGCTTTGCTCAGATCCTCCTCAAAAGGGGCGTAAAATTCCTGCAGGGTATCGAGACGCTTCTGTTTTCCCTCTTCGATCAGGTCGAGCTGGTTTTCCATTGAAGCCGTAAAAGAAATATCCAGCACCTTGGGAAAGTTCTTGACGAGGAGTTCCGTGACGATCATTCCCAGTTCGGTGGGGTGAAACTTTCCCTGTTCCAGCCTTGCGTAATTCCGGTCCTGAATGGTGCTCAGAATGTTCGCATAGGTGCTGGGCCGCCCGATGCCTTTTTCTTCAAGCTCACGGACCAGTGAGGCTTCGGAAAACCGCGGCGGAGGTTGAGTAAATTTCTGGTCGGACTTGACCTTCAAAAGGGTAAGCTGTTCCCCTTCCTTGACATCGGGAAGAATGCCTTCCGCTTCCGCGTCCTCGGGTTGCTCCTTCTCCTCCTTTCCCTCGGTGTACACGATGGTGTAACCGGCGAATTTCAGAATCGCCCCCTGGGAGCGGAAGAGATAGGGATCGGCCGATACATGGATCGTTGTCTGATCGTAAAGGGCCGGGTTCATTTGACTTGCGACGAAGCGATTCCAGATCAGGGAGTATAGGCGAAATTGATCGGGCGTCAGAAATTTTTTGACATCCTGAGGCTTGTAATTCAGCGAGGCCGGCCGGATCGCTTCGTGGGCATCCTGGGTCTTTCCTTTATTTTTATAGGCATGTGCTTTTGAAGGCAGAAAAGCAGGGGCATAATTTTCCCGGATATAAGAGCGGACCTCCTGGAGGGCATCGTCGGCGATCCGAACGGAATCCGTCCTCATGTAGGTGATCAGTCCCACGGGCCCCTCTTCTCCCAGCTCAATCCCCTCATAAAGCTTCTGGGCCGTCATCATGGTTTTTTTGGCCGAAAAGCGAAGCAACCGGGATGCTTCCTGCTGCAGCTTGCTCGTCGTGAAGGGAGGCAGGGAGGCCTTCTTGACTTCTTTCTTCTCCAGCTTGCTGACGACAAACCGGGGAGGTGAAGACGGGTCGCCTCCCGCAGAAATCGGAGCGGACAAGAGCGTTACGATGCCCTCGGCCTGCGCCGAATTGGCGATTTTGGCCTTCCTGCCGTTGATCTTGACCAGTTTGGCTTCGAAGGGAGGAGGGTTCTCGCCTTTGAGCTGCACGGAGATGTTCCAGTACTCTTCGGGGTTGAATCCCTTGATTTCCTCTTCGCGATCACAGATCATCCGGACGGCGACGGACTGGACACGCCCAGCGCTGAGCCCCCTTTTTACCTTTTCCCACAGAATCGGACTGATCTGATAGCCGACCAGCCTGTCTAGAATGCGTCTTGTCTGCTGAGCTTCGTATTTGTTGAAATCCAGCTCTCCCGGGTGGCTTAGTGCGTCCAGAACGGTGTTTTTTGTGAGATCATTGAACAAAACACGATACACTTCCTTGTTCTTGGTCTTTAACTCCTCCGCGATGTGCCAGGCGATTGCCTCGCCTTCACGATCGGGATCAGGGGCAAGATAAATCCGGCTCGCATGTTTCGCCGCCTTTTTTAAATCGGCGATGACCTTTTTCTTGTCATCGAGGATGCTGTAAGTGGGCTGAAACTCGTTTTGCGGATCAATCCCGAGCGTCTTTTTGGGCAGATCCTTGATGTGCCCTTTCGAAGCCAGGACATCATAATCCGCTCCGAGATATTTTTTGATGGTTTTTACCTTCGTCGGCGATTCGACGATGATCAGGGAATCGGGCATGGAGTCTCCTTACGTTTATAAAGCTTTCCTGGCAACTGCAGAATGGCATCGTACAGTTCCAGATTTAAAAGGCAATTCATCGTTTCATTGACACTGAGTCCTGATTTAGCGATGATCGTGTCAATGTCAACGGTTCCGGATGCCAGGAGATTCAAAATCATTGTTTCATGTTCGCTGAATGAACGCTCTGATGAAGGATGGGAAACGGAAGTCTCCTGGTCCGGCTGCCTCATTTCCCGAAGATCCGTGCTCCCCTTTTTCTCGCCCGGGAGGAGCTCCCTTCGTGTTCGCCTTATCTGGGGCAGAATTTCTTCCAGAACGTCATCGACATTCTCGATCAATTTCGCCCCCTCCTTTATCAGCCTGTGGCTTCCACGCGATCCGTGAAAATCGATGCTTCCCGGAACCGCAAAAACCTCACGTCCCTGCTCCATGGCGATGCGCGCCGTGATCAGAGAGCCGCTGCGCTCGTTCGCTTCAACGACCACAACACCCAGGGACAGGCCGCTGATGATCCGGTTGCGCATGGGAAAATTCGGGGCGTTGGGTGGTGTGCCCGGGGCGTATTCGGAGATCACCGCGCCGTTTTCCGAAATATTCTTATAAAGATCCTTGTTTTCAGGAGGATAAATTACATCCAGACCGCAGCCCAGAACCGCGATCGTTCTGCCCCTGCCGGCAAGCGCTCCTCTGTGGGCTGCAGAATCAATGCCCCTGGCCATTCCGCTGACGATGGTCATTCCATTCATGGCCAGCTCCCTGGCGAGCCTTTCCGTCGTATAGACACCATAGGTGCTTGCCATCCGTGATCCGACCATGGCAATATTCAGATCACCCTCTTCCAGTGTTCCTTTGACATAGAGGAGGGGGGGATAATCAAAAATGTTCTTCAGAATACCCGGATACTCTCTGTCATGTAAAGTCACCAGATGGATATGAAATTTATTCAGCTCTTTCAACTCATTTTCAAGCTTCTGCCACTGATGAAACCCTTTGATCGCTGATGCCGTTTTGGGGCCGATACCCGGAATCCTCAGGAGTTCCGGATAGGTGGCCTGAAAGACGTGGTAGGGGGATGGAAAGAATCCAAGAAGGGACTTAAATGTAACGTTCCCGATGCCGCTTGCGGATCTCAAGGCCAGCCAATATAAGAGCTCATTGTTCTCCATGACTAAAGTTCTTCCGAACATCCAGATTCATGTGGTCAAGGCAAAAGAATCACTTCATGGATCGGAAAGCGGAGTGCCGCCGGAACAGGAGTTGAACAGAGCGAATGCTGCTGAACTCTGCGGATCCATGATCATGCCGGTGCAATATCCGTGCGCCATCGAATGAGCGGATAAAAGGCTTTGTACTTTATAGAATAATAGCATGGTGTCAAGTCTTTTTAGCAAGAAGACGAGGCAATGCATCCTGCTTCCGCTCCGGGATACATCGGACAGGCCGCCGGTGCGGCCAGCGGATCGGGGAAAAGAAATGATATGAAATTAAATATATAAAACTATGATATATTCGGCCTTGACAAAACAGGAAAAGCAGTTTAGATACTCACCTCCCTGATTGATGGATCGCATGTCTTCATGCGCCAGTAGCTCAGCTGGATAGAGCAACGGACTTCTAATCCGTAGGTCCCGGGTTCGAATCCCTGCTGGCGTACCATATTGTGTGGTGGGTGTAGCTCAAATGGTCAGAGTGCCGGGTTGTGGCCCCGGAGGTTGAGGGTTCAAGTCCCTTCACTCACCCCATATACAAATTCAGAATTCCAACCTGTCAAGATGAAGAGAAGCCCCTTGAAAAGGGCTTTTCTCGCACTCTGACTCCCCTGTCAATTGTTATAATCCCCATAACGTGTGCAGCCCTGCACTGACTGTTCTCCAGGTCTCCAGACCATCAGATTTCGTACACAGGGGATCTTCCGTGCGGGACTCGATTCTGTCTGTGGCGCTCTTTCTGAATTTTATCCGGGGAAAAAGAGCAACGCAGCGCCCCGGACGATGAAAACGTGTATCTCCCGCAGGAAAAAGCTCTCTTCATGCCTGCAGTTACAGGAGTTGCGACCTTTCTTTCAGGATAGAACCGGCCAGAATACGCTTGACATGGAAAATTCGTGCTTTTATAGTTCCATAAGGATCCGTGCGGCCGGATATTCCTGACGAACCCTCTGACAGGGAAAATCTTCCTGGAGGATCTCTTCTGGCAATGAAAAGAGCGCCCATCCCGCAAAGAAAACAGCAGTGGTCCGGCGACGGATGCTCACGGGCGTGGCAAACGCGGGAATCGAAGCCTCTAAAGAAACGGTGGCCATGGCAGACTGTGTTGCCTTCGGGTGCATCACTGGAAACGATGCAGTGAAAAAAGCTGCAACCGAAGGATACGGGATGGGACGCCCCTGCTGCTCCCGTCAACGGTCCATGAGGCCGTATCGAAGATTTTTCATATCCTGGCCTGAAGCGGGTAACCCCAGGCAGGAACAAAGTTGAACCGCTTCCTCATTACCTCGGAGATGCCATCCATGAAAACACAACGGAAGTCTCTGTCAGGAAGTATCAAGCCCTTTCTTTCTCTTACCATCCTGTCCTTTATCGGTGTTTTTTGTTTCTTCGCCCTTTCTGGCGCCGCTTCCGGGATGCCGAAGCGCCTGTCCAATGTTCCGCCCGGAGACTGCCAGGCCTGCCATGGCGGGGAAAAAGTCCTTCCCGGGACCCACATGGACACAAGGAGCATGACGCTAAAGGGCTGCATGCCATGTCATGCAAGGGACAAGGTTTCCATTAAATCCAAGATGCCGACAAGCCATGTCCACATGCTTTCAGGCATTTCCTGCGAACAATGCCACGGCCCGAAAACCCCTTACGGAAAAATCGGTCAAGAGGTTTGCATCAAGTGTCACAGCAGGGAGGGGCTTGCAAAGGCGCCGGCCAGAGGGCCTTCGCTGCCGAACCCTCACAACTCGCATTTAGGCACTGACGTGGACTGTCTTCTCTGCCATTTCCAGCACAAAAAATCCGAGTTCATGTGCTCCAACTGCCACCAATTCGGCAATGTAACTCCATCGCCGCTGCTCCCCCTGAGCTTTGCCCCAAAGCCCGATGCGGGCAAGGCGGCGGAAAATCGAGGCAAAACCGCGACGGAAAAAGCTCCGGCCGCAGACGGCAAAAGCCCGAAGACCGCCGCACGACCACCCTCTTCTTCGGAAAAAGCCGCAACGGCAAAGGAGGCTGCAGGTCCGAGCTGTATCACCTGCCATTCCAAACCGGAATATCGCCAGTATTTTTCCCAGACAAAGCATGGGAAGCTCAGCTGCGCCGCCTGCCACAAGGGTGTAACAGATATCGCCAAGCACATGAAAAGGACTGAACCCGTCAAAACGGCCTCCTGCGCATCGTGCCACGGGGATATCTCGAAAACGGGATTCCATGCGACGGTCAAAAAATTTTCCTGCGTACAGTGCCATTCGGGAATCCATCCCAAGGAAGCACCCGGGAAAATGATTGTGAAGGCCAAAGTCGAAGCGCCGCCCCCCTTGTCGCTTGCCGCTTGCACCTCCTGCCATTCGGACTCCAAGTTCAAGGAGCATTTTGCCTCCACATCCCATGGGGTACTGGGCTGTGCCGCCTGTCATCAGGGCATCCAGGATCTGAATCGGCACATGTCCGGAAAGGAACCCCCAAAGTCGATTTCCTGCGCCGTCTGTCATCGGGACACGGACGGCTTATATTCCAAGAGCGCCCATGCCGTGAAGGCCAAACTCACCTGTCTCGATTGCCATACCGACATCCATCCTTCAGAATCCGCATCGGCGGGGAAGGACGAAGCTGCGGCAATGCAGACCTGCACGAAGTGCCATGACCAGAGCACATACCTGACAAAGGGTCATGGGGCCCGGCTTCTTGCCGGAAGTAAGGAGGCCGCTTCCTGCGGCGACTGTCACGGCGTTCATGACGTTCCCGTCTTTCCGGCGACGGCGGAAGGCCTGGCCGATAAGAGAGAACACTATACGAACCTGTGCGTTTCGTGTCACCGTGAGGGAGGCATTGCCGGCAAGTATGGGGCATTTCCCCATGCGGTGAGCGGCTATGGAGAGACGTATCATGGAAAAGCGAGACAGCTGGGAAACTATGAAAAAGTGGCGGGCTGCCAGGACTGTCATACGGGGCACAACATTCTTCCGGCCGACCATCCCGATTCTGCCCTGCATCCCCGGGTGCTGGTCGGGACGTGCGGAAAGTGCCATTCTGATTTTCACCCCAGATTCGTTTCTTATGTACCGCACCCGGACCCCGGGAATCCCGAGAAGTTTCTTTCCCTTTACCTGACGGAGAAATTCATGATCGGCCTGTTGGTATCGGTCTTTGCCTTCTTCTGGGTTCATTCTCTTCTCTGGTGCCGTAAGGTCTATGTGGAGCAGAGCTGTCGTATCAAGGAAGGTCTGAACGTCGAGACGGCCGTGCCCGGCGATCTGGGCCGCCAGTACGTCAGGCGTTTTTCACCGCGGGATCGCTTGATGCACATTGTGCTGATCCTTTCCTTCTTCGGTGTCGTGATTTCAGGATTTCCGTTGAAGTATCCCGATGCCGCATGGGCCAGGACCTTGGTCGGCCTCCTGGGAGGCGTGGAGAACGCAGGCACCGTGCACCGTGTCAGCGCGGTCGTCATGTGGCTGCTCTTCCTCTATACCTGCTGGTTGTCCCTTAAATTCCTGTTTCCCGGCTTCAGGTTCGAGGGCTGGTTAGGAAGGCTCTTCGGCCCGGATTCTCTTTTCCCGCGCCTCAAAGACGTCCAGGATATCGGGGGGATGTTCAAATGGTTCTTCAACCGGGGCGAAAAGCCACAGTTCGATCGTTGGACGTACTGGGAAAAATTCGATTTCATGGCTGTTTTCTGGGGGATGTTCCTCATCGGGCTTTCCGGCATTATCATGTGGATACCGGAGCTTTCCTCCTATGTCATGCCGGGCTGGATGATCAACATCGTATCGCTGGCTCATTCAGAAGAGGCGTTCCTGGCGTCGGTCTTCATCTTCACCATTCACTTTTTCAATAACCACCTGATTCCGGACAAATTTCCCCTGGAGAAGAACATCTTCACGGGAAGCTACACCCTGGAGGCGCTCAGGAGAGAGCGGCCGCAGGAATACGAACGGATCCTTCGGGAAAACCGACTGGAGGAGGTTGCCTGCAAGGGGCCGGGAACGGGCATCCAGCTCTTTGCCGGCATATTCGGAATCGCAAGCGTTCTTCTTGGGCTGCTCTTGACGGTCCTCATTTTCTGGGCGGTGTTCACGTTGTGATGGGTGAGGATCAGAGAGGTACGCCAAGGGTCTGCAGTGGTGCACTTGCCGGGGGGCTGCCTGCCGGCGGAGGCGCCCGGAGCGCACCGTCGTGCGCAAAAATCCGCCGGCTGGACGGGAGGGCTGCTCTGTCCTTTTTTGACCGCAGGGGGATGACACGGCGGCCCTTCAGGGCTTCCATATAGAAAGACGGCGCCGTTCTTCTGTGCAAGGATCGCAGCGCCGTCCTGATGTTGAGGAATGCCCTGTGTTGAGGAAGGGCAACGTTCTTATTTCAAGATATTGTTTTTTAAACGCTCCTGGGTGGAACGGGGAAGGATGTCTTTCCAGGGGGCATCACGAGATCCCCTGAAGAGTTCTTTATCATCCATATCGTATTCAGAGCCATATAAAATACGGAATCTCGGGGATTTCGCGTCGATTTCCATCAAGGACAGCGTGTGAGAAAGCTTTTCATATCCTTCGACCGGCTCACCTTTATTTTTCAACCACTGAGCGTAATGCTTTTTCCCTTTATCGGAGAACACCACCTTGACCCACACCTGCATGATATCCTTCGTTTTTTGTTTCATGGTCGCCGGGTGATACAGGTAAATGTCCCCCTGATCGGACCTTCCATATTCCACCCAGTCCGATGAGCCGACCGCCGGGTCTGGAAGCAGAAGGAGGATCAGAAAAAAGGAGCAAATCATCGAGGGGATCGTCTTCATAGCCTTTCCTTTCCTTTCATTTCAAGTAGGTTCATCCAGGTGACTCAGCATCGACGGCTCCCTCGCCTGGAGAAGCGCTGATCTCCTGGAGGGAGATGCTCCGTCCCGGGGGCATCGACACGCGGGGAATGTCGGGATCCGGGGATTCCCCGCCGAAGGAAAAAAGGGGGGAGGGAACGACCGTCACCTTTTCCCCCCTTCGAGAAGTCAGACCCGAAGCCTGTTGCGTTTATTTTTTGGCTTCAACGGCCCCCATGATCTTCATGTCAAATTTGTGGCATTCCAGGCAATAGACCTTGGATTCCGCATGTCCTTTATGACAGACTGTACAGGCGATGTCTCCCAGATGCGACTTGTGGGGATTGCGGTCTTTAAACTCCTTCGGCTCCGTTTTCTGGGCAAGCTGGTCCATGGGACCATGACAGACAAGGCAGCGATCGTTCTCTACCGTGTCATCGGCTCTGGGCAATTCTTTGCCGTGGCATTGGGTACAACCGATCCCTGCCGCGGCATGCAGATGGTCCATATAGCCGGAGCCTGCCCAGGACTTGAATATGGTCCGCAAAAAATCCATGTCTTTCGCATCCGGTGCTCCCCAGGATCCCTCCCGGCCGATGAGCCCAAAGCTTTTGCCCGGCATCCATTCATGGCAGGCCGTGCAGTCCAGAGATCCCCTGGGGGGAAGATGGGCCATGTGCATCCGCGTCGCAAAGAGATTCTTCTCCGCCCTCCCCTCGAAATCACTCGGATGGCAGGGCATGCAGGAGGCCAGGCTGTTTTCTGCGACGGGCGGATGTCCCTTGGGAAGAACGGAGGCCAGATCGGCATGGCAGGTCTTGCAGGAAACCGCTTCAGGTTTGGCCGCTTCGACACTCAAATCCCCCACCAGGATATAGGGCAGGAAGAACAGCGATGCAATCAAAAACGCTGGAAACAGTAATTTTTTCATACGTCACCTTCATTGATGTGAAGAATAAGGAAAGTGGATGATGAAATAACCGCACCTACCTTCCGGTCATGTTCTCCTCTTCTCTTTTGCCGCATTGGTACCGGCCATCCGTCCAAAGGCAATGGCATCGGGAATCGCATTTCCACCCAGGCGGTTCGCGCCGTGCACTCCGCCGGTGACTTCTCCTGCCGCATAAAAACAGGGGATGACCTTTCCCCAGATATCAATGACCTGGGCATCCTTGTTGATGCGGAGCCCCCCCATGGTGTGATGCACAGCGGGCCATTGGGCTACGGCATAGAAGGGGCCTTCCGTCAGGGGAATCATCACCTTCGTGAACTGGCGGCCGAATTCGGGGTCTTTACCTTCGGCCATGTACCGATTGTGGTTCCTGATGGTTTCCCCCAGGCTGTCTGCCGGAATTCCCAGCTTTTGAGCCAGCTCCGTCATTGTATCGGCTTTGACGAAGCGGCCTTTGGCGATTCCCTTTTCCACTTCTTCCTTTGTTCCCATTTTTGGAATCATCGCCTCGCAGAACAGAGAATAGGTCGGTTTCATCTTGGTTTTGATCTGGGCCATGGAAACAACGTCGCGGCGCTCCATTTCATTGACGAAACGCTTACCGAGCTTGTTCACGTAAACAATGCCGTAACCAGGGCCCCGGAAGGGATAGATGGCGGGGACATCGAGGATTCCCGTGTCGGGTGCCGCATAGGGGTACAATTGAATGAACGCAAGCTGAAGGGAATCAGCGCCGATGGCCTGGGCCATCCGGATGGTTTCCCCTGTTGCGCCGGGGTGATTCGTGCAGTTGTACTCGTCCAGAATGCCGGGATTGTATTCTCTCAACATCTTCTTGTCTCTGCCAAAGCCGCCGGAAGCCATGATCAGCGCCTTGCCGATCCGGATGTTAACCGTTTTTCTTCCCGTTACGACCTCCACGCCTTCGATGGGGCTCTGGGAATCGGCATCCCTTCTCCAAATCCAGGTTAATTTTGTGTTGAGGCGGATTTTAGCGCCGCGGCTCTCAGCGATTTTTTTCAGGGGTTCCGTGTAGCCCCGACCGACACCCTCGACGTTGGTGTGGGTTCGATAGGCGGAATGACCGCCCGTGCGGTTCAGGATATTCCTGAGCTTGCATCCCCCCTCCTCAATCATCCAGTTCAGGGCGGGTGTCGCCCCGTTGACGAAGACCTCGACCAGTTCAGGAAAACTGTAGAAGTCTCCACCCTTCAACGTATCGTTTTTGTGCAGTTCAACGCTGTCCTCTCCCAACTGCAGTTTTTCCCTTAAATGCAATTGGTCGTCCCAGGAATTGTACTCACCGCCGTTGATGATGGAATTCCCCCCGTAAGTCGGCATCTTTTCGAGGATGATGACCTTGGCGCCTCCGCCGGCCGCTTCCGCCGCCGCTGCGAGTCCAGCGAAGCCGGAACCGATCACGACAACATCCCACGTTTCATCCCATTTGGAGGGAAGCTTTTTGACGGCCGCTTCTGCCCTATCGGGTGCGGACATGTTGAGCGCCAGGCCGCCGCCCACCGCCACAGCGCCCATGGCGACAGCCCCCTTGAGGACCGATCGCCTGCTTACGCCGTTGCCTTCCATACTTTCCTTTTCTGGTTTCATAGTGTAACCTCCTTTCGTTAAACGATATTGAATTTACACAATGTCAAAAAAGAACCCCATTTTCCCTGTACAACGAATCCCCTGCTACAAGAAAGCCCCATTTCTATTCCCACCAGAAACAGGGCTTTCATAAGCTTTTCAAGGCTTCACCTTTTAACCAGGGTTCAAGCGGGTTGACAAGCCACCGACAACCTCATGGCTCTTACTTCGGCCCCTCATTCCATGAAAAGTCAAGGATACATCCTTTCAGGAAGATCCTTTCCCGTTTTGATCCTTGACAACATCAAGAACCTCATATATACGGTTCCCTTGTGTTTCCGGGTGCCCGTTCAAAGCCAGGACCCCCTGACGTTCAACAGGATCTCAAAACATGGGCTCTGAATGGGAAAAGTCCTGACTCGCCCATCCCGGAACAGAGACATGTGTAACCAACAAGCTTGCGCCCGTAGCTCAGCTGGATAGAGTCGCAGACTTCGAATCTGTTGGTCGTAGGTTCGAATCCTACCGGGCGCGCCATAATTCCGCATTGCGGCAAAGCACGTACCCAACAAAAAGTGACCTCTGAAAAATCGATGCTTTTCAGAGGTCATCGTGTCTTCAGCATCGAAACTTCAGCCCTTTCCCCTCTGCTGAAATCTTCTCCCTAAAAGCTGATTTTTAAAGAGCAAGCGGACTGTTCCGTTCATGGATATGCGCCATGCCGGCAATTCTTCCTGACTAACGGTTTTTCGCATTCATCGGATCCCCCTTGTAGCCCAGGGCCTTCCAGTCAAGGCGGCCTTTCTCGCTATGGCAGTCAAGGCACTTGAGCGATTTCGCCTTGGGTACCACCATGTGATGGACCGGCCAGGCCATGTCGGTTTCCACGAAACCGTACTTGCCGCTGTAGGGCAGGCCGGCTGCCTTCATGCCGGAGGCGATGGCGGCGTTCCAGTCGTACTTCACCCAGTAGGCGTTGCTGTCCGGCGCACCGAAGACCTGTACAAAGGCGATCGTGTTGTTCCCGCTGTCGTAGGGCTGCTTTCCTTTCATGATCTTGAAGGGGTATATCCTTGCCTTGGGATCGTTTCGGCTGCCTATCGGGGTGGCGAGCCGGACCGGTTCGGCCGGGTTGATCTTTTCTCCCGCCAGGTAGCGATCAAAGGTCCCGTTAAACCACATGTAGGTGGGAACGACGTCCTTTTCCCATTTGAAGTCTCCCTTCATCCGGTCATAGGTCTTCTGGCCGTACTGGTCCTTCGGGGCGTCTTCAGGCTTAACCTCGCGGCCCGCCGTGGACCAGTCCCACCAGACCTTGGTGGGCATGGACTTGGCAAACGTCGGAATGTGGCAGCTCTGGCAGGCCACCCTCTCGGTGTGCTTGTTGACCAGGGCGTTTTTATGAACGCTGCCCGTGTGGCAATCACTGCAGTCGATGTGGGTGGGGGCGGCATGGGAGATGGTAACGGAGGCGGCTTCGCCCTTCAGGAGGTGGTCCTTGGCCTGGTGGCATTCCTGGCACTCCATTTTCTTCGCACCACCCATGTGGATATCGATCTCCGGGGTCGGATTGATCAGGGATGTGTCCAGATCACCATGCTTTACATGGTCGCCCCCGCCTCCATAGAAATGGCAGGAGCCGCACGTGGCCCGTGAGGTGGGGCCGACGGAATGGGCCACCTTGACGAGGTCGACGGGCAGCCACAGCTTTCCCTTGGGAAATTCTTTCTTTTCCCCTTCATAAACAGGATGGCCCGCACTGGTGGGGAATTTCTTGTACGTGCCCGTTGTATCGTGGCAGACCAGGCAATCGACATTTTCCGCCTTGGAAAAGTCGAAACCGGCATCCTTGAAGCCGTACCCGGCGTGACAGCTCGTACAGCGGGGCCAGTTTCCGGGAAGTCCCACGCAGAAGTTATTCAGGGCATTGACCTTGCCGATGTCGACCTTTCTGCCTTTTTTGTCGAACTGAACTTTGGACCATGTCCAATGAACGGTCTTCATAAAGTCCCTGGTTTCCTTCTCGTGGCATTCTATGCACCGCTTGGTGACCTCAGGGCCGTTCTTGAAAGGCCCTTTACCGACGAGGGCGCTGTGGTCCGCCTCGGCGACCGGCGACAAGGCAAGCAGCAACGTCACGACGGCCGTGGAAATGATTCCGAAAATCTTCATGCGAAGCCATCCTCCTTTCCATATATAGTAGTAATAGAAGAGATTATAAGGGAAATATCTGTGTATGCAAATGATAAATAACGTCTGCCCGGTGAGCTCTGTAACAATCAGGACCGCCCTTCCAGGATCGCAGAGGGGGGCGAAGCAGCCTTCATGCTGTTTATGTATTAGAAAATAAAGATGAATTTCGGTTGGAAGATCGGCCGCCGGGACGTATACCCTGGAGACGCGACGGCCGGAAATGCGGTGAAAAAATTTCCAATTCTTGTTTTACTCGAGCCGCTTTTCCCTCTTGCTTATTTTACGATGTTCCTATATTTTGCCCCCTCTGTTTTCGGGGGTCAACACAAAAAGAGTGTTCTGGAGAGCGTTTGGAAAGCCTGATTTTCCTGAGCGTAAAGGCGATGGGGTTATCAGCCGGACATCGTTCATCCTGCAATCGGGTATAAAAAGAGGCCGTTGTGACGGATCTGAATCCCGTCAATCGAGCCTGAAGTTCCCCAGCGGCGGAATTTCATATCCCCGTCTGTCCGGATTCGAAGACGGTCTGAGGCTGAAACACCTTGCAGATAAAAATGTGTTGACTAACCATAAGGTGCATATTAGTAATTAAAAATATTCATAAATATTCGGGATCACAAGTTCGATTGGATAAGAAGAATCTCTATATTTCCACGATCGGCTGCCAGATGAACGTTCACGACTCTGAGCAGATGGCGGCGCTGATGGAAAAGGAAGGATACGTCTGTACGGATGACGTCGGCCAGGCGGATCTGATCCTTCTCAACACCTGCAGCATCCGGGAAAAAGCGGCCCAGAAGGTCATGAGCACACTGGGAAGATACCGGAGGCTGAAAACAAAAAAGGCGAGCCTGATCATCGGGGTGGGCGGCTGCGTCGCTCAACAGCTCGGCGAGCGGCTCTTGCTGAAAGTACCGGATCTCGATCTTGTTTTTGGCACACACAATATTCACAGGCTTCCGGAATTCATCTCCGAAATAGAAAAAACCGGAAAAAAGATCGTGGAAACGTCGCTTTCCGAAAAAACACCGTCCCTGGGAATCCTGACCCCGCCTCGGAAGAGCAAGGTGACGGCCTTTGTGACGATTATGCAGGGGTGCAACAACTTTTGCGCCTATTGTGTGGTTCCTTACCTGCGGGGGCGGGAGGAGAGCCGACCCTTGGAAGATATCCTGGAGGAGATTGCCGGTCTTGCCCGGTCCGGCGTGAAAGAAGTCACTCTCCTGGGGCAGAATGTCAACTCTTACGGCAGGTCGACGAAAGGGGCGACGGGTTTTGTCGAACTGCTCAGCGAAATTGAAAAGATTGAAGGGATAAAACGGATCCGTTTTACCACCTCACATCCCAAGGATATTTCGGATTCCCTTATTGAAGCCTTTTCTCAATTGGGCAAGCTGTGCAAGCACATTCATCTGCCTGTCCAGTCGGGCTCGGATCGCATCCTTTCCCTGATGAACAGGCGGTATACGAAAAACGACTATCTCGAAAAAGTGGAAAAGTTGAGA
This sequence comes from Syntrophus sp. (in: bacteria), assembly GCF_040768185.1. Lineage (NCBI taxonomy): Bacteria > Pseudomonadati > Thermodesulfobacteriota > Syntrophia > Syntrophales > Syntrophaceae > Syntrophus > Syntrophus sp. (in: bacteria). The sequence goes on along the minus strand of NZ_JAXGNC010000006.1, from coordinate 128,241 downwards.
AGATCCTGCCCGGAAATCAGCATTTCTTCGGATGTGATCGTAGGATTTCCCGGTGAAACGGACGGGGATTTTCAAGAAACAATTGACATGATGGAAGAAATCAGATTTGATACTCTTTTTTCGTTCAAATACTCGGAACGGCAGGGAACGGCAGCCTTGAAAATGGAAGGAAAAGTCAGCGAGCCTCTTAAAAAGGAGCGGCTTCGGATCTTGCAGTCCCTTCAGGAGTTGCATACACTGGAGAAAAACAAGGCGATGGAGGGGCACATAGAACAAGTCCTGGTGGAGGGCTTCAGCAAGAATTGCCGGTCGGATGTCATGGGACGGACAAGTACGAATAAAATCGTAAATTTCACTGGTCACGGGGATCTGGTTGGAACGATTGTTCCTGTGCGCATCAAAGAAGCTTATCTGCATTCCCTCCGGGGAGAAATGCTCTGAAAGGAGATACCTTCGTGCAAATTGAAATGAAAGTATCCGGATTAACGATTGATCCGATTACAAACACCCCGATCGTCATCCTGAAGGATTTTCAGGAAAAAAAGGCCATCCCCATCTGGATCGGTATATTCGAAGCCAGCGCCATTGCGACGGAACTGGAGAAGATCAAATTTTCCCGCCCCATGACTCACGACCTGCTGCGGGATGTGCTGACGACCCTGGAAGCCGTGGTCACCCGGGTTGAAATACATGATGTCAGAAACAATACCTTTTACGCGAGCATTATCCTCACCAGGGACAACCAGGACTATACCGTGGATTCGCGGCCCAGTGACGCCATTGCCCTGGCTCTGCGGGTGAACGCGCCTATTTTTGTCCATGACAAGGTTATTGAAAAAGCGAGGAGTATCGACTTTGATCCGAACGCCAGTGATGTGGATGAGCTCAAGCAGGAAAAGATGAAGGAGTTTCTTGAAAATCTGTCCAATGACGATTTCGGCAAATATAAAATGTAATGTTTTTCTTTCCAGGGAGAAAATCCGGGAACGCTCCGTGAGGCGCTGAGAATGGATAAGCGGATCGAGGGGTTTGATCGCTATATGGACCTGGAGAGAAACCTCTCGGCCCACACACGGAGAAATTACCTGGATGATGTGAGGCAATTTAAAAGATATTTTCAGGAGAATTGCCCTGAGGCGCAGGTCTCATCGGCCGCTTCCTGGGATCAGGTGGATTATTTAACGGTGAGATCCTTTCTGGGGAGTCTCTTCCGGAACAAACTCAAAAAGGTGACGATCGCTCGAAAACTGGCGTCCGTGAGGGCATTTTTCAGATTTCTGGTGTCTTGCGGAGAGATCCGTCAAAATCCCTTGGAGGCCATTCAATCCCCACGGAGGGAGAAATACATCCCCTCCGTTCTTTCTGTCGATGAAGTCTTTGCCTTGCTGGATCTTCCCTTCAGCAGGGATCTCTTCGGCTTGCGGGATAAGGCCATCCTGGAGCTCTTCTACTCCAGCGGTATCCGCCTCAGTGAGCTGGCGGGGATCAATGAGGAGGATCTTGATTTGTCCCAAGGGCTTGTCAAGATCCGCGGGAAGGGGAGGAAAGAGCGGATTGTGCCCGTGGGAGGGACGGCCAAGGCGGCGCTTGAGAGTTACCTCGGGGAAAAGCAGGGGCAGAGGCCGGCGGAGGACCGGGGGGGGCCATTGCCTGTCCCCGTATTTGTCAACCGCCGGAACGGACGATTGTCGACACGAAGCGTCGCCAGAATTTTGAGCAAGCATGTCTCCCGGAGCGGCATTCAAAAAAGGGTGAGCCCTCACATGCTCCGTCACAGTTTCGCCACGCACCTCATGGATGCGGGGGCGGATCTGCGGTCGATCCAGGAGCTCCTGGGCCATGAAAGTCTTTCGACGACGCAGAAATACACGGCGGTCAGTGTAAATCAGCTGATGGCCGTGTATGACAGGGCACATCCAAAAGCCCGGGGAGGTTGATGAAGACAGGATGGGAAAAATGAGAGGAACGACCATACTGGCGGTTCGGCACAAGGGCAAGGTGACTGTGGCCGGTGACGGGCAGGTCACTCTGGACATAACGGTCATGAAGCACGGAGCCAGGAAGGTGAGGAGGCTGTATCATGATGAAGTGATCGTCGGATTTGCCGGAACAACGGCCGACGCCTTCACCCTTTTCGACCGTTTCGATTCCAAGCTGGAGCAGTATAGCGGAAATCTGCTGCGGGCAGCGGTGGAACTCACAAAGGACTGGAGGACGGACCGGGTGCTTCGCCATCTTGAAGCCCTGATGATCGCCGTGAGCAAAGAGCATTTTCTCATCATCTCCGGAAATGGAGACGTTATCGAGTCCGACGATGACGTCATGGCGATCGGTTCAGGGGGACCCTACGCCCTGGCTGCAGCCCGCGCCATGGTCCGTTATACCGACTTGCCGGCAACGGATATTGCCCGGGAAGCGGTTAAGATCGCTTCCGAAATCTGCATCTATACAAACGACCGCATCACGGTGGAAGAGCTGGAGATCGAAGAGGATAACGAAGGAGAAGGAAAGAAGGCTCGCAAGACCAGGGCTCGGAGCTGAGAAGCTGCTGGAAGGAGACGCTGCATGTCATCAAATTCATTAACACCTGCGGAAATCGTTGAAAAGCTGGATCAGCACATCATTGGTCAGGATGATGCCAAGCGCGCGGTAGCCATTGCCTTGAGAAACCGCTGGCGGCGGCAGAATGTGCCCGACGAGCTCCGTGATGAAATCGCCCCCAAGAATATCATCATGATCGGACCCACGGGGGTGGGAAAAACGGAGATTGCCCGCAGGCTGGCCAAAATCGATAATTCCCCCTTCCTCAAGGTGGAGGCATCGAAGTTTACGGAAGTGGGATATGTCGGCCGGGACGTTGAATCCATGATCCGGGATCTCGTGGATCTGGCTGTGAACATGGTCAAAGCGGAAGAGCAGGAAAAGGTCGGCGCGAGGGCGGCTGAGATTGCCGAGGAACGGCTCCTGGATCTCCTGCTCCCTCCAAAACCGGTCGAGCGGAACGTTGAAGAGATGATGGGGAACCACACCCGGTTGACGGAGGAGAACGATAAGCCCCAGACCTATGATTCGACGCGAGAAAAATTGAGGCGTCTTCTCCATGAAGGCAAACTCGACAACCGCCACGTGGATCTCGAATTGACCGAATCGCGCAGCGGCCCGATGATTGAGGTCTTCTCCGCGTCGGGCATCGAGGACCTTGGCCTCAACTTGAAGGAAATGTTTGGGAATTTCCTGCCGCAGAAGAAAAAGATCAGCCGGGTAAACGTCTCCGAGGCCATGGAAATACTGAAGGAGGAAGAGGCGCAGCGCCTGGTCGACATGGACAAGGTGACCCGCAATGCGATTGAGCGAGTGGAGCAGTCGGGGATTATTTTTCTCGATGAAATCGACAAAGTCGTGGGAAGCGACACGCCCTCCGGGCCGGATGTTTCCCGGGAAGGGGTGCAGCGCGATCTCCTGCCCATTGTGGAGGGGTCGAATGTGAACAGCCGTTACGGCATGGTCAAAACCGACCATATCCTCTTCATTGCCGCGGGGGCCTTCAGCTCGTCAAAGCCCTCGGATCTGATCCCTGAACTTCAGGGGCGCTTCCCCATCCGTGTGGAGCTTGATTCCCTCGGGAAGGAGGAATTTATCCGCATCCTCCAGGAGCCCAACAACGCGCTTCTCAGGCAGTACACGGAAATGTTGGCCACGGAAGGCGTCCGGCTCGTTTTCAAGGAGGATTCCATCGCCGAAATCGCCGATGTCGCGGCAGTGGTCAATGAACGAACGGAAAATATCGGCGCACGGAGACTCTATACCATCATGGAAATTCTGCTGGAGGACATCTCCTTCGACGCCCCGGAGCTCTCGGGACAGGAAGTGGTCATTGATGCGCAATACGTAGAGGACAAGCTTTGCGACATCATTGAAGATGAAGATCTCAGCCGTTACATTCTTTAACGAACCTTCGGGAGGAACGGGCACCCCTGGTTCCTGCGGCTGAAACAGAAATCGGTTGACGGATTTTACGAGGTCATGAGGTTGGTATGAACAGCATTGAAAAGCCCATGGAGAAGGCGGAGATTCTGCTTGAAGCCCTTCCCTACATTCGACGTTTCTATAACCGGACCGTCGTGATCAAATACGGCGGCCATGCCATGGTGGATGAAGAGCTGAAGCAATCCTTCGCCAGGGATGTCCTCATGATGAAATATATCGGGATCAACCCGGTCGTCGTCCATGGAGGCGGTCCGCAGATCGGCGCCTTTCTGAAAAAACTGGGGAAGGACGCCAGGTTCGTTCAGGGGATGCGGGTAACCGACGAGGAAACGATGAACATCGTGGAAATGGTTCTGGTGGGCATGGTCAACAAGGAGATTGTTGGCCTCATCAACCGCGAGGGCGGAAAGGCCGTGGGATTGAGCGGCAAGGACGGCAATCTCATTTCGGCGGTCAAGTATTACCTCAGCGACGAGAAGGCCAAGGACACGCCGCCGGAGATCATCGACATCGGCCTGGTCGGAAAGGTCAGGGAGATTAATGTCGATTTGATCAACGTACTGGTCCGTGACGGGTTCATCCCCGTGATCGCCCCTACGGGCGCCGGTGACAACGGAGAGACGTTCAACATCAACGCGGACCTCGTGGCGGGCGCCGTCGCTTCCGCCCTGAAGGCGGAAAAACTCATTCTGCTGACCGATGTGCCGGGAGTTCTGAACAGGCAGGGAGAACTGATCAACACGATGACCAACCAGGAAACCCTTGGAATGATCGAAGACGGCACCATTGACGGGGGGATGTTTCCAAAGGTCAAGTGTTGCCTGAAGGCCCTCCGGGAGGGCGTACGCAAGGCTCACATCGTTGATGGAAGGCAGAAGCATGCCATTCTCCTGGAAATGTTTACCGATAAGGGAATCGGAACGGAGCTGGTGGTTTAATTCGGAAAAAGTCCCGAGAGTGTTTCGCCCGAGGGAAAAAAACGGGCGCCAGCAGAAATGGAAAAGAGATGACGACAGAAGAACTGATTGCCCTTTCAGAAAAGACGCTTATGGGGACCTATCGGCGGTTCCCCGTGGTTTTGACCAGAGGGGAGGGAGTCCGGGTCTGGGACAGCAACGGAAAAGAATATCTTGATTTCGTGGCCGGCATTGCCGTCTGCAGCCTGGGACATTCGCACCCTGCGGTCGTCGCGGCCATCAAGCGGCAGGCAGAAACCCTCATGCATGTGTCGAACCTTTACCATATTGAGCCCCAGATCCACTTTGCCAGCCGGCTGGTGGAAAACTCCTTTGCGGACAAGGTGTTTTTCTGCAACAGCGGCGCCGAAGCCAATGAGGGTGCAATCAAACTGGCGCGCAGGTATGCCTTTGAGCATATGGCGCCGGAACGTCGTGAGCTGGTCACCATGAAGGATTCCTTCCATGGTCGAACCCTGGCCACGATAGCCGCCACGGGCCAGAATAAATTTCAGGTCGGTTTCGGGCCGCTGCCGGAGGGGTTCAAGTACGTTCCCTTCAACGATCTGGCGGCCCTCGAGGACGCCCTGACGGAGCGGACCTGCGGCGTGCTCCTGGAGCCCATCCAGGGGGAAGGGGGAGTCCGGGTTCCCGATAAGGACTACCTGCGGCAGGTCCGGGAGCTGTGCGATGAGAAGGGTATTTTGATGATCCTCGACGAAGTGCAGGTCGGGATGGGGCGCACCGGCTATCTCTTTGCCCATGAGCATGATTCGGTGAAGCCCGATATCATGACGCTGGCCAAGGCCATGGGCAACGGTTTTCCTCTCGGGGCGGTTCTGGCGACAGAAAAGGTTGCTTCCGCCTTCGTCCCGGGCACTCACGCCTCCACGTTCGGCGGAAACCCCCTGGCCATGGCTGCGGGGCTTGCGGTACTGGATACCATGCTGCGGCAGGGTGTTCTGGAGAACTGCCGCCGGCAGGGAGCCTGTTTTCGTGAGGGCCTGAAAAAATTAAAGGGGAAATATTCCTTCGTCAAGGAAATTCGTGGACGGGGATTGATCCTTGGAATGGAGTTGACGATACAGGGGGGCGACATTGTCCGTTCCTGTATGGAAAAGGGGTTGCTGATCAACTGCACGAACGAAAACGTGCTGCGCTTCGTTCCCCCTTTGATTCTATCGGAATCCGACATCGACCGGGCGGTCGACATTCTGGACAGGGCGATGGGAGAGATGCCATGAAGAAGGATCTGTTAAGCGTTTATGATCTCGGTCTTGAGGACTTCAAAGAGATTTTTGAAAAAGCCCGCCATCTCAAGTCGCTGTACAAAGAGAAGGTCGCCTACGCTCCCCTGAAGGGTAAGACGCTGGGGATGATCTTTGATAAATCGTCGACGCGGACCAGGGTGTCCTTTGAAGTCGGCATCTACCAGCTCGGCGGTCTGGCGCTGTTTCTCAGCTCGCGCGATACGCAGCTCGGCCGGGGCGAACCGGTGAGCGATACGGCCCAGGTCATGTCCCGTTATCTGGACGGAATCATGATCCGGACCTATTCCCAGCAGATGGTGGAAGACTTTGCCGCCTTCGCCGACATTCCGGTGATCAACGGGCTGACGGATCTTCTCCATCCCTGTCAGATCCTGAGCGACCTTTTTACCCTCATGGAGAAGCAGGGAACTTTCCAGGGGAAAAAAATCGCTTACATCGGCGATGGGAACAACATCGCCAATTCCTGGATCAATGCCGCCGCGCGGCTCCCTTTTCACCTGGCGCTGGCCTGCCCGGAAGGCTATGATCCGGACGAATCCATTCTCGCCAGGGGGATCAGGGAGGCACAGGAGGGGATCGTTCTCCACCGGGATCCGGCTGAAGCGGCCAGAAACGCGGACGTACTCTATACGGACGTGTGGGCCAGCATGGGACAGGAGGAGGAGCAGGAGGAGCGCGTCAAAGCCTTTCAGTCCTATCAGATCAGCAGCGATCTGCTGTCCCTGGCAGGGAAGGATGCCGTCGTGATGCATTGCCTTCCCGCCCATCGGGGAGAAGAAATAGCAGAGGAAGTCATTGACGGTCCCCAGTCGATTGTTATCGATCAGGCCGAAAACCGGCTGCATGTTCAGAAAGCGATCATGGAACTATTGATGTAGGAAAGGAGAAAAACAGTGAACACCGGGATCAGAAAAGTTGTCCTCGCCTATTCCGGCGGGTTGGATACATCCGTTATCGTTCAATGGCTGATTGAAACATATGGATGCGAAGTCATTGCCTTCGCGGCGGATGTGGGTCAAAAGGAAGAGCTGGAAGGCCTCCGGGAGAAGGCGGTTAAAACCGGGGCGAGCAAGATCTACATCGATGATCTTCGCGAAGAATTTGCCCGGGATTTTGTTTTTCCCGCTCTGAGAGCCAATGCCATCTATGAGGGAACCTATCTTCTGGGGACATCTCTGGCCAGGCCTCTGATTGCCAAGCGCCAGGTGGAGATCGCACGGGCCGAGGGGGCCGATGCCGTGTGTCACGGGGCGACAGGAAAAGGAAACGATCAGGTCCGCTTCGAGTTGACCTACATGGCCCTGGAGCCCAACATCCGGATCATCTCCGCCTGGAAGGATCCCAACTGGCACTTCAAATCCCGCGAGGATATGTTCGATTATGCGGAGAAGCACAGCATTCCCCTGCCGCTTACCCGGGAAAAGCCGTACAGCAGCGACCGGAATCTTCTCCACATTTCCCATGAGGGGGCCATTCTGGAAGATCCATGGGCGGAGCCTCCGGAAGACATCTTTACCATCTCCGTGTCTCCCGAAGCCGCACCGGACAAGCCGACCTACGTGGAGATTGATTTTGAGCAGGGCAATCCCGTGGCGCTTGACGGCACGCGCCTGAGTCCGGCGACTCTGATGGAAAAGCTCAATGAAATTGCCGGTGCGAACGGGATCGGCCGCGTCGATATGGTAGAGAACCGGTTCGTCGGCATGAAGTCTCGGGGGGTTTACGAGACACCCGGGGGAACGGTGCTCTGGGCGGCCCACCGGGCACTGGAATCGATTACCATGGACAGGGAGGTGATGCTCCTGAGGGATTCCCTGATCCCGAAGTATGCCCAGCTGGCCTACAACGGATTCTGGTTCGCCCCGGAGATGGAAGCCCTGCAGGCCCTGATCGATGAAACACAGAAAAAGGCAACGGGAACAGCCCGGATAAAGCTGTATAAGGGTAACTGCATCGTCGTGGGTCGAAAGTCTCCCTATTCCCTGTACAGTGAGGACTTTGCCACCTTCGAGAAGGATGAAGTCTACAATCAGATGGACGCAACGGGATTTATTCGCCTCAATGCCCTGAGGCTGCGCATTGCGGCAATGAAGAAATAAGGCGGCCGGCTTCCGCTGCAAATGGGAATATCGGGTAGGGGCCATGAAGGATAAAAAGGAGCGGAGCAAGCCCTGGGGAGGGCGTTTCCAGGAGCCGACCCATGAGCTTGTCGAGGCGTTTACGGCTTCGATCTCCTATGATCGCAGGCTTTTTCGCTATGATATCGAAGGCAGCATCGCACATGCCAAGATGCTGGCCCGCCAGGGGATCGTCAGCCGCGGCGAGGCCCGTTCCATTGAGACCGGCCTGAAGGACATTCTGCGGGAGATCGAAGGGGGTGTTTTCGAATTTTCACCTGAAGACGAAGACATTCACATGGCGATTGAAAAAGCCCTGATTGGGCGAACGGGAGAGGCAGGGGCAAAGCTTCATACTGGCCGAAGCCGCAACGATCAGGTCGCACTGGATGTCAGGCTCTATCTCAGGGCCGAAATCATGGCGATCCTCGATGGTGTGGCATCCCTCAAGGCGGTCATTCTTGATCTCGCCGGGGAGGAGGCGGAAACGATCCTCCCCGGTTATACGCATCTGCAGAAGGCTCAGCCGGTCCTTCTTTCCCATTATCTCCTGGCTTACCGGGAAATGCTCGACCGTGACGAGTCGCGTCTGCGGGACTGCCATCGCCGGGTCAATGTGATGCCTCTTGGGGCTGCCGCCCTGGCAGGCACCTCTCTTCCCATTGACCGGGCCTACGTCGCCCGCCTGCTGAGGTTTCCCGAAATAGCCCACAACAGCATGGATGCGGTTTCCGACAGGGATTTTATCGCGGAGTTCCTTTTTGACGCCTCGTTGATCATGATGCATCTGAGCCGTTTCTGCGAAGATCTCATTCTCTGGTCCACCGGGGAATTTCATTTTGTGGAAATTTCCGATGCTTTCACGACGGGCAGCAGCATTATGCCCCAGAAAAAGAACCCGGACGTGGCAGAGCTCATCAGGGGAAAGACGGGCCGGATATACGGCAATCTTGTGGCTCTGCTGACCCTGTTGAAGGGGCTTCCGATGACCTACAACCGGGATCTCCAGGAGGATAAGGAGCCCCTTTTCGATACCGTTGATACGGTCAAAGCCTGCCTGAACATCCTGGCGGAAATGGTACGGCATCTGAACTTCAACCGGGAAAAGATGGTTCAGGAAGCCCAGGGCGGCTTTTCGACGGCGACGGATCTGGCCGAGTATCTCGTCATGAAAGGCGTCCCTTTTCGAGAGGCCCATGGAATCGTCGGAAGGCTGGTCCGTTTCTGCGTCGATTCTCAGAAGGATCTGGCCTCGTTGTCCATGGAGGAATTTGGACGATTCTGCCCCCTGATCGGCGAGGATGTGTACGATCGCCTATCCATCCGGAGTTCGGTGCAGAGCAGGACAAGTTATGGGGGGACGGCAGGGATGCAGGTTCGGGAGCAGATCCGGCGCATTGAGGCCCAGGGCCGTTCTCGTCCCGGAAGAAGGAAGGCGCCATGACGCCTGTTCCGATGCATTCGCCGGGAAGGAGGCCGTCCATGGGGCGTTTCCTTGCCGTTCTTCTGCTGGCCGGGGCCATTCTCGGATGGATTCCGGGCTGCGGGAAAAAGGCCGACCCTGTTCCGCTGAGGATGGTCGTACCTTCCGCCGTTTCCGATCTGCGGGCGGAAAGGAGTGGGCAGGGAATTGAGCTGCGCTGGAGTGCGGACATCCCCGAAGGACGCTTCAAAATTCTGCGCAGCGAGCAGTTCCCAGATGAAGACCTCTGCGAGGGCTGTCCGCGGAATTATGTGGTGATTCAGGAGTTGAATCCCGGGGACCCGGGGCTGAAATACGAGGGAGCCGGACGCCGCTACTTATGGACCGATACCGACGTGAAGGTTGACAACAGCTATTTTTACCGGATTGTGGTATGCAACGCCCTGGGATACTGCAGCGAGCCTTCCGGGAGCGTGGCATTGCAAACGATGCAGCAGGGTGATTTAAAAGAACATGAATGACTTTCTATATGACAATCAGCAGTTGATGTGCGAGAAGGTCCCGGTTTCCCGGATTGCGGAAGAGGTGGGCACCCCCTTCTATCTCTACAGCTACGCGACGTTAAGGAATCATTTCCGCGTCTTTAAAGAGGCGTTTGCCGACGTGCCCCACATGATCTGTTTCGCCGTGAAGGCCAATTCAAACCTGGCCGTCCTCAAGGTGTTCATCGATGAGGGGGGCGGAGTGGACATTGTTTCAGGGGGGGAATTGTTCCGTGCTCTCTCGGCTGGAGTAGATCCGGGGAAAGTCGTGTATTCGGGGGTAGGGAAGCGCGTGGATGAGATTGAATACGCCCTGCGCTCGAACATCCTGATGTTCAACGTGGAATCCTGGCAGGAACTGGAGGTGATCAACCAATGCGCGCAGGGCCTCGGGCTCAGAGCGGGCATTGCTTTGAGGGTCAATCCGGATGTGGATCCAAAGACCCATCCCCATATCTCAACGGGACTCAAGGAAAACAAGTTCGGGATCGACATCGAACGCTCTCTGGAGACGTACCGCCTGGCGAACTCTCTGAAGCATGTCGATATCAAGGGAGTGAGCTGCCATATCGGTTCCCAGGTGACCCGCCTGTCCCCGTTTGTCGAAGCCCTGGATCGTCTTTCCGGTCTGGTGCGCCAACTCAAAGAGGAGGGTTTCGACATCCGCTATATTGACCTGGGGGGAGGGCTTGGCATTACCTACGATTCGGAGACGCCTCCTCACCCTTCGGAATACGCGGAAGCGGTTTTGTCGGCCGCCCGGGACCTGGATTGCACCTTCATCTTCGAACCGGGAAGAGTCATTGTCGGCAATGCGGGAATTCTCGTCACGAAAGTCCTCTACACGAAAAGTACGGACAATAAAAACTTCATCATCGTGGACGCAGGGATGAACGATCTCGTCCGACCGAGCCTCTACAACTCGTTTCATGCAATCCGGCCGGTTGCCTTGGACAACAGGAAGGAAATTGTGGCCGATGTGGTCGGTCCCATCTGCGAATCCGGAGATTATCTTGCCAAGGCGAGAAAAATAGCCTCTTTCGAGAGAGGCGACCTGCTGGCTGTTTTCAGCGCCGGAGCCTACGGTTTCACCATGGCTTCCAATTACAATTCGCGGCCGAGAATTCCGGAGATCATGGTGCGGGAGGATCGGTATCATATCATTCGTAAGCGGGAGACTTATGCCGATTTGATATCCCATGAGGAAATCCCGCCGTTTCTGATCAAACAGCCAGGGTAATCCTGAAAAAAAAGGGAGGCGGACAGGAGGAATATGTTCAAAGGAGCGATTGTTGCGATTGTGACGCCGTTCAAGAATGGCGAAGTTGATGAGCAAGCGTTGAGGGAGCTGATCGAGTTCCAGATCGAATCGGGAACGGATGGTATCGTCCCCTGCGGAACTACCGGGGAATCGGCGACACTTTCTCATGCCGAGCATGACCGGGTTATCGAGATCACCATTGACGCCGTGAAAAAGCGGGTTCCTGTCATTGCGGGAACGGGCTCCAACAGCACGGCGGAGGCCATGAGATTGACCCGGCACGCCCACGAGGCCGGCGCCGACGGCGCACTGGTGGTGGCACCATACTATAACCGGCCGAGCCAGGAAGGGTTGTATCAGCATTATAAGACCCTGGCTGAGAGCGTCCCCATGCCCATCGTCCCCTATAACATTCCCAGCCGCACAGGAGTGAACATTCTTCCGGAAACCGTGGCCCGGCTGGCGAAAATCGACAACATCGTGGGGGTCAAGGAAGCCTCGGGCTCTCTGAAGCAGATGAATGAAGTGATTCAGCTCTGCGACAGCACCTTTTCCGTTCTATCGGGAGACGATTTCTTTACGCTTCCCCTGTTGACGCTGGGAGGAAAGGGCGTCATCTCCGTGATTTCCAATGTCGCCCCGGCGGATATGGCAGGGCTCGTGGACGCCTTTGAAGCCGGAGACCTGAAAAAAGCCCGGGAGCTGCACGACCGGATGGTTTCCCTGATTGATGCCCTGTTCCTTGAGACCAATCCGGTCCCGGTCAAAGCGGCATTGGCAATGATGGGAAAAATGTCGGCTGACGTCCGTCTTCCTCTGTGCCGGATGTCGGAGGGGAATCTGGAAAGGCTGAGGCAGGCCATGCGCCATTACCGCCTCATTGCCTAGCAGCACAAGCCGTTGGATACGTTAATGAAATTCGCGATTTCTGTCCCGTGACGGGAATCGGCATGGCAGGGAGTGGAATCCATGGTGAAAGCCGTTGTGACCGGTGCCGGTGGACGAATGGGAGGCCGGATAATCAGTTTAATGGAGGCCGAGGAGGGGATCGATCTGGCGGCCGCCGTTGAAAGAGGGGATCATCCTGCAATCGGGCGGGATGTGAGTGAAATCCTGGGACTGGGAAAGCGGGGGGTTGCTATCGAGAGCGATTTTTCCGACTGCGTATCCCGGGGGGATGTCGCCATCGACTTTACGAGCCACGCGGCCTCGCTGCAGAATCTCCGATTCGCCGTACAGCATGGGAAGCCCATGGTCATAGGCAGCACGGGTTTTTCCCCGGAGGAGATGGAGGAAATCCGGGATTTAACCGGGAACGTCCCCTGTGTCCTTGCCCCCAACATGAGTGTGGGCGTCAATGTCCTGTTCAAGGTGATCAGGACGGTGGCGGAAATACTCGGTGACGACTATGATGTGGAAATCCTGGAGGCCCATCACCACTTGAAGAAAGATGCGCCCAGCGGGACAGCCATGAAAATGGCCCACATCATTGCAGAGGCGTTGGGCCGCGATCTGGACGAAGTGGGGATCTATGAGCGAAAAGGGCTCATCGGAGAGCGTCCGCGGAGGGAAATCGGGATCCAGACCCTGAGGGCCGGAGACATCGTGGGTGAACACACGGTCCTTTTCGGCGCCGTCGGTGAGAGGCTGGAATTGATCCATCGCGCCCACAGCAGGGACAACTTCGCCAAGGGGGCCATTCGGGCGGCGAAGTGGGTGGTTGAGCAGAAACCCGGGCTCTATGACATGCAGGATGTCCTCGGGCTCAGGACGTAGAAAATCCGGGAAAACGAACTAAGTAGCGTAACCGTGGGGCAGGCGGAAGAGATTCTTTTGGAAGAGACCTCGGGGGTCATCTGTTATATCGGGATCGGCTCAAACCGGGAAGGGCCTGTGGGGCAGTGCCTGGAGGCCGTCAGGCGCATTGGTGACGTGAGCGGCGTTAAATATTTGCGCTGCTCATCGCTGTACAGGACCGAACCCGTCGGATTGAAAGACCAGGATGATTACGTCAACGCCGTTGTCGAGGTGAGGAGCGTCCTGAGCGCCAGGGAGCTTCTCAACGCCCTCTCGAAGATCGAGGCCGGCATGGGGAGAATTCGAACGGCCCGCTGGGGACCACGGATCATTGATCTGGACCTTCTTCTTTACGGACAGGAGGTCATTCAGGAAAGCGATCTCGTCATTCCCCACCCGGAACTTCATCGAAGACGGTTTGTTCTTGTTCCTCTCAACGAACTGGCATCCTATGTCATCCATCCGGGCTTCGGGGTGTCCATCCGGGGATTGATGAAGAGGCTTCAGGACGAAAGCAGAGTGGAACGTATCGTACAGGGTTGAATTGACAGCATGATTTTTCGTTTTCTTTTTTTTGTCGTTGTTGCTTATCTTCTTTACCGGCTCACAAAGGGCCTGCTGGGCACTGCATCCAGAAAGAAGCCTCAGGTAAGCCACTCTCTCGACGGACGAATCATTCAAGGGGGGGATCTCGTTCAGGACCCTTACTGTAAAACGTACATCCCCGAAAAGGATGCCTATAAAGGGACTCTCAACGGGGTCACCTTGAATTTTTGCAGTGAAGCCTGTTTCAAAAAATATGAAAGGATTCAGAAGAAAGAATCCTGAAAGGAAATGCCATGAAATTTTTTATCGATACGGCGAACATCCGTGAAATTGAGGAAGGCCTGAGCCTGGGAATGGTGGATGGCGTAACCACCAATCCATCCCTGATCGCCAGGGAGAAAAAGCCTTTCAAAAACGTCGTCGCAGAAATTCTGGAGAGGGTCAGTGGACCGGTCAGCCTCGAAGTTGTGGGGCTGAAAGCGGAGGAGATGGTTGAAGAGGGGAAAAAGCTGGCCAAGCTGGGTGAGCAGGTGGTGATCAAAGTTCCTATGACCACGGAGGGGTTGAAGGCAACCAAGATCCTGTCGTCAGAGGGGATCTCCGTAAACCAGACCCTCGTCTTCTCGCCGGTTCAGGCCTTGATGGCGGCCAAGGCCGGCGCCTCCTATGTCAGCCCCTTTGTGGGCAGGCTCGATGATGCAGCCCATAACGGCATGGATATTGTAGAACAGATTCTAGCCATCTATGATTGCTACGGGTTTGATACGGAAGTCATTGTGGCCAGCATCCGCCATCCCCGCCATGTTCTTGAAGGGGCGCTTATGGGAGCCGATATTGCGACCATACCCTTCAAGGTCATCGAACAGCTTGCAAAGCATCCCTTGACGGACAAGGGCATCGAATTGTTTCTCGCGGATTGGAAAAAGGTTGTTAAACTTGAAAAATAGGAAAGCCCCGTTTTGCCAGAGCATTAGATGACTATCTCGCAGAAAAAAATGAATCGACATCCACTGATTTCATCGGGGGAGAAAATCTTCAATCTGCCCAACATCATCACCATGGGGAGGATCGGTTTTATTCCGGTCCTCTTTTTCCTTCTGATGGACCCGGGTTTGACGTGGAGCCTGGTGATTGCATTCTGTTTTGTTGCCGCGGCGCTGACGGACCTCCTGGATGGCTATCTGGCGAGAAAGTATGAAATTGTCACAAAAATGGGCCAGTTCCTGGATCCTATTGCAGACAAGCTCATCGTGAATACGGCCATGATTCTCATGATTCCCATCGGCCGCATCCCTGCGTGGGCTGTAGCGATTACGATCATTCGGGATATTGCCGTAGACGGCATGCGCAGCATAGCCTCCGGGGAGGGACTTGTGATTGACGCCAGCTCCCTGGGAAAGAAAAAGACCCTCTGCCAGACCGTGGCCGTAACCGCTTTGATTATTCACTATCCATTTCTGGGAATCGACGCCCATGCCGTGGGCATGGTAATCCTCTATATTGCCCTTTTCTTTACGGTATATTCCGGCTTGGATTACTTTATCAAGTTCTATCACAGTACCTCATGGGGCAGGGAATAGGGGTGCCGGTAAGATTTCTATTGACAAAACAGGCCATCTATTATATTCAGGCCACCATTGCTGGGATTGAGGAAGCGGGCGTAACTCAGCGGTAGAGTGCCACCTTGCCAAGGTGGACGTCGACGGTTCGAATCCGTTCGCCCGCTCCATTTTTTTACGGCGGCATAGCCAAGTGGTAAGGCAGCGGTCTGCAAAACCGTTATACTCCGGTTCAAATCCGGATGCCGCCTCCATTTTAAGGGAAAATCGGGCGTGTGTTTTCACACGCCTTTTTATTTTCTTAAGAACGCCTTCCATTCCAGATGACGGGGATTTCCATGAAGCCCTCCAGGTCGTCCCCCTCTTCGTCAACTTCCCACGATTGTCCTGAGCCTGGTTTCACGTTCCCGAAATCCATCGGTACCGTTCAACCGTTCCCAGGGGGAAGCATCCGCCCTGCAGGGCTCCGAGAGGATCCGCGGCCTTAGAATTTCCGGCACTGCCGCCGGGCGGACCGGAAAGTCCGGGAGCCATTCATCAAGGAGAGACAATGCCGTTTGACAATCTCGAAAAGAGAAAGTAATTAGATGGCCTGTGACAGGCATGCAGGAATTCGGTTTGTCCCGGGGGAAAGGAGCAGACAATGGAGATTGTGGTCAAATCGGGCAAAATATCCGAGACGGGGAGCGAAGTATTCGTGCTGACTTTTTTTGACGGCGAGGAAGGGCTGAGCGGAGCGGCAAAACATCTCGATGAGATGTACGCCGGCAGGATCGATCGCATGATCCGGGAAGGAGATTTCCAGGGGCGTCTCCATCAGGTTTCCCTGCTGTATCCAGGCGGGGAACCGCCGATCCGGAGAATCCTTCTTCTGGGGTTGGGGGAGAAAAAGGCCTTTGATCTGGAAAGACTGCGCGGGGCCTTTGCCAAGGCGGCCCAGTATCTCCGCGGCATCAATATAAAAACGATGACGTCCTTTGTCGATTTTAAAAAATGGTCCGGTGAACGTTTCTCTTTTGAAGAGCTTACCGAGGCCATTGTTGAAGGAGTTCTTCTGGGCCTGTATCAGTTTACGCCTTTCAAGACCCTGGAGCGGGATAAGATCAAGGAATTCGAAGCGTTCACGCTCGTAGAAGAGCAGAAGAAGAACCTTCCCGCCGTACGGAAAGCGGCCCGACAAGCCGAAAGGATTGCCGGGGCTGTCTCCTTTGCCCGCGATCTGGTTTCCGCTCCGGCAAACGAGATGACGCCGGGAATCCTGGCTGACAAAGCCGTTGAAATGGCCATGTCCCGTCCCAGGATCAAGGCGGAGGTCCTTGACGAACGGCAGATGGAGGAAGCGGGAATGCATGCGCATCTTGCCGTTGCCAGGGGCAGTCATGAGCCGCCCCGCTTCATCATCCTCACGTATAAAGGGGTGGAGGGTCTGAAGGAAACGATCGTCCTGGTCGGCAAGGGAATCACCTTTGACAGCGGCGGCATCAGCCTGAAACCCGCTGAAAATATGGGTGAGATGAAATCGGACATGGCTGGAGCCGCCGCAGTGATCGCTGCCGTCCGGGCGGCGGCGGATCTGGAATTGCCGGTTCATATCGTCGCTCTCATCCCCGCCACCGAGAATCTTCCCGGCGGGCGGGCCTACCGGCCCGGTGATGTCCTGACATCCCTTTCGGGAAAAACGATAGAGGTGATCTCCACCGATGCGGAAGGGCGCTTGATCCTGGCCGATGCCCTTGCCTACGCCGGAAGGTATCAGCCCGGGGCGATCGTGGATTTGGCTACGCTGACGGGAGCCTGTGTCGTCGCCCTGGGAAAGGTCGCCATCGGAATGTTCGGGACGGATTTCGCCCTGAAGAAGGAACTGGCCGCTGCGGGAGAAGCCACGGGTGAGCGGGTATGGGAATTGCCGCTTTGGGATGACTACCTTGAACTGATCAAGAGCGACATTGCCGATTACAAAAATACGGGCGGACGCTATGGCGGCGCCATTACCGCGGCCATGTTCCTCAGCCGGTTCGCCGGGGATTACCCTTGGGTGCATCTTGATATCGCCGGCCCCGCCTGGCTGGACAAAGGCCGGCCCTACGTCCCGAAAGGGGCATCCGGCGTCGGCGTCCGTCTTCTGATTTCATGGCTGAGGAACCGGAAGGGAACCCGTTGATGCTCCTTCTTCCGGAGAAGACAGACCGCCCTTCGGGGACGGTCCTTTAACGATGTGCGGGAAAGGAAGCGGCGGAGACAGGGCATGCCCCAGCTTTTAAAGGTTGAACATCTGTCTGCAGTCTTTGAAACCTCCCAGGGGGTCATTCGAGCGGTCGATGGGGCGGACCTGGAGCTTCAAAAAGGGGAAACGCTCGGCATCGTAGGAGAATCGGGATGCGGCAAGAGCGCCCTGGCTCTGTCGATCATGCGTCTTCTTCCTTCCCCTCCCGGAAGAATCGTTTCCGGTTCCGTGTTTTTTGCAGGGCGCGACCTTCTGCTTCTTGGCAGCGAGGAAATGCGCCGGGTCCGTGGGCGGGACATCAGCATGATTTTCCAGGAGCCGATGACGTCGCTGAACCCCGTCCTCCGGGTTGGCGATCAGATTGCCGAAGTTACGCGCCTTCACCGTCAGGAGAGCAAAAGGGAGTCACGGGATCACGCCGTGGAAATGCTGCACCTGGTGGGCATTCCCGATCCGGAAAAGCGCGTTCGGGACTATCCTCACCAATTGAGCGGGGGAATGCGGCAGAGGATCATGATTGCCATGGCCATGGCCTGCAATCCCCGGCTGCTGATCGCCGATGAGCCGACAACGGCCCTGGATGTGACGATTCAGGCCCAGATTCTTGATCTTATCGAACGCCTGAAATCGGAAAACGAAATGTCCGTTATTCTGATTACCCATAACCTGGGCATTGTCGCCGACACGGCACAGCAGGCTGTTGTCATGTATGCGGGATGGGTGGTTGAAAAGGCGCCGGTCAGGGAGCTGTTTTCTTCTCCCCTGCATCCCTACACGAAAGGGCTGATGCGCTCCCTGCCCAGGCCGGAAAGGGATTACGATCGATCCGCCTTACTCCCCGTCATTCCCGGGGGGGTCCCCGATCTCTACCTCCTTCCGCCGGGATGCCGCTTCCAGGATCGGTGCGGGCGGGTCATGAAGCTCTGCCGGCAGAGGGAACCGAGCCTGCTGGAGGTGAGCCACGGCCATGCCGTCCGCTGCTGGCTGTATCATCCGGAAACCCAGGCGGACCAGCCGGCGGGAGCTCCGGGAAGGGCTGAGAGAGGATACGAAGCAGGACTGAACGGCCATCATCATGGATAACAGAAATCCGTCTGGACATTCGAATAAAGGGGAGGCGCTGCTTGAAGTCATCGGGGCCAAGAAGATCTTTACCGTCCAGCGGGAGATTTTCAGCCGGGAACCGATCAGGATCCACGCCCTCAACGGGGTGAGCCTGACGCTCTTCAAGGGGGAGACGCTGGGGCTGGTTGGTGAAAGCGGCTGCGGCAAGTCAACCCTGGGACGCCTGATCATGCATCTGGAAAAGCCGACCGAGGGCCGGATCTTGTTTGGCGGGCAGGACATCCTCGCCTATGGACGGCAGGAATTGAAGGGTTATTTTCGAAGGGTTCAGCTGATCTTTCAAGACCCTCAGGCCTCGCTCAATCCACGCAAAACCGCCGGGGACGCCATAGGGGAGCCGCTGATCATTCACCGCGTCATGCACGGGGAGGAAATCCGGGAGCGGGTTTCCGTACTGCTGGAAACGGTGGGGCTGGCGAAGGATTCCATAGACCGCTATCCGCATGAATTCAGCGGGGGGCAGCGTCAACGGATCGGCATAGCCAGGGCCCTTGCCCTGCAGCCGGAGTTGATCATCGCCGACGAACCCGTGTCAGCCCTTGATGTATCCGTGCAGGCCCAGATATTGAACCTTCTGAAGGAACTTCAGCAGTCCTTTGGCTTGACGTATCTCTTCATCACGCATGATCTCGCCGTCGTCCGGCACATGAGCGACAGGATTGCCGTCATGTACCTGGGGCGAATCGTCGAGCTGGCGGAAAACCGGGAACTTTACAGCCGTCCGCTCCATCCGTACACACGGGTCCTTTTTGCCGCCATTCCGGGACTGTATCCGGGCAAGCCGCATCGGCGGATCCTTCGGGAGGACCCAGCGGCCCGGTTCACAACGTCCGCGGGCTGCCCCTTTTATCCGAGATGCCCTGAACGCATCGACCCCTGCAAGGATTCGAACCCGGAACTGCGTGAACGGCTTCCCGGGCATTTTGTGGCCTGTCATTTAGACATTGGACAGCACCCTGTTCAATGAGGAGGAAGAAGGAGCTTTTTATGAAAGAGGACACCGTTTTTTTCCCTTCAGGGAATTTGCAGCTGGAAGGTTCCTATGCTGAAAATGCCGGAGACAGGGGGGGCGTGGTTTGTCATCCCCACCCGCAGATGGGAGGTTCAATGGACAACAATGTTGTGGAATCCCTGGTTGCGGCCTTGTTCTTCAAGGGGTATTCGACTCTGAGATTCAATTTCCGCGGTGTGGGCCGCAGCGAAGGGGCTTACGGCAACGGGATCGGCGAACAGGAGGATATCGGGGGGGCCGTATCCTGGCTGAGGAACAAGGGGAAAGGCGATATTCTGCCTGCTGGATATTCCTTTGGCGCCTGGGTCGGAGCGAAATGGCTGGCCAATCATGACGGCGTGCGCCCCGCCGTGCTCATTGCACCCCCCATCAATCTGCTGGATTTTGATTTTTCCTCCCTTGCCGGCAAGATAGGACTTGTGGTCTGTGGCGGGAGGGACCCGTTCTGCGCCCATGAGCGGATGAGGGATATGGCGCGACAGATAAACTGTCGCTTTGAGCTTATTCATGACGCGGACCACTTCTTTTTTGGCGACGAATCGAAGCTGATCGCTGTTTTGGATGACTTTCTGAACCACGAAGGACATGAAAAATAGCGAATTCGGCGAAATGCTTCATTTCACCGGACGGATCCGACCTCCCGCAAAGCGTAAAACCCCGCAAATCGTAACGTCCTGAATTGCCTTGATCCTCTCGTACCGCATGGAGCGGATTGATGCTTCGCATCTATCCGCCTTTCAGGCCCGTCCTGGATCGGCGTCCCCCCAAAAATACTGGAATTATTATTGCAAGTCTTCCGTGGAATCACAACTATTCCGATCACCATTTTTACATATTAATGACAATCGCATTAAAAATTTGCCGGAGACACATGAATATGACTGAAAGCGTTCGGGAGAGAAGTATCTGTAATAATAACGCCTTATGTGACAGTCGTTTGCAGGTGGAAGAAATGGGACCATCCTGGCTATTCAGACATAACAACCTGATCCGGGACGTCATGTCCGGAGAATACATCAAAAAGCAGAAACTGACCAATATTATCAACCACATTCACTTCAAAGGGGATCCCCTTTATGCGCTCCTGAAGCATCCCCAGTACAATGAAGAAATTCTGGTCAAGGTTCATCCCGAGCCCTGCCTCGGTGACGAAGTGGTATGCCGCTGGGATTCGGAATACGAAGGATACCGGCTGGAGAGATATCATTTTGAATATCTGGTCATCAACCATGATCAGTCCATCATCCTTGCCAGACCGAGGAAACTTACCACCAATGATGGCGGATTAACGATGCAGCTCCCCGACTCCAGCCCCATCACGAGCAAACGGCAGGTTCCGCGCTTTCAATGCCATCAGATCAAGGTCGAATTGATGCAAAACGGCTTTCAGGCCACGGGAGAACTGGTTGATTTCAGTGCCCATGCCTTTCGCCTCCGCCTCAAGACGGGACTGTCGGCCCTGTTTTACTGGTTCAAGAGCGATGTGCCGGCCAGCATCAGACTGTTCAACGAACACGGCGTCTTCTACTCGGCAACCTGCCGCCATATCTACCAGCAGCAAAGCGTTGCCGGTGTTGAAATTGTCGTCAGTCCCATCCAGGTTGAAGATGAACAGCATGAAGAGAGGGTGATCCGGAATCACCGCACGCATAAATTACCATCGATTTCGGCCATCTTCGAGCATCCCTTCATGGGCAAAACCTTCCAGCGCAAAATTATCGATATTTCCACCTCGGGCTTCGCCATCAGCGACAAGTCCGATGCGGCCGTTCTGATCCCGGGATTGATCATCCCGAAAATGACGATCAGTTACGCCGGGCTTTTGAAGATTCACTGCAAGGCGCAGGTCATTTACCGCAAGGACGAATCATCGGTCCGTTTCGGGGTAGCGATACTGGACATGGGGATTGAGGACTACAATAAATTGAATCAGCTGTTGAACAATTTCCCCACAGACGATGAAGACATGATCAACGAGGTGGATACGGAACAGCTCTGGGATCTGCTGTTTGACAGCAATTTTATCTATCCGGCAAAATACCAGCATATCCAGGCGTTCCGAGAGAATTTTCAGGATACTTACAGAAAGCTCTACAGTGACTGTCCTGCCATCGCCAAGCATTTCACCTATCAGAAGGATGGGCGGATCTACAGCCATATCTCTCTGCTTAGGGCCTATGAAAAAGCCTGGATGGTGCACCACCATGCCGCAAGGACGATGGACGGCAGCCCGACGGGCCTGATCGTTCTGAAGCAGATGATCTCCTACCTTTACGATCTGAGGCGCTACCCGTCGGCCATGCTCGACTATTTCATCTGTTATTTCCGCCCTGGAAATAAGTTTACCGATAGGATATACACGGGTTTTGCAAAAGGAAAATTCAATCCGCGGGTCTGTTCCCTCGATCTTTTCTCCTACATCACTCATTCGGTCGGCGATGTGACGTTGCAGATGCCCGAGGGCTGGTCCGTGCGGGAATGCTGCAAGTCCGATCTGTGGGAACTTGAGCAGTTTTACATGCACCATTCCGGCGGAATGCTCTGCGATGTGCTGGACATGAAGAATCACAAGCAGCATTCCCTCGAAAACATCTATGCGCAGCAGGGTTTGCACCGAAAATGGCAGGCCATGGCATTGCATCATGCCGGTGAGCTCAAGGCTGTGATCATCAAGGAGGAGTCCGATGTGGCCATTAATCTGTCGGACCTTCTCAACGGCTTCAAAGTGTTTGTCATCGACCCTGAGACTCCGATGGATGCAATCCTCGCAGCCGTTGAGAACATTACCAGGGTGAAATCGGCGGAATCATATCCCTTGCTTATTTATCCGGCGGATTATACAAAGGACAAAGACGTGAATGCTGAGAAAGATTACATCATGTGGATCCTCAATGCACAGTATGCCAATGAATTTATCGAATATATCATGAAAAGATTCCGGATGATCATCACCTAGAAACCGATGGACGCAAACCTGTACAACAGTCGAGTCATTATTACCTTTCTCGAATATCTTCGGGAAAGGCGTCCCGATATTGACATCGAAGGCATTCTCAAGGATTCCGGGATCTCCTCTTACGAACTGGAGGATGAGGGGCACTGGCTGACGCAGAGGCAGGTGGATGGATTCCACGACGCCCTCATGGAAAGGACGCAGGACGCGACGATCTTTCGCGAAGCCGGGCGCTTCATGTCGGCCTCCAAGTCCGCCAAGGCGATCCGTCAGTTCATTCTGGCCTTTCTCTCACCCATCCAGGCCTATTTCATGCTCGGCAAAATCGCCTCCTATCTCAACCGCGGCACCACTTTTCATATCCGGAAGATCCGGCGGAACACCGTAGAAATCATCACGACGATCAATGAAGGCGTTCATGAACGGCCTTACCAGTGTGAAAACCGCATGGGCAGCCTTGAAGCTGTCGCTGAGATTTTTACGGGCAAACTGCCGATTCTTGAACATACGGAATGCCTGCATCGAGGAAGCGGGCAGTGCCGTTACGTCGTAACCTGGCAGGAACCCAGGTACATGAAATGGTGGCGCTGGCGGAATTATCTCATGATCCTTTCCATCCTCGCCATTGCAGGGTGCTCGTTCCTTTTCCCCTCCCTGAAACTGGCTGCCTTCATCGCCCTGCCGGCGGTTACCGTGATTGTAGGCATCGCCTTCTATTCCCAGTATCTTGAGAAAAAAGACATCTATGAGAGGACGGAAAGGCAGGGTGATGCGGCAAACCGCCTGCTCGATCAGATCACCATCAGTTACAACAATGCGCTTCTGGTTCAGGAAATCGGCCAGGCCGTCTCAAACATCATGGATGTCGACAGCCTGTTGAAGTTTGTCATGGAGACGCTGCAGAAGAGGCTTAAGTTCGACCGCGGCATGATCATGCTTACCAGTCCGGACAGGACGAGGCTTATCTATGCAAGCGGATACGGTTACAGCTCAGAAATTGAAGCCGTGCTTCAGAAGACTCAGTTCCATCTGGACAAGCCGGATTCCAGGGGCCCATTCGTTGTTGCGTTCAGAGAGCAGCACCCCATCTTCGTAAATGATATCAAAGACATTAAAAATGATATCTCAGTGAGAAGCCGGGATTTTGTTGAAGCCCTGGCCGTCAACTCCTTCATTTGCGTTCCCATCATCTATGAGGGAAAATCGGAAGGCGTCCTGGCTGTTGACAATTACCGTTCCCACAGGCCTCACAATCAAAGCGAAGTGAACCTTCTCATGGGCATCGCGCCGCAGATAGGGATCAGCATCAACAACGCCAAATCTCTCCGCAAGATCAAGGAAAGTGAAGAGCGGTTTCGAAACCTCAGCGAAAACTCTCCGGACATCATCTACACTACAGACAACGGCGGATTCATTACCTATATTAACCCGGTGGCGGAAGAAATCCTGGGGTACGCGACGCAGGAAATGATGGGGCGCTTTTTTTCGGAATTTGCCATGGCCGACGGTGGGAAGACCTTCAACCAGTTTTTTGACCGCGTGTGGCAGGGAAAAGAAACGATCAAGAACATGGAGGCCAAACTTCTGGCCAAAAATGGAAAAGAGCGGCTGTTTTACATGAGCGGCGCCCCAAACTTGAACGCCATGGGAGAGATGATGGGCGTCGTGGGGATTTTGAAGGATATTACCGAGCAGAGAAAGCTGGAACAGCAGCTTCACCATGCTTCGAGAATGAACGCCATCGGTCGCTTGACAGGGGGCATCGCCCATGACTTCAACAATATCCTGCAGGCGATTAATGCATACAACGAACGGTTGACCATGCGCAAAAGCGATGGCGATCCGGAGCTGAAGTATCTGATCAACATCAAGGAATTGATCAAGAGGGCAACGGACCTCGTCGGGCAGCTTCTCATTTTCAGCAGGAAGGCCGACAGCAAACTGGAGCCGATCGATATCAATGCGGAAATTCGAAAATTTTACGAGCTTCTCATAAACACGCTGCCGAAAAAGATTGATGTGGAGCTGGATCTGGACGAGCCTCTTCACACCATAAACGGGGATTCCGCTCAATTGGGCCAGGTGATCATGAATCTCACGGTCAATGCAAAAGATGCCATGCCTGACGGCGGAAGGATACGGATCAAAACAAAAAACATCGAATTTCCCACGGCGACCTATCGAAGCAGCGTCAAGATTGACCCCGGCCGATATGCCCTGTTCTCGATTTCCGATACGGGATGCGGAATTTCCAAGGAGAACCTCGATCACATCTTCGAGCCGTTTTTTACGACCAAGGAGGCGGGAAAGGGGACGGGAATCGGGCTGTCCGTTGTTTACGGCATCGTTAAAAACCACAACGGGTTCATATTCTGCACGAGCGAACTTGGATTGGGGACGACTTACGAGATTTATTTTCCTGAGACCACCGCCACCGCCAGTGTGGAGGTGTTTGAGGAAAGGCGGGAACCCGTTAAAGCAACGGCGCTGTCCGAGGGTCAGGAAACGATCCTTCTGGTGGACGACGAGCCGGCACTTCTTGATATCGGAAAAGAACTGCTTTCCCTGCTGGGTTATTCCGTTTTGACCGCCAATTCCGGAGAAAGCGCCTTGAGTGTGATTCATGAGCAGAAAGGGGGCATCGCCCTTGTCATCCTGGATCTCATGATGCCCGGTATGGGTGGCGAGAAATGCCTCTCTGAAATACTGAAAATCGACCCCGCTATGAAGGTGCTAATCGCCAGCGGCTTTGCGGCAAGCACGAGCCAGCAGGATCTCCTCCGTGCGGGCGCGGTGGATTTTATTCAAAAACCCTATCAAATCGATTTCCTGAGCAGGAGAATCCGCTCCATTCTGGATCAGCCGGCGGCATCCTCATGAGGCCGCATCCCCTTGCATAAAATGAGCGGGGTGTATGTGAAGCGGCGCGGATCCAGGAAAAACTTTCTGAAATCGGCAATAAAGGCCTCTGCCCCTCCCGGATAGTCCTTGAAGAAACACTGCATTTTTTCCGTTCCGATTTCCACCTTTTTCAGCCAGTTAAAAACATCCGCATGACGGGCCTCACCGTAGATGAGATGATGGGCCATCAATTCAACCTCGATATTCTGATATTTCTGATCATAAAGATACGAATAGAGTTTCCGTCCGGCATACGTGTCAAAATTGAACTCGTCGTCCATGTAGGTCATGAGTTTCGGCAACAGGGCATTCATCGGTTCGGGCATTTCATAATGGCCGAGGCAGTTGTAGTCAAGGTCGATCAGGCAGAGATAGCCTTCCGGTTTGAGCAGACTCCGAAGCCGTTTGACAATTTCCGGGCTTTCCTTGCGGAAATACTCGAGGACAAACCTCACCCAGATCACATCGAACTGTCCCAGGTCATCAATCGGGGCGGTCAGATCGCATTGGACGAATTCAATGCCCGGCTTACCAGCGTGATGTTCCCGCGCGTAGGCAAGCCGTTCAGCCGAAAAATCCGCTCCGACAACGCTCCCGGTCGGGGCGACCATGGAGTGCAGGATTTCCGTGGTGATTCCCGGTCCGCATCCCAGATCCAGGACCCGCAGGCCGGCTTTTACACCACACCAAAGGGCCTGTTTCCGAACCGCATTCGCGTCGGTTTTCAGTTCCAGGCGATGGGCCTCTTCATCGTTTTCCATGAGATAAGCCTGCTTGTGCTTCATGTTGTCACCTCCGAGTCCACACGGCAATGTCTGACCGCGCATCCTCTCCCTGTTGAGAGGGGAACAATCGTGTTCAATGAAAAAAAGGGGTCCTTCATGTTACATTAAAACAAGTAACGAAGGCTCATGGCCAGCAGATGAATGTCCGAATCATATTCGCCATTGGCAAAGGCTCCGTAGTGGTTGGTCGATTTGGTCCTGTCTTCCTGAAGCTGGTAGGCATAAGCCATCGATAAACCCACCTTGCCGAACCTGGCCTCGCCGCCCAGGCAGAACAGATGAACGTCGGAATCCGGGATGGACGGGTCGAAGGTCGTGTCGGGAACGGGATTTTGACCGTACAAATAGCCTGCATGGATGGCATACCTGCTGTTGATCCGGTATTTTCCCCCTGCATTGAAGGCGAAGGTGCTGCGCCAATTTCTCGGCGAGACGGCAAGGGTCTGTCCTGCGCCTTCGATCTTCAATTGGTCGAAGGATGACCAGTCCTCCCAGCGCAGACCCACTTCCAGGATCAGCCTGTCCGTGGGCTTATAGGCAATGCCGACGGCTACCTGCTGGGGAAGGGTAAGCGTGGTTTCGCCACTGATATCCTCCGGCAGAATGCTCATCGAAAGAGTGCCGTCAACATCGATCGTCACCTTGCTGCGATACGATACGCCTATGGAAAGGGTGTCTGTAGCATGCAGCAGGAGGCCCAGGTTGTATCCAAGTCCGTTTCCCGACCCTTCAAATTTCTGGTCGACATCAAAAGCGATATTCCTGCTTTGAAGGGTGGAATCCAGCAGGACGAAATCCAAACCGGCTGCGATCGAAAGTTTGGGTGTGATCCGCCAGGATACAACGGGATTGATGTTAAACGTGGTAAGCTCGGATTTTGTGGCTACATACCGGCCTTCCCAGCTTTCAGGCCATGTCGTGGCCAGGCCGAAAGGGTTGAAAACGCCGACGCCGGCGCTGAACGTCTCATTGAACCGGTGCGAGAGATAGAAGGTGCTCGGATAGAATACATCGTCCTGGGTCTCGGATTTTTTCCCGGTTGCGGCGCTTGTGAACTCCCGATCGGCAAAAATCAGGGTCGTTCCGACCTCGACCTGTGTTCCCGGAAGATCGTTCAGGAGTGCCGGATTGTAGAAAATCGCTTCGGGAGAGTCGGAGTGGGCGATAACGGCGGCCCCCTGTCCAAGAGCGGACGCCCCCTGGGTAAAGATGCCGAAGCCTGAGCCGAACGATAAGGAAGGGAGGGACGTCAGCGCAGCAATCGCAAAATAGAGTATGACACGGAAGCTTAGTTTCGTATGTTTCATTCCCGGGCTCCTGGTTAATCAAGTTTCAAATAATAATCAATAATTATGCCACTGAACAAAATAAATTCTTTCCGGAGCGCATTTTTCAGCAAATAATGTGTCAGGCCCGGGTTGTAAGAGGGGATAGAAAAGCAGGAGGGCTTATAGATCAAGGTCTATAAGCCCTCCTGCTTTTCCCGATGCGCCGGCGGAATTCGAATCTGTGATGATTGGACGCACGGCGTTGTTGCCATCCGCTTTTCCCCCGCACCTGAAATGGTTTGGGCGGAGCCTAGCTCAGGTTGTGTTCTTTCGCCCACGCGAGAACATCAATGGGGCTGTCCAGGACTGTCACACCCGCGGCCTTGAGCGCTCCCTGCTTTCCAGAAACGGTTCCCGAGGCTCCCCGGACGATCGCGCCTGCGTGCCCCATCCTCTTCCCCTGAGGCGACTGCCGCCCGGCGATGTAGGCTGCAACGGGCTTGGTCATCCTTCTCGCGATGAAACCGGCCGCTTTCTCTTCCTGCTCTCCGCCGACCTCGCCGACCACGATCACGGCGTCTGTTCCTTCGTCCTCCTCGAAGAGTTCGAGGATATCGGCCAGGTTTCTCAGAACCACGGGATCTGCACCCATACCGACCACGGTGCTCTGTCCCACGTTTCCCTCCGAGAGGATGCCGGCGAACTCATAGGAAAGGGTCCCGCTTCGCGATATAATGCCGACCCTCCCCGGTGCGAACATGGAAGCCGGCATGATGCCCATTTTCCCCTTTCCGGGGACGAGAATTCCCGGGGTGGTCGGACCCAGTGCGAAGACGCCCCTGTCGAGGGCATAGCTCCGCATTTTCATGACATCCCGGACAGGGATGTGTTCCGGGACAATAACGATGAGTTTGATCCCGGCATCGATGGTTTCCATGAAGGCGTCCAGGACAAAGGCGGCCGGGACGAAAAACACGGAGGCGTTGGCCCCGGTCTCCTTGACGGCCTCCTGCACGCTGTTGAAGACGGGAAGCCCCTCTACAATGGTGCCGCCCTTGCCGGGAGTAACCCCGCCCACAACCTTTGTTCCGTATTCAAGCATCCAGTGAGCCTGTGCCTTGCCGATTCGTCCGGTAATGCCCTGCACAAGAACGCGTGTTGAATCGTTGATCAGTATGCTCATTTTCAACCTCTCCCCACCAGTTCATACAAGCGATCAATCGCTTTTTCAGTTGCCGCCTCCGTCACCACGTGGATGCCTGCGGAGCGGAAGATCTCCCAGGTTTCTTCCTGGCGGTTGCCAAGCGCCTTGGCGACAATGGGGATCTTGACGTTATGCTCATTGATATAGCGAACGACCCCTTTGGCGCCTTCGTGGATCGGATTGATCCCGCCGTACACGTTGATGAAGACGGCCCGGATGCCCGGTTTCATCATGATGAGTTCCATGCATCGATAGAGTAGATCGGCCGTAATGCCCCCGCCGGTTTCCAGGAAATTGGCGGGCTTCATCCTTTCGCCGATGATGTCCATGGAGGCCATTCCCAGTCCGGCGCCGGAAGAAATCAGTCCGATATCTCCGTCCAGGTCCACATAGGTGACGCCGATTTCTCTGCCGCGGCGTTCGAGGGGATTTTCGATCCGTTCGATGCGGTCGGGAAGGGGGAATCGCACCCGTGACAGGGCCGAGTCGTCTATCTCCAGAACCGCATCCACGGCGATCAATCCGCCATTGGGGAGGACAACCAGTGGATTGATCTCGCAGATCAGGGACTCATGGCTCATGGCGATGTGGTACAGTTGCCCGATAACGTCCGTCCAGGAGGTGAGGAGCTGCTGGCTGACCCCGATTCTCGACAGGAGGGTGCGGGCCTGATAGGGATAAAATTCCAGGGAGGAGTCGACATGAAAGGAGGCGATCTTGTCCGGCGAGGACCTCGCCGTTTCTTCGATCCGCACACCGCCTTCCGTGCTCGCCACGATCACCGGCTTGCCGGAATACCCG
Source organism: Syntrophus sp. (in: bacteria) (assembly GCF_040768185.1). Classification (NCBI taxonomy): domain Bacteria; kingdom Pseudomonadati; phylum Thermodesulfobacteriota; class Syntrophia; order Syntrophales; family Syntrophaceae; genus Syntrophus; species Syntrophus sp. (in: bacteria). The sequence continues at coordinate 98,509 of NZ_JAXGNC010000006.1, read as the reverse complement.
TCAACGGTAATGCCCACATAGAGTTCCCTGGCGATCTCCACTTTCTCGCAGACGAGAAGTTTCAGGACGGGCAGCCCCTTCACATCGGAGGAAAGCAGGGACTCGGCGACCTCCTTGAGTTCATCCGGCGAAGAGGCGGTCCTGATGCCGCCTGCGAGACCGCGGCCTCCAACGAGAACCTGGGCCTTCAAAATAACGGGGTATCCTATCTCGCCTGCCACATGGAGCGCCTCGTGCATCGTGGAAGCAACGCCGCGGCGGGGAACGGGGATCCCGTTCTGCTCAAAAATATCCAAAGCCTCGTATTCATGTAGTCTCATAACGGTTTACATCCTTACGAAAATGAATGATTGCGGAAGGAGATTCTCCCTTTCGCAGTGCGCAAACATAAAATCGATGCGCCAATATGTCAATCGAAATAACTTCACTTTAAATCACAATTTTGAATTAATTTTTAATCCATATTAAAAATAAAAATTTGATTGCATAATTGATTTGATTAAGCTAAATAAGCCGCATGATCACCGATAAGAAAATAACGCGAAAAAAACAATCGGAAGACAGTGCCCAGATCGCCTATCAGGGGATCAGGCATATGTTGTACACCAAGGAACTCGTCCCCGGTCAGCGGATCCTGTACCGTGACCTTGCGGAAAAGCTGAAGCTGAGCCCGACGCCTGTCATTCAAGCTCTCAAGTGGCTGGAGCTGCAGGGATTCGTTCAGCATGAACCCCATCGCGGCTATTCCATGGCGCCCTTCAGCCTTAAGGAGATTGAAGAACTTTACGAGATTCGTGAATTGATCGAACCGTCCCTTGTCCCTGCGGCCATTGAACAGATCGACAAGAAGGGACTTGCCGAGCTGAAGGCGGCACTCGAAGCCCATCTTGCTGCGGAAAGGGAATCCTATCTCAAGGAAAGGCTTTTTAAAAACAGGGAGTTTCACATGACTCTCGCCTATCTTTCCGGAAAAACCACCCAGGTCCGCATCCTTCAAAACGTCTTTGATATGCTGTTCCTGAAATACGGCGGCAATTACTTCCCTATCTCTTCGCTGTCATCCAGCGACCAGGCCCACCAGGAAATTTATGACGCCGTGGCGCTGCGGAGCCTGGAGCGGGCGCAGTCCGTCCTCAAAAATCATCTGACCAATGTAAAAATTCAGGTCATGACGAGCATCCGGAAGATTCTGGAAGAGCAGGAGCGGACGGAATTCTGAGTCCTCTCACCGTGAGCTGTACAAGAAAAAAAGGCAGGGTCCAAAAGGGCCCTGCCTTTTTTGATCGGTGAATCGAACGGACCAGTGGTTCGGCATCGGATGAGCTTTTTCTTGACACGGCCCTGAAGGACGGCTAAAAAGGCCTTTGAGCTCTCGTTTTCCAGAAATTCGGCGCAGCAGCCGTTTCGGAAATGCTGGACCAGAGCAATCCTATGGAGGTAACCGATGAGATCCTACGTTGTCTTTTCATTCATGGGCTCGGATCGTCAGGGGCTGGCACGGCAGATAGCGGAATTTTTCACGGCTCGGGGGATCAATATCGAGAGGTCCCGCGGCTGCGTTCTGGGAGGGGAGTTCGGCATGATCATCCTCACCTCGGGCAGCACCGATGCCATCGAGCGGCTTATCAAGGACCTGGACAGCCTGCGCGAGAAGACGGATCTGGATATCCATGTCCGGAAGACCAAGGCACCTCTCCACCGGGAGGTTACCCCGTTCATTCCCTACAGGCTTATTGCCACCTCCGTGGACCGGCCCGGGATCATCAACCAGATCTGCAGAGTCCTTCAAGGCCGGGGAATCAATATTGACGATATTTCAACGAATGTTGACAACAACCCCGTTACGGGGGCCAACGTCTTTCAGATGGTATGCTTCTTCTCCCTGCCGCCTGCCGTGAAGATCCTGGATCTGAAGAACGACCTCAACCGCATCGGCGATGAATCCAATATTGATATCCGGTTCGAAGCGCTGATCTGCAGGTAAACCCATGACCCGTTACAACATTCAAAAGGCGGCGCATGTAAAAAAACCCATTGCGGAGGTTGCCGCCTCTATCGGACTTGAAGAAGACGACCTGGAATACTACGGGCGGTACAAGGCGAAAGTAAGGCTGGAAGCGATTTCACGTTTTTCGCGGCGTTCTGAATCAGCCCTTGTTCTCGTGTCGGCCATGACGCCGACGCCGGCGGGCGAAGGGAAAACGACCGTGTCCATCGGGCTCGCCCAGGCGCTGGCCAGGCTTGGAAAATCGACCATTGCCGCGCTCCGGGAACCGTCGCTGGGGCCCGTTTTCGGCATGAAGGGTGGAGCGACGGGTGGAGGGCTCTCCCGAATCCATCCAGACGATGATATCAATCTCCATTTCACCAATGACTTTCATGCGGTAGCGAGCGCACACAATCTGCTGTCCGCCCTGGTGGACAACTCCATCTACCATGACAACCCCCTGAACATCGATCCTCGGAAGATAACCTGGCGTCGTGTTCTCGACATGAACGACCGCTTTCTCAGGGATATCGTTGTCGGCCTTGGCGGTTCAATAAACGGCGTCCCACGGGAAACGGGCTTTGACATCGTCCCCTCCAGTGAGATCATGGCGATTCTATGTCTTTCACGCTCCTATACGGAACTGAAGGAAAAAATCCGGAAGATCCTAGTCGGATTCACCTATGACAACCAGCCGGTCATGACCGCCGATCTGAAAGTCGAGGGGGCCGTTACAGCGCTTCTGAAATATGCCCTCCTGCCGAACCTGGTCCAGACAACGGAGAATGTCCCGGCCATCGTTCATGGCGGTCCTTTTGCCAACATCGCCCAGGGGACGAACAGCATCATCGGAACCGACCTGGCGCTCCGCCTGGCCGATTATGTCGTGACCGAGGCGGGCTTTGGCTTCGATCTGGGAGCGGAGAAGTTTTTTGATATCGTCGCCCCTTACGGGGGATTAAATCCGCGCATCGTCGTTCTCGTGGCAACGGTGCGGGCCTTGAAATACCACGCAGGCATCGCCAGAGAGGACCTCGATCGGCCCAATCCGCGGGCGGCCGTCCTGGGCATGGCGAACCTCAGGAAGCATTATCAAAACATTGACAAGTTTCACGTCCCCTGCATTATCGCCCTGAACCGCTTTTCTACCGATGCGGACGAGGAAATCAGAGAGGTTCTCAAAGCGGCGGAGGACGAGGGGATGAACATCGCACCCTGCGACATCTTTCGCCTGGGAGGTGAGGGCGGTGTTGAACTCGCGGAAAAGACGGTGGCCCTTCTGGCGGGTTCCACCGGTCACTATCGTCCATTGTACAACTGGAACCTGCCCGTGGAAGACAAGATCTTCACCGTGGCCAGCGAGATCTACGGCGCCGTTTCGATCGATTACCAGCCCCTGGCCCGGCGCAACCTGGATCTGATCAACCGGTACGGCTTCGATAAGCTTCCCGTCTGCATCGCTAAAACCCAGCAGTCCCTCTCAGACAACCCGAATCTCCTGGGCCTTCCCCGTGACTTCATCGTGACGGTGCGAGAGATCAAGATCTCCTCCGGGGCCGGATTCCTCATTCCCATCACCGGTGAAATTCTCCGAATGCCCGGCCTGTCCAAACACCCCGCCGCCTATTCGATTGATATCGACGACTCGGGCGTTATCAGCGGTGTCAGCAATCCCGGCGACATGGCACCTCTTCTCTGAGACCTTTCCTTTGAGCGGTCGTGAAATAAGAAATGTCTTGAAAAAATTTTCATTAAATGTTAGTCGACTGACACCCGCTTTTTTATGAAGCAATCTCAAATGTTTTGTTTAACTCATCCGGGCGGGGCAGGCCAGAGTTGAATAAGAACGTATTGCTGCAGATTTGGTAAAGAGACCACCTTTGACTCCTGATGTCCTCAGGAAGCGGAGGTGGTTTTTTTGTTTGTCTGCTTCAATATGATTAGTGAAATAAAAAAAGGAGGGTACGGCTTTGGCAGAGGGAAAAGTGAAATGGTTCAATGACAAGAAGGGGTTTGGGTTTATTGAAAATGATGAGGGGGGCGACATATTCGTCCACTTCAGCGCAATCCAGGGAGGAGGCTGGAAGACGTTGACCGAAAGCCAGCGGGTCCGTTTTGAAATTCAGCAGGGCCAGAAGGGGCCCAGCGCAGTAAATGTGGAACTGATCTGAAAAAAACAAGGTCAGGCACAAGGAGGCATTTTTATCAAGCATAACGTACCAAGGAAAGGTAAAAATGCTTGACAAGTAAGTTCTGAAAAGATAAACGGAGAAGTCGTTTTTTTCAAATCAGCAGGGCATCTCACGGCTCCCTTATTTGAAACGTGCACAATTCAAATAAGGGGGTTTTTTGTTTTTATATGTCCCCACGTGTTAAAAAAACAGCAATAGAAAGCATCAAGAAGGATTTTCACAATGAAGCATGACATCCGGCAAGTAAGGAACATCGGAATCAGCGCCCACATCGATTCCGGAAAAACAACCCTGACCGAGAGGATTCTCTTTTATACGAAACGCATTCATGCCATGCATGATGTGAAGGGGAAGGACGGCGTGGGAGCCACCATGGATTCCATGGAACTGGAGCGGGAGCGGGGAATTACCATCTCTTCCGCGGCAACGTTCTGCACCTGGAAAAATCATGAAATCAACATTATCGATACTCCGGGGCACGTGGATTTCACCATCGAGGTGGAGCGGGCCCTGCGTGTCCTCGATGGGGCGATTCTGGTCCTGTGTGCCGTAGGCGGCGTCCAGTCCCAGTCCATTACCGTCGATGCCCAGATGAAGCGCTATAACGTCCCCTGTGTGGCCTTCATTAACAAATGCGACCGGAGCGGCGCCAATCCGGCCCGCGTCGTGGAGCAATTGAGGACACGCCTCGGGCACTCGGCCATCCTCATGCAGCTTCCTCTCGGTTTGGAAGCCAACTTCCAGGGTGTGGTCGACCTGGTCTCCATGAAGGCTTATTATTTTGACGGACCCGGTGGTGAGATCGTTCGAGAGGAAGCGGTTCCCGATGCGATCCTGGCCGAGGCGACGGCCAGGAGGGAAGAACTTATTGACACCGTTTCGCTGTTTTCAGATGTCCTGACGGAAGCCGTTCTGGAGGGGAGGGACATCTCCCCGGAAATGATCCGGGAGGCCGTGCGCCAGGGAACGGTGAATCGCAAAATCACGCCGGTCTTTTTGGGGTCGGCCTATAAGAACAAGGGGGTGCAGCTTCTTCTGGATGCGGTGACCCAGTACCTGCCCTGTCCGGAGGAAATCGAAAATACGGCTCTGGATCTGGCGAACGGCGAAACGCCGGTCCGGCTGACGAGCAACCCTGAAGATCCCGTGGTGGCGCTGGCCTTCAAACTGGAGGACGGGCACTACGGCCAGTTGACCTACATCCGCGTCTATCAGGGAACGCTGACCCGTGGCGAGACGGTCGTCAACGCCCGGGACGGGAAAAAACTTCGGATCGGCCGACTGGTTCGCATGCATGCCGACCAGATGGAGGATATCGAGTGCATCCCTGCCGGTTATATCGGCGCCCTCTTCGGTCTGGAGTGCCAATCGGGGGACACCTTCGCCTCGCCGGGGCTGAATTGGGCCATGACGTCCATGTTCGTTCCCGAGCCGGTCATTTCACTGGCCATTGTTCCCAAAGACAAGAAGTCCATGGTGAACATGTCCAAGGCCTTGAACCGGTTTACCAAGGAAGATCCGACCTTTCGAACCCATCTCGACGCGGAGACCTCCGAAACGATCATCGAGGGGATGGGAGAGCTGCACCTGGAGGTCTATGTGGAGAGAATCCGGCGCGAATACTCGGCGGAGGTCACCACGGGCAATCCCAGGGTGGCTTATCGGGAAACCATCACCCAGAAGGCTGCGTTCAATTACACCCACCGCAAGCAGACGGGGGGATCCGGTCAGTATGGCCGGGTAGCCGGGTATATCGAACCTCTGGCGGAAGAGGAATTCCTCTTTGAGAACAAAATAACCGGTGGCGCAATCCCGACTCAGTTCATCCCCGCCTGCGAAAAGGGCTTCCGGATGAGCATGGGCAAGGGTCCGAAAATGGAATTTCCCGTGACGGGCGTGAGGGTGGTGATCGATGACGGCGCGTTCCATGCCGTGGATTCCTCCGACATGGCCTTCCAGGCTGCCGCAAGAGGCGCTTTCCGGGAAGCCTATCTGCGGGCCAAGCCTGTCGTTCTCGAACCGATCATGAAGGTTGTCGTGGAAACTCCTCCGGAATACCAGGGCGCGGTCATGGGGCTTTTGAACCAGCGCAGGGGAATGATCGTGGGCACACAGGATGAAGGATCGTCCTGCGTGATCGAGGCTCAGACGCCGCTGGCGGAAATGTTCGGTTTTGCGACGGTCATACGCTCCGCCACCCAGGGCAAGGCCCAGTTCACCATGGAATTTTCCGCCTATAAGCAGGTGCCTCAGAGCATTGCCGAGAAGATTGCGGAAGAGGTGGCCAAGCGAAAGAAAAGTGCGGCGTAGGGTCGGAACTCATGGTCATTGATTTGAAAAAGAGAAAGGAACTTCTTTTGAGCGAGAGGGTGATAAAATCGGAATCGGAGTCCTGGCGGGAAGCCTGGGAAGAGGAAATCAGCAGCCGGCTTCCGGCGGGCGCATTCGGCGCCGTTCTGGCAAGGGCGGGAATGGGGAAGACCGCTTTTCTCGTTCAGATGGCACTCAGTTCGATGCTGGGTGGGGAAGGAGTTCTCCATGTCAGTCTTCATGAACCCATCTCCAAGGTCACCCTCTGGTACCGGGAACTCTTTGAAAAGAAGTTCATCCGGAAACCGCCGCGGAGTTCGCGGATGCTCTGGGAAACGATTCTGCCCCACCGGTTCATCATGACCTTCCGGGTGGATCGCTTCAGTATCCCGAACCTGGAAGAACGCCTGAACGATCTGATCGTCCAGGGAATTTTTTCCCCCCGGATTCTGCTCATCGACGGGTGGCAGACGAACCACATCGGCGAAGCCGAGATTCTGGAGCTGAAAACCTTCGCCCGGGCCCACAACCTCCAGGTCTGGTTGTCGGTTCACGTGCATCGCCATGATGCCGAAGCGGGCGACCCCCTTCCGGCGTTTTTGAAAAAATCGGAAGAATTGTTTGACATTATTCTGCAAATGGAAGATCGTGGCCAGGAAATTCTGATCGATCCGCATAGAGACGCCACGGGCAGTCTGAAGTCCTGGCGAATGAAGATGGATCCGGTGACTCTGCTGATTACAGCCGGAAGGGCGCGGGATCCCGTCAAAAAGGTTGGTTAGGGGTCTTTTGTTTCGGCAGCGGGTCGATTTCAGAGGCTATTTCTATTCACAGAGGTTCAGGTTATGATCGAAGTTACGGAAAAGGCAGCTGAGAAAATCAAGGAATTTATACAGAGCCAGAAAGGGCCCGGCACGATCCGAATTCTTCTGCAGGACGAGGGGAGTAAACGCCCCTTTCTTCGCATGTTTTATGACCAGCCTGCAGAGGGCGATGCATTCATTACAGAGCAGGAGATCACCTTTGCCATAGAGAAAGATCTCCTTGAAATGGCCAAGCCGATCCGGATTGATTACGCGGAAATTGACGAGAAGCAGGTGGGGTTTCAGATCGTCTCCCGTCTGCCCATGGTCGGCTACAGGAGGCGTTGAAAAGGGGTTTCGCTGGCGGGGGGCCTTACGAACCCTTCTCCGGGTGGGAAGGATGGCAACGTGCACCCACGGTGAAGTCAGGAGGGGCTGTCCTGCAAAGGCGGCCGAAAATCGTCGGCTCCCATTACGCCGGCTTTCTAAGGGACTTCCGGACCCGCTCCGCAATCCGGTGAACCTGCCGCATGATTTCCTCTTCATTCAGGGACAGGAGCTTTCGGTCTTTCATGACCATGTTCCCGGCAATGAAAACGGTCTTCACATCGGAGCCGTTGACGGCATAAACGAGATGTGAATAGGGATTGTACATGGGGGTCAGGTGTGGGCGGTTCAGGTCGATCAGAATAAGATCCGCTTTTTTCCCGGCTTTCAGGCAACCTGTGACATCTCCCATTCCCAGAACGCGCGCCCCCTGCCGGGTGGCCATGGCCACAACGGTTTCCGCGGGCATCAGGGTCGGATCCAGGTGGCGCACCTTTTCGAGCTTGGCCGCCGTATCCATCTCCTGGAACATGTCCAGGCTGTTGTTGCTGGCACATCCATCGGTACCCAGCCCAACACAGACGCCCTCCTGGATCATCCTGGCGACGGGGGCAAATCCGGAAGCGAGCTTCATGTTGCTTTCCGGATTATAGACGACTTTGCACCCGGAGTCTCTGAAGATCCGGATCTCCTTCTCCTCCAGACAGACGCAATGAAAGGCGATAAGCCGCTCGTTGAGGCAGCCGAGTTCCTCAAGGTACGAAACGGCTTCCTGCCCGAGCTGTTTTTGAAGCTGCTTCTTTTCGGAAAGATTCTCCAGAAGATGAAGGGCGAGGGGAACCTGAAACTCCTCGGCCAGGTCCCTGGCCTGGAGGAGAAGCGTCCGGGAGCAGGTGTACAGGGAATGAGGCTCCACGGCGACCCGGATCAGCGGATCGCCGGACCATCGCTCCAGGAGCTTCCGTGTGTAGGCCAGGCCTTCCGAAGGCGTTTTGGCATTCGGGGAGGGAAAGTCAAAAAGGACCTCTCCCAGAAGACAGCGCATTCCAGCCGTGCGCGCAGCCTTTGCCGTCTCCTCTTCGAAAATGTACATATCACAGAACGTAGTCGTCCCTGACTTGATCATTTCCGCACAGGCCAGCAGACTACCCCACCAGGCCAGTTCCTCATCCACATTTCTGGACTCGGCAGGAAAAATATAGTTGGTAAGCCAGTCCATCAGGTGCATGTCGTCGGCAATGCCCCGGAAACAGGTCATGGCGGCGTGGGTGTGGCTGTTGATCAACCCCGGCATGATGAGGGTATCCGTTCCGTCGATCAGGTTGGGGCTGGTGAACTTCCGCCGGAAATCCTCCTCCGCTCCAATGGCGGTGATGGAGTCTCCGACAATGGCGAGCGCTCCGTTCTCGATCACGGTCATGGCTTCGTCCAGACAGAGAATCGTTCCGCCCAGGATCAGCCCATCCACCGTTTCAAGTCTCGCGCCGTCTTCCATGGTGACCTTCAACTCCTATGGAGAGCAGGAGGGATCTTCAAGGGAGCATGTTTCATTTGCAGCTGCCTCGAAAAGGTCCGTTCCCTGGAAAAAGTAATAGTCGTAAAGATAGCGGGCTATCTGGGCCATGGCCTGTTCCTGCTGGGTGATACTTCGATTGGATGTTTTGATGAAGATGGCCAGGGCGACATGGCCCGCTTCGCCGGGCAGGGTCAGAATGGCCGCATCGTTCACCATGGACGGGCCGATCGTACCGGTCTTGTTGGCCACCTTCATTCCGGGAGGGATCAGGTCCTTGATCCTGGAATTTCCCGTCTGGCAGCGTTCCATGATCCCCAGAAGCACGGAGGTGGTTTCCGGCTGAAGGGCCGTTCCATCGTATACCATGGCCAGGAGGCTCGTCATGGCGTCGGGGGACGCCGTGTCCCGGCGGTCGGTGTGGAAGCGGCTCTGCGCCCTTTTCAGCGTATCCGCCGGGACGCTGTCCCGCAGCCTGTTGTATTTTTGAAGCTGGAAGGCCTCCGGTGAGGGGAGATCCGAAATGCCGCGCCAGTCGGCCAGCATATTGAGCGTGGGGCGGCTGACGTCCATTTCCTGTATGCCCAGGCTTTTCATGGCCGCGGTGACGGCTGCCGGTCCGCCGGCGAGCTTCAGTATGGCATCGCTCGCCGTATTGTCGCTGATCAGGAGCATCAGCTCCAGAAGTTCCCGAACCGAATAGGACTCATCCTTTTTTTTAAAGGTCTTGATGAGCCTGCCGCTGCCCGGGTGAATATCGCCGCTGCGCAGGGTGACGGTTGAATTCAGGCGGACCTCACCGCGATCCACCCGGCGGAGCAGCTGAACGGCTATGGGGATCTTGTAAACGCTCGCCATGGGAAACCGCTCCCCCCCGTTGAAGGAAAACGATCGTCCCGATTCAATGTGGAGGGCGCTCACTCCTACGGTTCCTCCCGCCAGCGCGGCCAGGCGCTTCACCTCCTGCTCCAGGCGCAGTTGAGCCCGTTCCGGTTCAGGGCCGGGCCGAGGAGCCGCTGTCGATTTGGATCGTTCCTGGAGCTGAGGCTGCATGGCGGCCGCTGCCGGCGTATCGAGTTTTTCCCGCGTTTTCGCATCGCTTGCCGATGCCGGGACATGTCCGGCCTCCAACGGGACGGTCCCGACTACCGGGGGACAGGCCTCGGAAGGCGGGCACTGCGTTTTGCAGACAGTGCAGGAAACCGTCGATACGGAAATAACAGCCAGAAAGACAAAATATTTGAGGAAATGTAATGTGATCATTGTCCTAAACCTGCCAGGTGTGGATTGGCAACACCGGGATCCGGGTTCGTGCGGGATTGGATGCGTCCCTTGTGATGCGGCCGGCCATTGAAGGTGAAAAGGCCGCGGCCGGGAAGCCTGTCCCTTCCGGAAAAAAAGAAAAACCCCCCCTGTTGATGACGAGGTCGAATGTTGAAGGCAGTTATTGCGAGATTCGAGACGGGTCAAACATCATGGATTTCACGAAACTGCGGGCAGATCTCCGATGATCCCGGCTGGTACTTCCGGCACACCGATGGTCTTGTTTCATAAATGGAGCAGGCATAGTGACTGCCGTCCCACATCAGAAAAGAGCATCCGTGCAGGTAATGTCCGTCCAGCGATGAAACCAGGTGATCCCCGACCCACATGGCGTGCTCATGCTCGATGATGTGAAGAACGTCATCCCTGCCTTCCCTCTTCCATCGCTCGAGATCCTCGTCCGTCACATAGCAGTTTACGTTGGCCAGGCAGCAGGTGCCGCACTGTTTGCAGATGATCTGCACTGTCGATTCCATAGTTCTCTCCTTGGATCCGTTTTCCCGGACAGGCGAGAACCGTGCAGAATTGCATTCCGAAACACGATGACGTTTTTTTGAGAACACCAGGGCATCACGGATGGCCAACGCCCATCCGGGGAGTTGATATGACAGGAACAGACAGAGCGCCTCCCAACATCTCTGACGTTTGATCTCCTTGTCTCACAAGTTTCCGGACTCGTCAAGCCCTATGGCAGATCTTTTTACACGGAACAATCCGGCATGATCAGCAAACCAGGGAAGGGGATTCATCAGAGGTATTCCGGTCGGGATCATGCGCGGACCGGACCTTATAGCCGATTTCCGTCGCAGGATCGAATCAGGATGTCACAGGATGACGCACAGGTTCAGGCCGTCATTGACAAGACTTCTAAAAACAGGAATACTTCATAAAAGGCGGATCTCAGGACATGCGCATCAGCTTCCCCAAAGACCGTCTTCTATGGTGAAAGGATGAAGATACAGGGCTGCAGACGGCCGGCGAAAGAGATCTCCCTGGAGGGTACGCGGGATTCATGAGAGAGCGTTGCGAGGAAAAGAAGGAATGGGCGTCTTCCCGGACCTTTCAGGTCACGGGACTGGACTGCGCGGACTGCGCCGCCAAACTGGAGAAGGCGGTCAGGAGGGTCCCCGGAGTCGTTTCCGCTGCGGTCGCCTTTCCTCAGGGACGGCTCAGTGTGCACCTTGATGAGGCGGGTCTCGAGGATGAAATCATCCTCCGGAAGGTAAGGGCGCTCGGGTACGATGCGACGGCAGAGGAGAGAGGCGCCTTTGAAGGGCGGGAATCCACCTTTCGAATCTTCGGATTGGACTGTGTGGACTGCGCCGCCAGGCTCGAAAAGGGAATCCGCGGGATCCCCGGCGTGGAAAGGGCGGATGTGGATTTCAGCTCTTCGAAGGCGCATGTGGTTCATCGGGGGCCTGTTTCGGACATCCTGGCTACCCTGGAAAGGATGGGGTATCCCGGACGCATTGACCAGCCGTTGAAGAGCCGCGAGGCGTTGCCCTTCTGGAAAACCAACATCTATATCCTGCCGACGGCCGTTTCCCTCGTCATGCTGATGTCGGGTTTTATTTCGGGAATTGCAGGTGCGCCGGGCGGCACAGCCACGGCCTTCTTTGCAGCCGGAATCGCTCTGGGCGGTTTTCTGCCGCTGCGAAACGGGATATCGGTGCTGGTCAACGCCCGCGAACTGGACATGAACGTCCTGATGATGACCGCTGTCATCGGCGCTGCGGCCCTTCGCCAGTTTGAGGAAGCGGCGACGGTGGTCTTTCTCTTCTCCCTGGGAAACGCCCTGCAGGGGTATACACTGGACAAAACCAGGAACGCCATCCGCTCCCTGATGGACCTGTCCCCTGCTGAAGCCCTGATCCGCCGCAGGGGGGCCGAAACAACCCTCCCGCTGGAAGAGATCCGGATCGGTGATGTGATGATCATCCGCCCCGGGGAAAGGATCGCCATGGATGGGCTGGTGGCGGCAGGAGTCTCCACGGTGAACCAGGCGCCGATTACCGGCGAATCTCTACCCGTGGAAAAAGCCGTGGGCGACGAGGTCTTTGCCGGAACCATCAACGAGCGGGGGGCCCTGGAAGTCCATGTCACCCGATCGGCAGGGGACAACACCCTGTCGCGGATCATCGGGATGGTTGAAAGGGCGCAGGCGCGGCGGGCCCCTTCCCAGCAGTTGATCGAAAAGTTCGCCCGGTTTTATACCCCTGCGGTTCTCGTTGGCGCTTTTCTCGTCGCAACTCTCCCGACCTTGGTTTTCGGGGAGCCCTTCTCCAAGTGGTTCTATGAGGCCATGGCGATGCTGCTGGTCGCCTGCCCCTGCGCTCTGGTGATTTCCACCCCTGTTTCCGTCGTCTCCGCCATCGGCAGCGCTGCGAGAAGGGGCGTTCTGATCAAAGGGGGCGCTTATCTTGAAGAGATGGGGTCCCTGACCGTGATGGCCTTTGACAAGACGGGAACCCTGACCGCCGGAAAACCCCGGGTGACCGATGTCCTTCCGGCCGCCGGCCATTCCGAAGAGGAGATTCTGGCCATCGCGGCGGCCATTGAATGCCGTTCCGAACATCCCCTGGGCGAGGCGATTTACCGGAATGCCCGGGAAAAAGGCCTCAGCATACCGTCGATGACCGATTTTGATTCCGTTCCCGGCCGGGGCGCCGTGGGAACGGTGGATGGAACATCCTATTCCATCGGCAACGCCCGGTTTTTTCTGGAGAGAGGCTGGGATCTCGAAGAGATGGAAAAGGGTATCGCCGGGCTCCAGAACGAAGGAAAGACGGTTGTGATCCTTGGCGAAGGGGCCAGCATCCTGGGCCTGATCGCCGTGGCGGACGTATTGAGGGAGAACAGCCGACAGGCTCTGGAGGATCTTCGGAAGATCGGAATTCGAAAAACGATCATGCTGACGGGAGACCATGAGAGCACGGCCAGGGTCGTGGCCGCCCAGGCCGGGGTGGATGAGTTCCGGGCCGATCTGCTTCCTGAGGACAAGATGGAGGCCATGAACGATCTGCTGGCCCGATACCGGAAAGTGGCCATGGTGGGAGATGGAGTAAACGATGCGCCCGCCATGGCCGTCTCCACGGTGGGAATCGCCATGGGAACGGCCGGAACCGACGCCGCCCTTGAAACCGCGGATATCGCCCTGATGGCGGACGACCTGACGAAGCTATCCTACGCGGTGGAATTGAGCCGACGGACCCTGCGCATCATAAAACAGAACATTTTTGCCGCACTGGTCATCAAAGGGGCGATCCTTCTCCTGGTTTTTCCCGGATGGCTGACCCTCTGGCTGGCGGTGGTGGGCGATATGGGAAGCTCCCTCCTGGTGACCCTCAACGCCATGAGGCTGCTTCGGGACGGGCGTCGGGAAGAAAGGCGCTGAAGAGCCATTCCACTCCGTTCCCCCCGCCGGGAGAAATTCAATCGATTGGAGAGGCTGATATCTCAGGCTTTTGCCTTCCCTTTTCTGGCATCGATGTCGCCGGGATAGACCATGGCATCCTGGCCCCGCTCCCGGGTCCGGACACGAATCGCCTCGTCCACGGGATAGATAAAAATGAGGCCGTCTCCCGGCTCACCCGTATGAGCCGAATGGAGGATGGCATCGATCGCCGCTTCCAGGTTACGGTCGCTTAAAACGATGTTGACCTGGATCTTGGGAAGCAAATTGACCTGATAAGTCCCTGCCCGGCCGACCAGCTTTATTCCCCCCTGGCGGCCCTGTCCCCGGACTTCGAACATGTTCAATCCAACGATGCCGATTTCGGACAGGGCCGCCTTGACGTCGTTTACTTTATCTTCACGGATAATGGCTTCGATTTTTCTCAGCATGCTGATCTCTCCAGGTTCAAGAAATAGGGTTATGGATCTCCTCGAAGTGAAACATAGGCGTTACGAATAGGAGCGTTCCCCGTGGGAACTGATGTCCAGGCCGACTTCTTCGGCCATGGGGGATACGCGCAGCCCGATGCTGGCGTGAAGGATCCTGGCCAGCAGGTAGGTCATTCCGAAGGAAAAGACGATGGTGACGACAACGGCCAGAAGCTGAACGCCGATCTGTTCCGGATTTCCGAAGAATAGGCCGTTCCGGCCGTCCACGTTCACGGCAACGGTAGCGAACAGTCCGGTAGCGATCATCCCCCAGGTGCTGGCCATACCGTGGCAGGCCCACACATCCAGGGACTCGTCGAGTCTGCGCCGGTCCCGGAAGCGCATGGCGTAATAGGACAGGGGGGCGGCCACGGCCCCCACGGCGATGGAGGCCAGCGGTGTGATATAGCCGGAAGCCGGCGTAACCGCCGCAAGCCCGACGACCATCCCCGTTACGATTCCCAGGGTGCTTGGCCTCCCGTCCAGCCAGGAAAGAAACATCCAGACGAGACCGGCGGTTGCCGCCGATGTGTTCGTCGTAAGCAGGGCGTTGACGGCCACACCATTGGCCGCCAGGGCGCTGCCGGCGTTGAAGCCGAACCACCCCACCCACAGCAGTCCAGCCCCCAGGACCGTCAGGGGAATATTGTTGGGTTCCAGGGAGCCGTTGCCGAATCCCTTGCGGGGTCCGATGACGATGGCAAAGGCCAGTGCCGAAAAGCCGGCGGCAATGTGAACCACCGTCCCTCCGGCGAAGTCCAGAACGCCCATGGTTTTCAGCCAGCCGCCCTGGCCCCAGACCCAGTGACACAGGGGGTCATAGATCAGAGTGGCCCACAGCAGGCTGAAGAGCAGAAAGCTCTTGAACTTGATCCGCTCCACGAAGGCGCCGGTAATCAGAGCCGGGGTAATGACGGCAAACATCATTTGAAAAGCGGCAAACAGCCCGTGGGGGATGGTTTTGCAGTAATCGTCGTTGGGCTGGGCGCCGACTCCCAGAAAGCCGACAAAATCAAGCCCCCCGATCAGCCCGTTGATATCCGGGCCAAAGGCGAGGGAATAGCCGAAAACGATCCACTGCAGACCGATGAGAGACAGAAATATGTAACTGAGGGTCAGCGTGGAAAGAACATTTTTTCTGCGGACCATCCCCCCGTAAAAAAAGGCGAGGGCCGGCGTCATCAACAGCACCAGGGAGCAACAAACCAGGATCCAGGCCGTATCGCCGGCATTGATCGTACTGAGCATCATAAACCTCCGTCTGTGTAAATGGCTCCCCATCATGGCAATAATCCTTCCACAGGAAAATATCCTGTAATATCGTTGGAATGATCCATTGTGATCCCGGGAGAACGTAACGGAATTGTGACAATTCCAGGAGCATTCAACATAATTGTCCCATTCGTAAGCGCTTTTTGTTGATCTGGGACCGCGCAGCCCTGAATCCCGGGTGCGTTTAATCGTTGCATCCGAAGATCTTTACCCTTATGGTAAGGGATCTTTGTAAGAATGAGGCATGGTGAGGGGGAAATCATCCTTCCGGCGGCACATCATCCTTGGTCGTTCCGGCTGAAGGGAAGGAGAGCAGCAGATATGAAAAAAATCGCTGGTTGGATCCTGTTGATCGTTTTAGCGGCGGGACTTTATGCCGCGGTCGCTCCGTATCTTACGCTGTACATGATCAAGAGCGGCGTTGAGCAGTCCGATCCGGAGAAAATTTCAAAATACGTGGATTTTCCGGCCTTGAGAGCAAACCTCAAGGCACAGCTCCATTCTCATATTCAAAGTGGAGAAACGCCCTCTTCAAGCGAAAACCCCGTCGCCAAAGCGGCGAACAGGCTGGTCTCCAAAATGGCGAATGACGCGGTTGACTCCCTGGTAACGCCCGCCGGCCTGAAAACGCTCGTTCAGGGGGAGCAGCGGAGAGAACGTTCAACCCGGGATTCTTCTCCGGGGGCGGGGGAATCAAAGGGCGGAGTTCTAAAGAATGCCTCCTGCCGTTACGAGAACCTCGACACGTTTTCCGTGACGACAAAAGACGACAAAAACAGGGAAATCCGGTTGATCCTGTCGCGCAGCGGACTGTCGTGGAAGCTCAGCAATATCATCCTGCCTTGAAACGGATGAGTTGCCCGGGATACGCAACAGAACCCTTTAATAAATTGACTCAGCCTGACGGGAGACATTTTTTGTTCGGGAGGAATTTGTGGCCATTAACCGTAAAGATGTCATCTATTTTGTTCTGACAGACCGGTTTCATGGGGTCGAGAACCCAAGGCCGGAGCTTCGGGAGAAGATCGACAAGTCCAATCCGCAGTGTTATCATGGCGGAAATTTTGACGGGATTGTTGAAAAAATTCCCTACCTGAAGAAGCTGGGAATAACGGCTTTGTGGATCACGCCGGTTTACCGGCAGATTGATCTCGAACATTCCCATGGGTATCACGGATATTGGGCGCTGGATTTCAACGCCGTCAACCCGTTCCTTTACATCGACAACGGCCGTTACCCCGAGGGGAGCAAGTGCTATCTCAAGGATCTCGTCGACCGGCTTCACGCCAGCGGAATCAAGGTCATTCTGGATATCGTCGTCAATCATACGGGATATCGGCATCCCGGCATCAACGGCTCTTCCGGCAATCCCACCCCCATCGGACCCTCCTGGTTCAACAGGATGAACATCAGCCTGGAATCCAGCGTAACGGAGGGGCAGTTGTCGGGCCTTCCGGACATGGACCTGGATTCTCCCGATGTGTGCGATTATCATGCGCAGAGCATTCTTTCCTGGATACGGGAAACGGGAATCGACGGAATCCGCATGGACACGGTCAGGCATGTGGAGCGAAACTTCTGGACCTACTTCAAGACGCAGGTCAAGGGTCAGTTTCCCGAAGTGACCCTCCTGGGTGAAGTCCTCGTTTTTGATATCGACGCCCTGTCCCAGTACCAGAAATTCGACGCCATCGACCAGCTCTTCGATTTTCCGCTGCAGCAGGCCATGACAAATGTCTTCGTCTACGATCATGCCATGACCGATTTCGTTTCTCCCTACAATCTCGGTACAGGCATCCTGGAGCGCGACCTGTCCTACACCAACCACAACCAGCTTGTGACCCTTCTGGACAATCATGACCTCAGCGCGAGGTTCATGACGAGCATCCTTGATGCTCAGATGGGCGACTATCGCAAGGCGACGGATGTCATGAAACTCTCCCTGACTTTTCTGTTCGCCATACGGGGCATCCCGCAGATTTACTACGGAACGGAATTGGGCCTTGAAGGCCGTTCAGATCCCGATAATCGGAGGGACTTCCCCTGGGGGAAACTGGATAAGGACTATGAGGTGAAGGAAGCCTATCCCTTCGAAAAGGAAATCTACGACCATACCCGGAACATGATCCGGATTCGACGGACAAACGACGCCCTCTCAGCCGGCCATTTCGTCTGCCTGTATGTGGACTATTTTCTGCTGGTTTTCCTGAGATACATCGGCGAAAACATCATCATCGCCGGATTTCACAACGGATGGCTGGACATGCCGTCGGATATCGCCGTCGATATCGGAAACAATCCGAATCTGCCTCGGAGAATCAAGGAGAAACTGGCGGATGCCCATTTGGTATCTCTGCTGGGCGGTCCTTCCTATTCCATCCGTGAGGGGCGGCTGAGCCTCCTGCTGGGCGGAAAGTCCGGGGTCATTCTGACGCCGGCTGAGGAGTAGCCGGCTTCCTTTCCCGTGGCCAGAGGGGGCCGGACTTCGATAGATGTCCGGAGCCAGCGGCAGACATGCCGCCGGGCATGCAGGCTCCGTAAAGGGACGGCGGAGACAGTCCGTTGCAGCCCGGGCGGCTGCGGAACCAGAAATGCTCTATTGACACTTCAACGTGAACCCGATAAGTTGCAGGGCAATGACCAACGGTCGGAATGTCCCTCGGGTGTTGCCTCCAGCCGGAGAAAGGAAGAGAGCGCTTTCCTGCCTGAAGAGCCGAGTGAGGGAGAGAAGCCGGGAGAATCCAGGAGATCGGAAGGATCGCGAAACGCCGTGGCATTGGCGCGGAGACCGGCGGCTCCAGAGGGGATCTCATCGGGGATATTCAGAAAAAAACACCATTCTTTAAGCGAATGAACAGAGGTTCTACCAAGTTTTCGGACGTCCGGATGTCGCAGCCCCCGTGGGGAAGTTCTTTCGGGACGATTTTGCGCCGTACGGTTCCTTTCCCCCTTTTTTTCCTTCGGCGCAGACTCTTCGGCCAGAGGATTCCCCTTCTGGCCAGCTTCAAAGTAACCTATCGCTGCAATCTCTCCTGTCTTGGCTGTCCGTTTCATCGCAGGGCCGAAGAAGAGCGGGCCAGCATGAGCCGGGAGACGGCCCTGGCCTGCCTGGATGCCCTGAAGCGTTTCGGGGCACTGATCGTCGTCTTTGAAGGAGGGGAGCCGCTCCTGTGGCGGGATGGCAGCTACAGCTTCCATGACCTGGTGGAATACGCCCGGCGGCTCTTTGCCCGTGTCGCCGTAACCACCAACGGGACCGTTGCGCTGGATGTTCCGGCGGACGTTCTGTGGGTCAGCGTGGACGGCTTGAAGGAAGCCCATGACCGCCTCCGTTCCGGCTCTTTCGACAGAGTCTGGTCGAATCTTCGCGCCTCGCGACATCCGCGCCTCTTCGTCCATTTCACGATCAACCGCGAGAACCGGAATGATATCCGGCCGCTGCTGAATCAATTGAGGGAGATACCGGCCTTCCGCGGCATGACGCTGCAGCTCTTCTACCCTTACGGCCAGGGAGAAGCGCCCCTGGCCTTGTCCGACAAAGAGCGGAAGGAAACCCTGGAGGAGGTGATCGCACTGAAGAGGCAGGGATTTCCCATCCTCAACTCCCCCGGCCGCCTGAGGGCCATGATCCGGAACAGCTGGCGCTGCCACGATGATATCCTCATCAATGTCGATCCCGACGGCACCATTACAAAGGGCTGCTATGTCAAGAGCCGGGGTCGGATCAATTGTCGAGAGTGCGGTTTTTCTCCCGTCTCGGAAGCGTCCGGCGCCCTGGACCTTCACCCGGGATCGCTGAAGGCGGGATGGTCGATTTTTCTGAAATGAGCCGCGTCCACCAGGAGGAAAATCCATGGCTGAACATTCCAACCCCCCGAAAAAGAACGGCAAGGCCCCGGAAGAGGGATTTCCCCACACCCTCTATGTTCCAGAGGAACAGTTGTTCGAGCGCATTCCCCTGTGCCGATATCTCGGGGATCTGTCCGAACTCTTCGAAACGGATGAACCGGAGGACAGGGCCGTGAACGATGAGGAAAAAGGGGAGGGATCTTGAAGGGGGAGCAGCGTCCATGCGCGGCCTGAATCTCTATGTAAGCAACCGCATGGAAATCCTCGCGGAAAAGCTGGCCGACGTGGTGGACAGGCCGCTTGTCTCGCCGCTGACGCCGGAGATCATTGTCGTTGAGAGCAGGGGAATGGAGCGGTTGCTTTCCATGTAGCTGGCCACTTACCATGGGATCTGCGCCGATGTCCTTTTTTCCTTCCCAAGACATAGCATTGCCCAGTTATTTAAAGCGGTCCTGCCGGAAAGGAAAGCGAAGACTTTTTTTGATCCGGAGACGGCTGCCTGAAGGATTTTCCATCTGCTGCCTTCCTCTTCTTCACTGCCCCGTTTCGAGCTCCAATCGCTGGGTACAGCGAACACAAATTGGATTCTTGCTTAACACATCAAAAACGATATAATAATCCTCGTCAATTAACCGGTATATTCCGGGATCGTTTCCTCGAAGAAAGAACGAGGAATGATTCCTCCGGCTATAAAGCCATATTTTTCCGAACCAAAACAGCCATTCCCCGCCCAGGGATGGCTGGATTCCATTTCTTATTGCTCAATTAAAAACTTGGGTGTCTTTGGAGACCCCTGGAAGGGCAGGAAAGCCCCAATAAGCAAAAGCAGGAGCTCAAGATACAGATGCTTGCAGACGCCAGCGCAAGACTGAACACTGAGATCAAGAAGAGGAAACAGGCTGAGCGAAGCCTGAGAGAACGGTTGCTTTTTGAAGAGCTGCTCTCTTCACTTTCAGCGCGATTCATTTATCCGCCCATCGAACGGGTCGATGAGGAAATCCATGAGGCCATGACGGAAGTTCTGGAATTCTTCAAGGTGGACCGTTTTGCCCTGCTTCAAACGCTTCCGGACAAGAAATCGTGGAGGATCACCCATTCGGTTGCCGTTGCGGGTGTGCCTTCCGTTCCTCTTGGTTCGGAACTCCCTATCGCAATCAATCCATGGGCTTATGAAAAGCTGGTTTTTAAGCGAGAAGTCCTTTCTTTTTCAAAGATAGAGGATTTGCCGGTTGAAGCCGAGATTGACAAAAAGACCTGGATGAGTTGGGGTATCCGATCCAATCTGAACATTCCCATTATGTTCGGTGAACCCATTAATCACATTCTCGCCATTAACTCGGTGAAGCGTGAGCGAATCTGGCCGGAGGAATTGGTCCCGCGGCTTAGGCTGCTGGGAGAAATATTCGTCAATGCCCTGGAACGGAATAAAGCCCAGAAAGCCCTGCAGGAAAGTGAAGAGCGTCTGAATCTTGCGACCTCGGCGGCGGAAGCAGGCCTCTGGATGCTGGACAAGGATACAGGTTCCGTATGGGCGACGCTCATTCTCAGAAATTTGTTCGGATTTACCCCTGACGAGGAGCTGAATTTAGCGCGATTCAGGCAGGCCCTTCATCCTGGCGACCGCGACAGGGTTCTTGAGCTGGTCCATCAAAGTATGGAAAAGCATAAATTCCTGCACGTCGAATATCGTGTCCAAAAACCCGATGGAAAGGTCCGCTGGATCGTGACACGCGGACGACCTTACGGCGGCACACAAGAACATCCCTTGCGTCTGATGGGCGTGTCCATGGACATCACCGAGAGAAAGCAGGCAGAGTTGCAGATGAAATGGTCAGAGGCTTTGCACGATACTTTGATCAACAGTACATCCGACATGATCTGGTCGGTCGATTCGGAGCGCTTTGGCCTTCTGACCTTCAATCGGGCGCTTTCTGAATATTTCCTCCATAAGCGCGGATTTCCCATTGAAATGGGCATGAGTCCTGAAGATCTCTTTCCAGCCGAGGAAGTTTTACAACAGAAATGGCATTCATTCTATTTGCGGGTGCTGGAGGAAGGATCTTTCACGATAGAATATCCGGTTTCCGCGGACGATCGGATTCTTCGATTGAATTTCAACATCCTCAGCAACGAGGGCAGAGTGTTTGGAATATCGGTGTTCGGTCAGGACATTACGGAACGGAAGTCAATGGAAAACAAACTCCGGGAGCAGCTGGCGGAGATTGAGAAGCTGAGGATTCGACTGGAGAAGGAGAACATCTATCTCCGAGAGGAGAGAATTACGGAACTGGGCTTCTGCAAGATGATCGGAAGCAGTTCCACCCTTCAGTATGTCCTCTTTCGGGCCAATCAGGTCGCCCCAACCGACGCCACCGTTCTGATCCTCGGTGAGACCGGCGTCGGCAAGGGCATGGTCGCCAATGCCATCCATGAAATGAGTGTCCGCAGGGATAAACCGATGGTTACGGTAAACTGTGCCGCCCTCCCGGCAAACCTCATCGAGAGCGAGCTCTTTGGACGGGAGAAGGGCGCCTTTACGGGCGCTCATGCCAGACAGATCGGCCGCTTCGAGGTGGCGGACGGTGGAACGATCTTCCTCGACGAAATCGGCGAGCTGCCTCTCGAACTCCAGGCAAAGCTCCTGAGGGTGCTGCAGGATGGGGAGTTCGAACGCCTTGGTTCACCAAGGACGGTCAAGGTGGATGTGAGGGTCATCGCCTCGACAAGCCGGGATCTGAAGCAAGAAATGCGAAACAGGCGGTTTCGCGAGGATCTCTATTATCGGCTGAACACCTTTCCCGTCACGCTTCCGCCCCTGAGGATGCGGATCGAGGATATTCCGGAGCTTGCCCGGTATTTTATCGACAAGTACTCCCGTAAACTGGGCAAACGATTTGATACGATTTCAAAGGGTGTCATTGACAGACTCTCAGAGTACTCCTGGCCCGGAAATGTGAGGGAGTTGGAGCATGTCATAGAAAGGGCCCTCATCACCAGCATGGAACCTGACTTTCAACTGACCGATCCGTTCGAGCCTGCCTCCGTGAAAAGGGAGGAAGAGGTGCTCAAAGAGTTTGACGCAATGGCCCGGGAGCATATTCAAAAAGTCTTAAAAGAAACGAGGTGGAAAATCGAAGGGAAGGGGGGAGCCGCTGCATTCCTTGGACTTCATCCAAGTACCCTTCGATTCCGGATCAAGAAGCTCGGCCTCAAGCGACCCTGATGATCGAATCCCCACAATAAAAGCCCTCAATATCCTGCAGATCCGCAAAATATTGAGGGAATGTCATCATCCATAGCAGCCAAAATTCCACGATAAACACAATATTATAACGTAATATCAGGTTGTTGTCCTCATATGACCAACCGGTCGTCTTCAGGAATGCTTTTTGGACTGAGTGAAACGTAGAAACCGAAAATCTAAAGACGACCATGCGGCCCGAACTCCTGAAATAACAAGTTTCTTAATGGGGTACAACACCGCCATCGAAATCGGCCATCGAACTATGATCCGTTCCAACCCGCGGTCCGATCATGCAATCGCAGGTCAAGGGGAAAAACATCTTCTGGAGAGATCAGGATGAGTACAGACAAAAAGGATGAGTCAAAAAACGGCAGAAAAAGTGAACCTGCCCGGGAAACGGAAGAATCCGGAAGTCTTGCCGATCTCCTGAGACAGTACGGCTGCGGCCCGATTCCGTTCACCAGTGAAGACGGGCTTTACGAACGACACCTCATTTTCGATAACGTGTCTTCTCTCAAATCCGCTGGTTCCCGCGAACGTATTGAGGCCGCTGCCCGGTCGGTGCGGGATGTCCTCTCCCAGCGTTGGGTGGAGACAGAAGCGACGTACGAGCGGAAAAATCCAAAAAGAGTCTATTATTTGTCCATGGAGTTCCTCATAGGCCGCTCCTGTCCAATAACCTAACCAATCTCTTACTGAATCCTATTGTGAAGCAACTCGTTGAAAAGAAGAAAATCGACCCCATCGAATTTCTCGAACGGGAGCCCGATGCCGGTCTCGGCAATGGGGGACTCGGGCGCCTGGCGGCTTGCTTTCTCGACTCTCTGGCCACGATGCAGCTCCCCGCCATGGGCTACGGTCTTCGTTATGAATACGGCATTTTCCGTCCAGTCCATCAAGGATGGCTGGCAGGAGGAACAACCAACTGGCTCCGGAGACCTGATCCCTGGGAGGTCGAACGGCTCTACGAGGCCGTGGAGGTGAAGCTCAACGCTTCCTTCGAGCTGTCCGGCGGAAGCCTGCGTGTGATCCCCGGCCAACCGTCCAGCCTGCTGGAAGGGTATCCCCTTTGACCACCGCCCCATCGTGGGATTCGGCGGCAAGACCATCAATACACTCCGTCTCTGGTCGACGGCTGTACCCAATTACTTCGATTTTGCGGAGTTCAGCGGCGGTGATTTCGTTGCGGCCCTTGCGGGCATTGGCAGGCCGATCCCCGGCTGGGGTGCTTTATCCCGATGACTCCACGAGCTTGGGACGGGGGCTGCGTTCATGCAGGAATACTTTCTCGTCGCCTGCTCACTGGCTGACCTCGTGGTGCTTCCGGCGCGGAAATGCCGATTGGAACCAACTCCCGCGAGGTGCCATTCAAATGAACGACACGCATCCTCGCTCGCCGTGCCCGAGCTGATGCGGATCCTCCTTGATGAAGAACAATTGGAATGGGAACAGGCCTGGGACCTTACCCAAAGGACGCTTGCCTACACCAACCACACCCTTCTGCCTGAAGCATTGGAAAAATGGCCGGTCGCCTGGTTCGATTTTGCGGCCCCGCCTTCTGGAGATCATCCTACGAGATCAACCGCCGGTTTCTTGATGAGGTTGAGCGCTTTCCCGGCGACGAGGAACGGATTGCCCAGGTGAGCACCTCGTCTCGTCAAAGAAGGGCGGGGCGGAAAAATCACATGGCCAACGCCGGCCATCGTCGGCTCCCACAGCACCAATGGGGTCGCCGCTATCCACTCGAAACCTGCTGCGCACAATCACGGTCAGGACCTGGCTGAGATATTTCCCGAACGCTTCAACAACAAGACCAATGGAGTCACGCCGCGACGCTGGCTGCACCTGGCGAACCCCGCCCTTTCCCGGATCATTACAGAGGCCATCGGCGATGGCTGGATCACCGACCTTGGTCAACTGAGGAAGCTTCAGCCCTTGGCTGAAAACCGGGGCTTTCAGGGAGGCTTTCCTGAGGGCCAAGGGCGAGGCCAAGTCGGCCTTTGCCGATTGGCTCAAGGCCACGACGGGCCAGACAGTGGACCCGGAGACCCTCTTTGATTGTCAGGTCAAGCGCATCCACGAGTACAAGCGGCAACTGCTCAATGTCCTGCGGATCATCGTGCTTTACCATCGCCTGCGGGATGACCCCGGCCTCGATCTTCTGCCCCGGACGTTCTTCTTCGCCGGCAAGGCGGCGCCGGCCTACCGCCTGGCCAAGCTGATCATCAAGTTGATAAACA
The DNA here is from genome assembly GCF_040768185.1 of Syntrophus sp. (in: bacteria). Lineage (NCBI taxonomy): Bacteria > Pseudomonadati > Thermodesulfobacteriota > Syntrophia > Syntrophales > Syntrophaceae > Syntrophus > Syntrophus sp. (in: bacteria). The sequence goes on along the minus strand of NZ_JAXGNC010000006.1, from coordinate 73,567 downwards.
ATCTCGCCGGAACGATCGACGGGGATCCGGCCGTTGCGGGACGACTCAAGGTGGTGTTCCTGCCCGATTACTGCGTTTCTCTCGCAAGAGCGGTTGATTCCCGCCAGTGATGTTTCAAACCAGATATCGACGGCGGGTTATGAAGCCAGCGGGACGAGCAACATGAAATTTATGATGAACGGAGCCCTGACCCTGGGGACACGCGATGGTGCAACGATCGAAATGGCCGAGGAGGCAGGCGAGGAGAACTTCTTCTTCTTTGGTCTGACGGCGGATCATGTCGTCGGCAGCAGGGGCTGGTATGACCCCTGGTGGCACTATGAGAATGAGCCGGAAACCCGTGCAGCCCTGGACTTGATCGCTTCGGACGCCTTCAGCCGATATGAACCGGGGTCTTCAGGCCGATTGGCGAGGCACTCGCCGAAAAACGGGGATTTCTATCGGCACCTGGCCGACCTTGCCTCCTACCTCCCGAAGCAGACCGGCGGCTCTGTGAACTATACAGGAATCCACAGGGATGGGCGCGCATGGCCATCCTGAACATTGCCGGCTCCGGGAAGTTCTCAAGCGATCGGACGATTGCAGAATATGCGGCGGACATCTGGGGAGTAAAACCGTGCCCGGTGTCTATACCGAAAAAGTAATAAGAAAAAGCTGAAACGCCCTATCAGATATATTCAAGGGAAAGGAGAGACCAGATGAGCCGTACGAAGAAAGAACCGCCCCCCGGCTGCGGCAGGAGCTATCCCCTCGGCGCCACGGTCTTTCGGGACGGCGTGAACTTCAGCGTCTTTTCCAAAGGGAGTGAGGCGGTACAGTTGCTTCTCTTCGATTCTGTCGATGCCCCGAAACCATCCCGGGTTATCGAACTGGATCGACGGGCCAATCGCACCTACCACTACTGGCATGTCCTTGTGCCCGGGATCTCCGCGGGACAGCTTTATGCCTATCGAGTGACCGGTCCGTTCAACCCGGAGCGGGGGCTTCGCTTTGACCCGGATAAGGTACTGCTCGACCCTTACGGCAGGTGCATTGACCTTCCAGCCGGTTACAGCCGCACTGCCGCGTGCAAACCTGGGGACAATGCAGCAACGGCCATAAAAAGCGTCGTTGCAGACATCCGTTCCTATGACTGGGAGGGCGATGCCCCTTTGAGGACACCATTCGCCAAGACGATCATCTACGAGCTGCATGTCGGGGGATTTACAAAGCATCCCAGTTCAGGGATCGCTTCCGCCAGAAGCGGCACCTACGCGGGACTGGTAGAAAAAATTCCCTATCTGTGTGACCTCGGGGTCTCTGCCGTTGAACTGCTGCCCGTATTCGCCTTTGACGAGCAGGATGGTCCCCCTGGCTTGTGCAATTACTGGGGTTATTCTCCGATCTCCTTTTTCGCCCCTCATCCTGGTTACAGCTCGCGCCTGGATCCGTTGGGCGCACTGGACGAGTTCCGGGACATGGTAAAGGCCCTTCACCGCGCCGGGATCGAGGTCCTTCTGGATGTCGTCTACAATCATACCGCCGAGATTGGAGCCGACGGCCCGACCTTCTGTTTTCGAGGTCTGTCCAACGAAGAGTATTACATCCTTGAATCGGACAAATCCAGGTACAGCGATTATACCGGTTGCGGCAACACCATGAATACGAATGAGCCTATCTGCCGGCGATTGATTCTAGACAGTCTCCATTACTGGGTTCGCGAGATGCATATCGACGGTTTTCGCTTCGATCTGGCCTCCATCCTTTCCCGGGACAAAAGCGGCCATCCCATGCCTTCCCCGCCCATTCTCTGGGACATTGAATCCGATCCGATCCTGGCGAATGTCAAAATGATCGCCGAGGCCTGGGATGCGGCAGGCCTCTATCAGGTGGGCACCTTTATCGGCGACAGTTGGAAAGAGTGGAACGGACGGTTTCGCGACGATATTCGGGCCTTCCTGAAGGGCGATAATGGCAGGGTATGGGCTGTCGCACAACGGCTGCTCGGCAGTCCGGATATGTACGGCCACGAAGAACGGGAGCCGGAACAGAGCATTAATTTCGTCACCTGCCATGACGGCTTTACCCTGAATGATCTCGTTTCCTACAATACCAAGCATAATGAAGGAAACAACCAGCAAAACCGTGACGGATCGGAGGACAACCTCAGCTGGAACTGCGGAGTTGAAGGACCCACCGATGACCCGGAGATTGAGCGCCTGAGAAACCGCCAGGTGAAAAATTTTCTCACCCTTGCCCTCCTGTCGGTCGGTACGCCCATGCTGCTCATGGGCGACGAGATGCGGCGCAGTCAAAACGGAAACAACAATGCCTTCTGTCAGGACAACGAAATCAGTTGGATGAACTGGGAACTGGCCATCAAGCATGCAGATATCCATCGTTTTGCGAAAATGCTGATTAACGTGCGCAGGAATCGGGAATTTCCTACGGAACGGCTGAATATCACGCTGAACAAACTGCTTCACAACCAGCCTGTTTTCTGGCACGGGGTCGGGCTCAATGCGCCGGACTGGGGTTATGAGTCCCATGCCATCGCGGCAACGGTCACTGTTCCGGGAAACATTCTTTTGCTTTCCATCATGATCAATGCCTATTGGGAAACCCTTTCCTTCGAGATCCCATTCAGGGGAGATGCTTACGAGCCCTGGAGACGGTGCATCGATACCTATCTGGACGGTCCCGATGATATCCTCACCTGGCCGCAGGCCCTCCCTGTCGAAGGTCATACCTATGAAGTGCGGCCCAGGTCGATCGTGCTTCTGATAACCAGAGCCCTTAATCCTGAAACCACCATGACAACATAGAAAAGGAGGGAGTTTATGCCAGTAGCCAGCTATGAGATTTTTTGTGAAATGCTCGAAAGGGCCCGGAAGAATTCCTTCGCTTATCCCGCCATCAACGTGACCTCGCTGACCACGGCCAATGCGGTTCTGAAAGGCCTTGCCGAGTGCGGAAGTGACGGAATCATCCAGGTTTCCACGGGCGGAGCCGCCTTTGCCTCGGGTTCCGCTGTGAAGGACATGGCCCTCGGTGCCATCTCGATTGCCGAACATGTGCACCGAGTCGCGGATCGCTATCCCATTTATGTGGCCTTGAATACGGACCACTGCACGGCGGGCAATCTCGATAAATTCGTGATCCCCCTGGTAGAGGAGACCGAAAAAAGGCGTGCAGCGGGAAAACCCAATCTCTTCACCGCTCATATGTTCGATGGAAGCGCCCTTCCTCTGAAAGAAAATCTGGATATTGCGGTGAAACTCCTCGACCGTTTCCGGAAGAGTGACCTGGTTCTCGAAATCGAAGCGGGGGTCGTGGGCGGAGAGGAGGATGGAATCAAGGCCAGCGCCGATGCCAAGCTGTATACCACTCCGGAGGACACCCTCGAGGTCGCCCGCCGGTTGAATGCGATTACCGGTGCACGGTACCTGCTCGCGGCAACCTTCGGCAATGTTCACGGAGTCTATAAGCCGGGACATGTTCAATTGAAACCTTCCATTCTGAAGGATTGCCAGGACGCGGTTGTAAAGGCCTACGGCGAGGAGGCCCGTTTCTATCTGGTCTTCCACGGCGGCTCGGGATCGACGATCGAGGATATTCATGCCGCCCTCAATTACGGGGTCGTCAAGATGAACATCGATACGGACACGCAGTATGCCTATACGCGCGCCATCGCCGATCACCTGTTCCGGAATTACAGCGGCGCCCTGAAAGTGGACGGCGAGGTGGGCGATAAGAAAGTCTACGACCCGCGGGCCTACCTGGCCATGGCCGAAGACGCCATGGCGAAGCGGGTCAAGGAGGCGGTTACGCAACTTCGGAGTGTCGGTACGACGCTGATGAAAAAAGACCCTTCCCAGGGTTGAAAGTGACGACAGGAGGTCCGGATGGAGAATTATGAGCTCGATTTTTCGATAGAGCGGCTGGGAGAGTGCCGCATCCCTTCCCCGGTGCGGGGAATCCGATTTATGGACGATGATGGGCATGTCCTTTATTTTTCGCGTTTTGAAGAGATGAACCCATGGCTTGAAAAAGGAATCCGTCCGCCCGCGATGGAAACCGCCGGGCCAAGGGAAAAGATCTTTTTCGACCCGTCGCAAATTGCCTGCGGCATTGTGACCTGCGGCGGGGTATGTCCCGGTCTCAACGACGTGATCCGTTCGATTGTGCTGAGTCTTCATCATCATTACGGTGTGCGGAAAGTATACGGGTTCCGGTACGGGTACGAAGGCCTCGTGAGTCGGCATGGGCACGCGCCGCTCGAACTGACATCGGATTCGGTCGCCAGGATCCATGAAATCGGCGGAACGATCCTGGGTACGTCCCGGGGGCCGCAGGACGCCTCCGAGATGGTTTCCACCCTTGAGGACCTCAAAATCGGCATTCTCTTTACCGTCGGAGGAGACGGGACGCAGCGGGGGGCACAGAAGATCTCCGAAGAAGCGGCCCGGCGGGGTCTTCCGATCAGCGTCATCGGCATTCCAAAGACGATCGACAACGATATTTCCTATATCCAGACGACCTTCGGGTTCGAAACGGCGGTTGCCGAGGCGCGCCGGGCAACCTACGCCGCCACCACCGAAGCGGATGCGGCGCGGAACAGCATCGGCCTTGTAAAGCTCATGGGCCGCGATTCTGGGTTTATCGCCGCGTATTCAGTCCTTGTGAACAGTCACGTGAACTTCTGCCTTGTGCCGGAAGTGCCCTTTTCTCTCGAGGGTTTTTGCGAAGCCCTGAGACAGCGCCTGGAACGGAAGGGCCATGCCGTGATCGTTGTTGCCGAGGGGGCCGGTCAGGGCCTGATGGAGAAGACGGCGGAGCGGGACGCCTCGGGAAACGTCAAATACGGGGACATCGGCGTTTTTCTCCGGGATGCCATCAAGGACTATTTCAAGCAGGCCAACCTGGAGGTCAATCTCAAGTACATCGATCCCAGTTACATCATCCGGAGTATGCCGGCAAATCCCCGTGATGCGGCTTTCTGCCTTCTCCTCGGTCAGAGTGCCGTCCATGCCGGAATGAGCGGGCGGACCAACATGGTGGTGAGCTACTGGAACCAGCAGTTCACCCATGTGCCCATCAAACTGGCCGTGTCGCAGCGCAAGAAGATAGACACGCGGGGCATGCTTTGGAACAGTGTGATGGCCGTGACTCGACAGCCCGATATGATGTGAGGAAGGGAGAAGAAGACCCGCCGAGAGGGTGGAAGGGCCGTACGGCTTTGAACAGGAAAATCCTTACCGGAAAAGGAGAAAAAAGGTGAAAGACAAGAGGTTCATACAACAGGTCGTTTGGCTGCTTGTACTCCTGCTGACATGGCCGGTCAGCGGATGGGCTCAGGCATCCGGAGCTTCGCCGGGATACAAGCAGGGAGAGCTGGAGCAGATCCTGGCGCCCATTGCCCTCTATCCCGATTCGCTCCTCACTCAGATCCTCATGGGCTCTACATACCCCCTTGAAATAGTCGAGGCGGACCGGTTCGCAAAGGCAAATGCAACTCTGAAAGGCGACTCCCTGACCCGTGCCCTGGAACAGAAAAACTGGGACCCCAGTGTGAAGTCCCTGGTCAACTTTCCCCAGGTTCTGTCGATGATGAGTGAGAAGCTCGAGTGGACGCAGAAACTGGGCGACGCCTTCCTTTCCCAGCAGAGGGATGTGATGGCGACGATCCAGATACTTCGAGCGCAGGCACAGGCGTCGGGCAATCTCAAAACGACCGGTGAGCAGGTCGTCAAGACCCAGCAGGAAGTCATCATCATCGAGCCTGCCAGCCCGCAGGTCGTCTATGTGCCGGCTTATAACCCGACCGTCGTGTATGGAACCTGGGCGTACCCGTCCTACCCGCCATACCCCGTCTATCCCCCGGGATATGTTGCCACAACGGCCGCCTTTTCCTTCATGGCCGGCGCTGCCGTCGGCGCTGCCTGGGGTTATGCGTGGGGCCATTCAGACTGGCACGGGGGAAATGTGGACATCGACGTCAATCGGAATGCCAACATCAACCGCAACATTGATCGAAGCAAATATCAGAACCAGATGACGGGCGGCAAGGGGAGCCAGGGAAAATGGCAGCATAACCCGGCCCATCGCAAGGGGGTTTCTTATCGAGACCAGAACACGAGGCAGAAATACGGTCAATCAAGGCCGGGGGTCGACAGCAGGAAAGATTTCAGAGGGCGGACGCCCGATACAAGCGGCAGATCAGGTGCAGCCAGACAGGACCTCTCAGGCAAGGGCTCCGGTGGGCGGGGAGCCCAGCCAACGCAGCAGCCCAGGTCTTCGAACGCCTTTGAAGGGGTGAATCGGGGTGGAAGCGAGGCCAGAGCGGACAGTGCTCGTGGAAGCTCCAGTCGTCAGAGTATGTCCGCCTCTCGAAGCGGCGGTGGAGGGGGATTCTCCGGTGGGCGCAGCGGCGAGGGATTCTCCGGTGGGCGCAGCGGCGGGGGGTTCTCCGGTGGCCGCGGTGGCGGTCGTGGCGGTCGAAGGTAAGAAAAACCCACGATGAGAAGGAGGAAAAGAGTATGTTGAATACTTTCTCGAAAATAAGAAGTTCTTTCTGCCGGTATTTTGTTGTGGCGGTCCTCACGGTTCTGCTGGCGCTCTCTGCGGGTTTTTCATCTGCGGATGCAGCCGTTAAAGGGGGTCAGAAAAGGACCTATCCTTCGCCGGAGGCTGCAGTCAAGGCGCTGGTCGATGCCGTAAAATCTCAGGATAGAAAGCAAATGACCCTGGTTCTTGGTCCGGAGGCCCACGCGATCCTCTTGTCCGGGGATGAAATCGCGGACAGGGAGGCCCTCGAAAACTTTGCCCAAAGATATGAAGAGAAGAACAGGATCGAGAGGGAGGGGGAATTCAAAGCCGTTCTCCTGGTGGGCCAAAAGGATTGGCCTTTGCCGATCCCGATTGTGAAGAAGGGGCAGGGATGGCTGTTCGATACGAAAAAAGGAAAAGAGGAGGTCCTGAACCGGAGGATCGGCAGAAATGAACTGGCGGTCATCAAGGTCTGCGAAGCCTATGTCGATGCCCAGCAGGAATATGCAGATATGCAAAGTGAAGAAGGGGGACTGGCAAGGTATGCCCGGAAGTTCTGGAGCACCCCCGGGAAGAGGGACGGCCTGTACTGGGAAACAAAGGAAGGCGAAAAGCCGAGCCCCTTCGGTCCCTTTGCCGCGAAGGCAAAGACAGAGGGCTACGTGAAAAAGTCCTCTTCCGATCATCCCCAGCCCTACTACGGTTATTTCTACAGGATACTGCAGGGGCAGGGATCGTCTGCGAAGGGGGGGGCATTCGATTATGTGGTCAATGGAGACATGATCGGGGGATTTGCCCTGGTTGCCTATCCCGCGCGGTATGGAAATTCCGGGATCATGACCTTTATCGTGAACCAGGATGGGGTTGTGTATCAGAAGAACCTTGGGAAAGACACGGCGAAAAGAGCCCGCGCGATGAATCTTTTCAATCCGGATAAGACCTGGAAGAAGGTGGAGACGGACGGAGAGGGAAGCCCGGCAGGAACGGATTCCGGCTGTCCCGGTGAACAGGGGGGAAAAGAATGAACATGGCTTTCCCCAAGACGAAGATCGTCTGCACCATCGGGCCTGCATCTGAGGCGCCCGAAGTGATGAAAGAGATGATCCTGGCGGGAATGAACGTCGCCCGGCTCAACTTTTCCCATGGCGACTTCGAGGCGCACAAGAAGGTCATTGAGAATCTGCGGACCGTGTCGGCATCGCTGGGATGCAGGATCGCCATTCTGGCCGACCTCTCCGGCCCGAAGATGAGAATCGGAAAATTCGCGTCCGAGCCGGTCGATCTCAAGGCGGGCGATCCGTTCACGCTGACTGTCGACGACATTCCCGGCGACAAAAGCCGTGTGTCCGTCTCCTTTACCGGTCTGCCGAAGTCCGTGAAGGCAGGAGAGATGCTCTTTCTCAATGACGGATACATCCAGCTCAAAGTTGTCGAATCAAGGGGGAACGATGTCGTCTGCACGGTCATGGTGGGAGGGGAACTCCGCTCCCGCAAGGGGCTCAACCTGCCGGGCATCAATCTCGGCATCAGCGCGTTCACCGAAAACGATTCCCGGTGTCTGCGCTTTGCCCTCGAAAATGGCGTGGATGCCGTAAGCCAGTCCTTCGTCGAAGGGCCGGCAGATGTCGAAGCCGTGCGCCAGGCGGCTGCAGATTTGGGATATGCCCCTTTCATCATCGCAAAGATCGAACGGTCCGGGGCGCTCGACCGCATCGAAGAGATCATCGCCGCGTCTGATGGCATCATGATCGCCCGCGGCGACCTGGGGGTTGAAGTCCCGATCGAGCAGATCGCCATCATCCAGAAGCGAATCACGCGTCTTGCGAACATGCGCGCGAAACCCGTGATCACAGCGACACAGATGCTCGAATCGATGACGGACTACCGTCGCCCTACACGGGCGGAGGCAACGGACGTGGCAAACGCAATCCTCGACGGCACGGACTGTGTCATGCTCTCCGGAGAATCCGCCATGGGCAAATATCCTGTGGAAGCCGTCGAGATGCTGGCAAAAATAGCCCTTTCGGCGGAAGCGCAGCGCCCGATGACCGCGGTCAAAGAGCTGTTCAAAGGCATAGACTTGCGGGAGAGGATTCGCCCGGAGCATCTTATCGCCATCGGCGTGGAAGCATGCTTCGAATATGTGACGCCGGCGGCCGTCTTTGTCCCGACGAGAAGCGGCGCGACGGCGCGAAGCATCGCCAGATTCCGCCTTCCCGTCTGGACAGTGGCCGTAAGCTCCGAGGCGTCAACCTGTCAGCAGCTCCTGTTCTCTTCGGGCATCTATCCCGTGTGCGAGGCTCCTCTACCGGAAAACTGGTACGCTTATGTTCGAAGACAGACATCCTCACTCGGCCTCAAGGGGAACATCGCCATTCTGACCCAGGGTCCATCCCGGGAGAATGCCGAAGCGAACCACAGCCTGGAAATTCTTGACCTGACCCTTTGAAAGCCGAAGGAAAAGGGCCTTTCAAAGATTAACGCTTCGTCAGTAAGGGGAGGACCTTCCCATGGGTGGATCCCTCTCTTGAAAAAAAACGGGTGGCCGCAGGACCATCAAGACCCAAGGAGGCACACCGTATGATGAACTCATCGCCACGGCTCTTCTCCAACAAGCTGTCCCCCATGCAATTCAGGCGCTAGTCGAAACCTCAATAAGAGGCCTCAATATATTACAGATCCGCAAAATGTTGAGGGAATTTTTCTGCCACAAGAGAGAAACGCTTTTTTACCGTTAAATAAGTTGTTATTTATCAAATACTTACAATTGTTCGACCCTGCTCGATTTCAGGTACGTATTTTGGACTTTATTCCACAGGCGGGCTGAAAAATTTTAGACCCCTGAGGAAATTGGAACATCGGAACAGAGGTCATATTTGAACACGATAATAAAGGCTATGTCCAGAAGATGAGGAGGAGACCGGGCATGCAGAACTTCATGTTACATCGTTATCCCGAAAGCCGTCGTTGGAAAATTTTCCAGAGCATCCTTTCCATTGCGGGCATCACCCTGCTGATGGTCCTTGCGGCGGGATGCTCGAAAGGGCCGAAGGAGGCGCCGAAGCCGCCTGTCGTTGAAGTGATGACGGTGATTCAGAAGGATGTTCCTGTCTACAAGGAGTGGATCGGGACCCTCGACGGGATGGTCAATGCCACGATCCGGGCTCAGGTCCAGGGGTATCTCATCAAGCAGAATTACCGCGATGGCGAACTCGTGAAGAAAGGCCAGATCCTCTTCGAAATTGACCCACGCACCTTCCAGGCATCACTGGATCAGGCAAGAGGGCAACTGGAAGCCCAGCAGGCGCGCTGGAATACAGCCAAGGCGAATCTGGCACGGATCAAACCCCTTGCCGAGGTCAATGCCGTCAGCAAGAAGGATCTCGATGACGCCGTCGGGGCGGAACAGGCAGCCCGCGCGGCGGTTTTCGCCGCCCAGGCCAGTTTCGACAAGGCCAAATTTGATCTGGGCTTCACAAAAATCACTTCCCCTGTAGACGGCATCTCCGGCCTTGCCAAGGCCCAGATAGGAAATCTCGTGGGTCCGGGAGCTGTGGAGGAACTGACCACGGTCTCAACGGTCAACCCGATCAAGGTCTACTTCCAGATAAGCGAACAGGAGTATCTCCAGACGGCAAAATATTCGGTCACGGTGAGAGAGAAAAAAGTAGGGGAACTGATCCTTGCGGATGGCAGCGTCTATCCGGAAAAGGGATATTTCGCCTTTGCCGATCGGCAGGTGGATATCCGGACGGGGACCATAAAAGTCGCTACGGTATTTCCCAATCCGGGCAATTTCCTGCGGCCCGGGCAGTATGGGAGGGTCCGGGTTGCCGCGTCTGTCCGCAAGGATGCCTTGCTTGTACCTCAGCGGTCCGTATCAGAAGTCCAGGGGAAATACATGGTGGCCGTGATCGGGGCGGACAACAAGGCGGACATCCGGCCGGTGAAAGTCGCCGAGCGTGTTGACAATCTGTGGGTCATTCTGGAGGGCCTCAGGCCCGGAGAGAGCGTCGTCGTCGAGGGGATACAGAAGGTCCGTCCCGGAATGCCGGTTACGCCGAAGACCTTTGTGGAAACACCAGTGAAGACCGAAGCCAAGCCGGGACCATCCCTGGAAGCGAAATCACAGGAAAATGCCCTGACCTCCTCAAAACCCGTCGAGCCTGCGAAGACTGAAAAGAGGTGATCCGCCATGTCCAAGTTCTTCATCAATCGTCCCATCGTGGCCATGGTAATCGCCATCCTCATGGTCATCGTCGGTCTCGTGGCCATGTCGGGTCTGCCCACGGCGCAGTTCCCCAACATTGTCCCGCCGGAAATGAAGGTCACCGGCACCTACCCCGGCGCCGATGCTCAGACCATGGAGTCGTCGGTGGCCACCCCCATCGAGCAGCAGATGTCCGGTGTGGACAACATGAACTACATGTACTCCCTGAACTCCAACGACGGCAAGATGGTCCTGACGGTGAACTTCGACATCAAGACGGATCCCAGCACCGACCAGATCCTTGCCCAGATGAGGACCAACCAGGCCAACTCGCAGTTGCCCACCGATGTGATCAACCAGGGGGTCACGGTGCAGAAATCGACATCGGCGCCCCTGATCGTGTTCGCCCTCTTTTCCCCCAAGGGGACCTATGACAACGTCTTTCTGGCGAATTACTGCTACATCAACATCAACGACCAGATGACCCGCGTTCCCGGTATCGCCAGCGTCACGATTTTCGGGGCAGGGCAGTACGCCATGCGCCTCTGGGTGAAGCCTGACCAGCTCGCGAAGCTGGGGATCACCATCCCCGAGATCACCAACGCCGTCCAGCAGCAGAATACGGTGAACCCCGCCGGCCAGATCGGCGGCGAACCGGTGCCGCCTGGACAGGAATTCACCTATGCCGTTCGCTCTCAGGGCCGCCTCCAGAACGAGGAGGAGTTCGGCAACATCGTGATCCGGGCAAATCCTGACGGCTCCCTGGTCCATCTCAAGGATGTGGGACGGATCGAGCTGGGGGCCCAGTCGTACAACATGATCGGCCGCCTCAATGGCAAGCCCGCCGCCATCATTGCCCTCTACCAGCTGCCCGGAACCAACGCAATCGAAGCAGCGGAAGGGTCCAAGAAGCTGATGGCGCAACTCAAGGAGCGATTCCCTGCCGATCTGGATTACGTGGTGGCCCTGGACACGACGCTTGCCGTCACGGAGGGGATCAATGAGATCGTCCATACCCTCTTCGAAGCCCTCGTTCTCGTCATCATCGTCGTCTTCATCTTCCTGCAGGGATGGCGGGCAACCCTCATCCCCCTGCTGGCCGTGCCGGTCTCCCTGGTGGGAACCTTCATGCTCTTTCCGCTCTTGGGGTTTTCCATCAACACGCTCTCGCTCTTCGGGCTGGTGCTCGCCATCGGTCTTGTCGTCGACGACGCCATCGTCGTCGTCGAGGCCGTGGAGCACCACATCGAGCAGGGGATGACGCCCAAGGAGGCAACCCTCAAGGCCATGGAGGAGGTCTCGGGCCCGGTCATCGCCATCGCCGTCATCCTGGCTGCCGTCTTCGTCCCCACGGCCTTCATCCCGGGGATCACGGGCCGCCTGTACCAGCAATTCGCCGTGACCATCGCCGTCTCCGTCATCATCTCGGCCTTCAACGCCTTGACCCTGTCACCGGCCCTGTCGGCCCTCCTGCTGCGGCCAAAGAAGAAATCCTGGGGGCCGCTGCAGAAATTCTACGATGGGTTCAACCGCATCTTCGGCCGTTCAACGGACGGGTACGTGAACTGGTGCGATCACTTTATCCGTAAGAGTAAGATCAGCCTCCTCTTCCTCCTCGGGACAGCCGTCCTGGCGGGCTTTTTCGGAAAAAACCTGCCAACCTCCTTCCTCCCCGATGAAGACCAGGGGTACGTCTATGCGGGGGTTCAGCTTCCCGACGCTGCCTCGCTGCAGCGGACCGACGATGTGACGAAAAAAGCCGAGGAGATCATCTCAAAGACGCCCGGCGTTAAGTACTGCACCTCCGTTGTCGGCTACAGCATGCTCAGCGGCGTGGCCAACACCTACAGCTCCTTTTTCTTCATTACGCTGAAGGACTGGGGCGAACGGAAGACGCCGGAGGAGAAGTACGAGGCCATCAAGGCCCACCTGAGCAAGGGATTGGGGTCCCTGCCGGAGGCCATCGGTTTTGCCTTTCCACCCCCGGCCATCCCGGGAATCGGGACCTCGGGCGGTTTCACCTTCATCCTGGAAGACCGGGCCGGGAAGGACATCGCCTTCCTGGCCGATCAGACCAGCAAATTTATCGAGGCGGCACGGAAGCGGCCGGAACTGGCCGGCATCAGCACGACCTTCCGCCCCAATGTGCCTCAGGTCTTCGTGGACGTGGACCGCGACAAGGTTCTCAAGCAGGGGGTGAACATCTCGGATGTCTACAAGACCCTCCAGTGCTTCATGGGGGGCACCTTCGTGAACTACTTCAACCGGTTCGGCCGCCAGTGGCAGATCTATGTCCAGGCTGAAGGGGAATACAGGACGAAGGCCGAGAACTTCGGGCAGTTTCATGTGCGAAACAGCGAGGGCGTGATGGTTCCCCTCTCCGCCGTGACCAATATCCGCTCTACTGCGGGGCCCGAGTTCACCATGCGCTACAATCTCTACCGCAGCGCTCAGATCAACGGCTCGGCGGCGCCGGGCTACAGTTCGGCCCAAGCCATGGCCGCCCTCGAAGAGGTCTTTGCCCAGACGATGCCCCGGGAAATGGGCTATGATTACCTCGGGATGAGCTACCAGGAAAAGAAGGCCCAGGAAGGGGTTTCACCCGCCGTCATCTTCGGCTTCTCGCTTTTGTGCGTTTTCCTGATCCTGGCCGCTCAGTACGAAAGCTGGTCCCTCCCCTTCAGCGTGCTGCTGGGAACACCCGTGGCCGTCATGGGGGCCTTCGGCGCCCTGTGGGCGTTAAGGTTCGAGAACAACGTCTACGCGCAGATCGGCCTCGTCATGCTCATCGGGCTGGCAGCGAAAAACGCGATCCTCATCGTCGAGTTCGCCAAGATGGAATACGACAAGGGAAAACCCGTCGTCGAGGCGGCCCTGACCGGGGCAAAGCTTCGGCTGCGGCCGATCCTGATGACCTCCTTTGCCTTTATCCTGGGATGCGTGCCGCTGGCCATGGCCAGCGGAGCAGGGGCCATCTCGCGGCGCGTCATGGGATGGGCCGTCATCGGCGGGATGCTGGCGGCGAGCTTTATTGCCATATTCCTCATTCCCGTTACGTTCTTCGTTGTGGAGAAGCTGTCTCACAGGGGGGTAAAGGAAGCAGAGGCTCCTGCAGGGGAGACCGGGAAGGAGGAAGGCCATGAATAGAGGGATCTTCTCCGTCATCATTGCACTGATTCTTGCCGGCTGTGCCGTCGGCCCGGACTACAGGCGTCCAGCCATGGAAAGCCCGTCGGCCTGGCGAATCGAGGAAAAGGCTGCGCAGGAAACGGCCAATTCGGCCTGGTGGTCCCAGTTTAATGATCCGGTTCTTAACGCGCTGATCGATGAAGCCTTGAGGTCGAATTTCGATCTCCGGATCGCCACTGCGCGAGTCAACGAGTACGTCGGAAGGTACTGGGTGTGGCGTTCCGGCCTGTTCCCGCAGATCTGGGGAAATGCCGATGCCGGGCGAAGCCGTGCCTCAGAGGAGGGAGCGGCCCCTCTGTCGTCACAGGTCGAAAATCCGGCGGATTTCTACCAGGGCGTCTTTAACGGAAACTGGGAGATTGATCTCTGGGGAAAATTGAGAAGGGCCACCGAAGCCGGGCGGGCGGACCTGCTTGCCACCGAAGAGGCACGGCGGGGAGTGATCCTGTCACTGGTGAGCGCCGTGGCGAACGGGTACGTTTCCTTGCGCGATCTGGACATGCAGAGGGAAATCGCCATCCGGACGGCGAAAACAAGGGAGGATGCCTACAAACTCTTCAAGCAGCGATTTGAAGGCGGGGTTCTTTCTGAGCTTGAACTCAACCAGGTCAAATCGGAATACGAACAGGCCCTGGCTACGATACCTCAGATAGAGAAACAGGTTGCCTTCCAGGAAAACGCATTGAATCTCCTGCTCGGCAGAAATCCAGGGCCCATACCCAGGGGCAGAACGATGAACGAACTGGTCCTGCCGGTTGTTCCTGCCGGTCTCCCTTCGGATCTGTTGGAAAAGCGGCCGGATATCCGTCAGGCCGAGCAGGCGCTCATCGCAGCCAATGCCCGCATTGGCGTAGCAAGGGCTCGGTATTTCCCCACTCTTTCGCTGACTGGATTCTTTGGCTGGGCAAGTGCGGATCTTTCCAATCTGTTTAGCGGTCCGGCACGTGTGTGGAGCTGGAGTGGAAGTCTGACGGCGCCGATCTTCACGGGGGGCGCCATCTATGGACAGGTCAAGATGGCTGAGGCGATTCAGCAGCAGACCCTGTTCGGCTATCAGAAAACCATTCAGACGGCTTTCCAGGAGGTGGAGGACGCCCTTGTCGATCAGAAGCGCACCCGCGAGCAGCTTGAGGCGCAAAAGAGGCAGATGGATGCCCTGCGGGAATACACCCGCTTCGCCCGGCTGCGCTATGAGAACGGCTTGACGAGCTACATCGAAGTCCTCGATGCCGAGCGGAGTCTCTTTTCCACGGAGTTGAGCTACGCCCAGACCCAGGGGATTCTCTTCGGGGCGCTGGTGAACCTTTACAAGGCCATGGGCGGAGGATGGGTCGTAGAAGCGGACGAACGGACCGTGTTGTCAGCGGACGGGAAACAATAGGCTGAGTTCCAAGGGTGTGTCTGGTGAGGAATACCCATGCGTCGACCCATTAAAGGCATGATCGATGTCATTCTGAAAGCACGATTCTCCTATTTGTTTTTTACGATCATCCTGCTTTTTCTCCTGCGGCCCTTTATCGCAGGTGCGGTGGCCGTAACGTTCGTAACCGACATCTTCCTCTGGTTCATTATCATTTCCTGTGTCTGGGCCGTTTATGAAAAACGGAAAAATCAGTGGGTCGTCATCGCCATAGCGGCTACCGTCATCCTGGCCGACCTTTTCGGCTTCCTTTTTCCAAGCGCGGTGACTTCGTGGGCGAGTCAAATAGCGGTCTTTTTTTTCCTTGGATATGCCGTCATCAATATTCTGTTCTACCTGGCTCGACAGGAGAACGTGACTGCGGACATGATCATGGCGGGAGCCAGCGAATACGTGCTTATGGGGCTTCTATGGGCGTCCCTCTACAGTCTCATTGAGACAATCTATCCGGGCTCGTTCAACTTTGCGGGAGCGAAGAACCGAGCCGGGTTCATCTATTTCAGTTTTGTGACACTGACGACGACGGGTTACGGGGATGTCCTGCCGGTAACGGAACAGGCCCGTTCCCTGGCCATTCTGGAAACGCTGATCGGTCAGCTTTTTATCGCCATTACCGTGGCGCGGCTCGTGAGCCTCTATACGGTATCCGGTAATAAGCAGGAAACTGTATGAGAAACTGTGCGTTGCTGTTTCTCTTCAACTCCGATTTAAGGAGAGTTCAATGAATCTCACTCTTGAATTCCGGGCCAAAGCGGAAAAGTTTCAGGAACTCTATCAGTCCCTGCAGGCGCTTCTGCCCACGATGCGAAGGGAAGAAGGATGCCTTGAATCCCATATATACCGGGATATGGAGGATGGAGAGGTCTTCTTCCTTTCAATTGCCTGGGAGGATGAAAGGAAATTTGAGAGCTATATGCGATCGACAAGCGGGAGCGCGCTTCTCGGGGCGGTCGATCTGCTGAGTAAGGCGGTGAGAGTTCGAGTGGGGGACAATACTCCCTGGGAAGGGATTAACATCCTGAAGAGGATGAGGAAGGGAATCTGAATCGGAGGAATATAAACGGTAGAGGCTAAAGGTGGATCTTCTCCAAGGTCCTTAAGATAAAACAATAAAACGATGTCAGGAGGTATTTATGAAAGCATTGGCAAAATTACTGTTGGTCATTGGAATCGGTCTTGTGTTCAGCGCATCCGTAGCATTTGCCGGAGATCCGCCTTTTTCCGGTTTTCTGGGTAGTCCCGATGTATACAAGCAATTGAAGCCGGGACCGGAAGGGGGCGCCAAACTGCGGTGGGTGAAGGATGGGTTGGATTTCAGCAAGTACAACCGTTTCATGGTGGACAGCGTTATCTTCTACCTCGCCGACGAGTCTGAATACAAGGGCATTGATCCCCAGGTGCTGAAAGACCTTGCCGACACCTTCAACAAAGAACTGGTTGCGGCCTTCAAGGACAAGTACCCGATCGTAGTCGATCCCGGTCCCGATGTGGCGCGGATCAAAATTGCCATAACCAATATCGAGCGGAGTAACCCCGGTGTCAGTGCCGTCACCTCGATTATTCCCGTCGGAATTGCCATCAGTGTCGTTAAGAGGGGTGCAACGGGGGGCTGGGCAGGAAGCGGCGAGACGTGCGCCGAGCTGATGATGATCGACTCCGAGAGCAATGAGCCGCTTGTCATGGCGGTGGATCAGCAACAGGCGGCCTTCGCTTCGCGCTTTTCCAGTTATGGATCAGCCGAGGACGCCTTCAAGTTCTGGTCGGAGAGGATCGTGAAGGTTCTGGATGAAGCCAGGGGCATCAAAAGGGAACCGGCAAAATAGTGGGCTTATGCCCTGGATTATAGAGGAATACTCGATATCGGACATCCGTCATCAGTAAAATGCTTTTGCCGATGACGGATGTCCGACTTCTCATCCCATGCGGCTAAGGAAAAGAAAGTATAAACAATGAGGAGGATTCTCATGACAAAAAAAAGAGGGACACTATTTTTGACTTTGGTACTGTCCATATTGTTTCTGGGTATTGGAATTACCGGAATGGCTGATGAACCATCCGGCAACAACATGCAGATCCTGCAGGAGAAGATCAAGGCAGACAAAAAGTTGCTCGTAGCTGAAAACATGCAGCTTACCGAGAAGGAGGCCAAAGCCTTCTGGCCCGTCTACGAAAATTATCAAAATGAGCAGTTTCTGCTTCGCATGCGTGTCGTTAAATTAATCAAGGATTATGGAGATGCCTATGGAACGATGACCGATAAAATCGCAAAGAAGCTGCTTGATGAATTGATGACCATTGAGACGGTGGGGCTTGAATTGCGCAGAGCATATCTGCCGAAATTCCGGAAAGTCCTGCCCGAAATGAAGGTGGTGCGCTATTATCAGATTGAGAACAAGATAAAAGCGGTAATCGATTATGAACTGGCTGCCAGGATACCTCTGATCAAAGCAGAAAAGAAGTAAGACCCTAAGAAAAAAGGAGGTAAGAATGAAAGGCTTACATTTTAAAATTTTTCTCTGTGTCCTTGTCCTGTTCGTCGTGATCTCCGTGCCCACGGGACGGGTCGTGGCGGCGTCCGCAGAAGAAATCAACCGCAATGTCCAGATCGCTCTGCTGAAGCTGTCTGAAAAATCAACTCCTGCGCGAGACATGGGGCAGAAGGCGAAGGCCATCCTTGTCTTTCCCGATATCGTGAAAGGTGGATTCATCGTGGGGGGGCAATACGGTGAGGGCGCCCTGATAAAGGATGGGAAGGTTGCGGGTTTCTACAGTACCATTTCGGCATCGTACGGTTTGCAGGCCGGTATCCAGAAGTACGGCTATGCGTTGTTCCTGATGTCGGACTCCGCTTTGAGATTTTTGGACAGAAGTGAAGGCTGGGAACTGGGCTTGACCCCGAACATTGTCGTCGTTGATGTGGGAGCAGCAGGAGGCATATCGACCACTACGGCGAAATCCGATATTTATGCCTTCTTCTTTGACCAGAAAGGGCTTATGGCTGGAGTCGGCCTGCAGGGGACGAAGATAACGAAGATCGTCAGATAAAAATCTTCATAAGGATTGAAAATTTTTTAGCAGTGCCTGGTCTGAAGATTCAAGGCGATAACATTGAGGAAGAAATGGAGAATTGGACGTATGAGGAAAAAAAGTGTTGTTCTATTAATGGCACTGGCGTTGATGGCATTGATGGCGGCAGGTTGTGCAACTTTCAAAACGTCAGATGGGGACGATGAACGTTCCGGGATCGTCAGGGGAAAAGTGGCTGTTCTGACCGCCACGGTGGTGGCCGTTGACATGAAGAAGCGGATCGTCACTCTCAAAGATTCGGGAGGGGATGTCCGCGATTTCAAGGTCGGCAAGGAAGCCGTGAATCTTCCCCAGGTTAAAACAGGGGATATCGTCACGATTAAATTCCTGGAGTCTGTCGCTGTGGAAGTGATCAAACCCGGTACGGCCGCAGGGGCAGGGACGGCGACAACGATCGTTCGGGCGAAGCCCGGCGAGATGCCCGGCGGAATGATTACCCGGCAGAGGTCGCTGACCGCCACAGTGAAAGCAATCGACAAGGATGGGGGCACGATCTCTCTCATGGGTCCAAATGGAAAGACCGTAAAGGTGAACGTTGTGGATCCGGCAAATCTGGATAAAGTCAGCGTCGGGGACGAACTGTTGATCACATTTACCGAGGCGGAGGCCATTTCTGTGGAACGTCCGTAAAAATATTCCCGGGATTCAGCATGGACCTGGAGGTTTTATGCCTCGATCAAAGCGACCGAAATGGAATGCGGAATACAAACACCACATGAACGCTTCCGGTGAAAAAGAGCAAGAGCCAGTCCGGTTCTCCATGCGCACCTTTCTGGCCATGCTGGTCCTGTTGATTGTGATCTTTCCCTTTATCGAGCTGATGTCCTATGGCGTACTGGTTCTTTCTCTTCTCCTGACCATGGTGCTGTTGTCGGCTCTGCCGGCAATCGGCAGCCGGCGCAGCACACTGGTTTGGGGGATCGCTCTGGCGGTGCCGGCGGTGGCCGGGAAATGGGTGAACTATTTTCGACCCGACCTGATGCCGCTGGAGATCTTTCTCGTATCCGCCGCGCTGTTCTGTGGCTTTGTTGTGATGCATCTTCTGCGATTCGTTCTCGCTGCGGCACGGGTGAGTCTGGATATCCTCTGCGCCGCAATTGCCAACTATCTGATGCTCGGACTCCTCTGGTCCTTTGCCTATCAACTTGTGGCGCAAATATTTCCAGACTCATTTTCCTTCGTCCTGGGGGCCGCGCCCAGGCAGGTGCCGACGGGATTCGAGGCTTTTTACTTCAGCTTTGCCACCCTCATGACCGTTGGCTACGGCGACATCATTCCGGCGTCCAATGTATCAAGAATGCTGGCGATAACGGAGTCCGTTGCCGGCGTGTTTTATGTCACCATTCTCGTTGCCCGGCTGGTTGCTATTTATTCGGCCGAAGGTGAGAAAGAGCGGTAAGATTAAACTCCGGGAAGATTCCGGTAGATCCGGCATCAAGGAAGAAACGAAATGATCCCTTTTCCCGAAAGTATCATTGCCTGCCCTGACTGTGACCTGTTACAGCGTATCCCAACGCTGACTCCAGGTGGAACGGCGAGCTGTCTGCGCTGCGGTCATACGCTCGCCTCCAGCAAGCCCGATTCCCTGGATCGGACCCTGGCCCTTACGGTTGCCGCGTTGATTGCCCTGATCATCGCCAATGTAATGCCCCTCATGGGGCTGTCGGCTGTCGGTCGTCAGGCGTTTACGACGATCCTGGGCGGGGTTCTGAAGCTGTGGCAGCAGGGTCATCAGATTACGGCCGTACTGGTGGCCTTCTGCACGGTGGTTGCTCCAACGGTCCATATCGGGTTTACGTTGACCGTCCTGCTCGCGGTGAGACAGACTCCGGCGCCCATCTGGGTAGGAACTCTTCTGCGGATGGCAGATTTCAACCAGCCTTGGGCGATGCTTGAGGTGATGATGCTCGGCATCCTGGTTGCCCTGATAAAAATCGCCGATCTGGCGACGGTGATTCCCGGTATCGGAATGTTCGCCGTTGGCGCGCTTATCATGTTGATCGCGGCGATGACGGTCAGCTTCGACAAGCACCAGGTATGGTCGCAAATCCGGTGGGTCGATGGCGAAGGTCAGCAATTGACGTCATCCCCGGAATTCAAGGAACCGGCAGAAGGGGAAGTGGAAGGAAAAGAAACTCCGGGAGAACTGACCGGCATCAAGATGGGGCTGGTCCTGTGCGAGGGCTGCGGCCTGTTGACAAAGCCGACCGATCTTGAGAAGCCGGGGCATTGTCCGCGTTGCGGCCAGGAACTTGAGCTGCGCCGTCCAAACTCGATCCAGCGCACCTGGGCCCTGCTCATTGCTGCTTCGATCTGCTACATCCCGGCGAACCTGCTGCCGGTGATGAGTACCACGACGCCGACCTACGCAGAGAAGGACACCATCATGAGCGGAGTCGTTCTGCTCTACGTGCATGGATCCTGGCCGCTGGCCCTGATCGTTTTTGTCGCCAGCGTGGTGATTCCCATGGCCAAGATTGTCGCTCTGGCCTATCTGCTGATTTCTGTTCAATGTCGTTTCATGCGGAGCAAGGAAGAGCGGATCCGGCTCTATCGGCTGGTCGAAATTGTCGGGCGCTGGTCCATGCTGGATGTCTTTGTCGTGACCTTTGTCGTCGCCCTTGTCCAGCTCCAGCCGCTCATGTCCGTGGGACCTGGCGCCGGCGTGGTGTTTTTCGCGGCCGTCGTCGTGCTGACCATGCTTGCGGCAGAAACGTTCGACCCCCGTCTGATCTGGGATTCTCGTAACAACAAGGAGGAACAAAATGACGAAATCTGCTGATTTAAACAATCTTCCTCAGGCCAACGCCAAAGAGAAAAAGAAAATACGCTTCTCCGTGGTCTGGATCATCCCCATCGTCGCGGCACTCGTCGGTATCGGGATAGCTGTTCAGCAGATTCTGAGTAAAGGCCCGACGATCACGATCGTTTTCAAAAAGGCAGAGGGGGTTGAGGAGGGCAAGACCCTTGTCAAGTACAAGGATGTCAACATCGGCCGGGTGGAGAAGGTGGAACTCTCCAAGGACTTCAAAAAGGTTGTGGTGACGGCGAAGATCAACAAGAGCGCCGAAGGATTGATCGTCGATGACGCAAAATTCTGGGTTGAACAGCCGCGCGTTACCCTCAGCGGGGTATCCGGAATCGGTACGTTGTTGTCCGGCAATCATATTGGATTGGAACTCGGAAACTCCACAAAGGTACGGCGGCAATTCGTCGGTCTCGATGCGCCACCGGAGGTTACCATCGATCAGCCGGGCAGACAGTTTGTCCTTCAGGCGGACAACCTGGGGTCTGTGGGGATAGGCTCTCCTCTGTATTACCGCCGTCTGAACGTGGGACGGGTCATCGGTTATGGCCTTGCACAGGATGGCCTATCGATCGATATCAAGGTCTTCGTCAATTCCCCCTACGACAAGTATATTTTGCCGCAGACCCATTTCTGGCACGCCAGCGGGATCGATTTATCCCTGGGGGCGGACGGATTGTCACTGCAGACCCAGTCGGTGGTGTCCATGCTGATCGGCGGCATCGCCTTCGAAACCTTTTCAATTGACCCAGACGCAACACCCGCAGCGGAGGATGCCGTCTTCAAAGTTTATGAAAACTATGCTGCCGCAGCAAAGGAGCCTGAACCGGTCGTTACGGAATATGTCCTCTACTTCCAGGAGTCGTTGAGGGGGCTTTCCACGGGTGCGCCCGTCACGTACCTCGGCTTGCCCGTCGGGGAGGTGACCCGCGTTGGTCTTGAATACAATCCGAAGACGCAAGGACTCCGTCCAAGGGTGGCAATCTCGATCTACCAGGCACGCTTCATGGGGCATCTGGCACTATCGGACACGGTCAAAGAGAAGGTCAGGAGCGAGACTGAACGTCGCGCCTTTGTCCAGCGCCTGGTTGATCTGGGACTCCGGGCGCAATTGCGCAGCGGAAATCTCGTGACGGGGCAGCTCTATGTCGCCCTTGAGCGCTTTCCCAACGCCCCTCAAGTTAAGATGGACTGGACGAAGCCCCCATATGTCATTCCCGTGATGCCCAGCAGCCTGCAGGATCTGGAAACCAAGATTAGCAGCATTATCGCCAGGATCGATAAGGTGCCCTTGGACGCCATCGGAGAAGAGGCGAAAAAGACGCTCAACACACTCAACTCGGCGATGAAGACCGCTGATAGAACGCTGAACTCCATCGATGGCGAGATTGTTCCCGAAGTAAAGACGACTGTTCAAGACCTGCGAAAAGCAATTTCGAAAGCCGAGCAGGTGATGGCAAGCACGGATAAGACCCTCGTCGGAAAGGAGGCGCCGGCGCAGCAGGAGCTGCGGGTCGCCTTGCAGGAAATTTCACGGGCGGCACGGGCAATCAGCGAGTTGGCTGAATATCTTGAACGCCATCCCGATGCCCTCATCCGTGGAAAGGCTCAGGAGGTGACTAAATGAAAAAGATCGAAATTTTAATCCTTGGGACGCTCGCTTTGCTCCTGGCGAATTGCGCTTCAACCAGGGCACCGCAGTTCTATACGCTGAGCCCATCATTGACAGGGGTCGGGGCGACGTCGACAAATGTCTCCGTCTCCGTCGGTCCGGTCTCGATTCCTGCCGACGTTGACCGGCCGCAGATCGTCGTCCGGACTGGCCCGAATCAGGTTCTTCTGGCCGAATTCGACCGCTGGGCTTCACCACTGAAGAGCAACATCGCAAGGGTAATCGCTGAAAACCTAGCTACGGTGCTCGGGACGGCTCAAGTGAGCGTGTTTCCCCAATCCTCCGCTGCAGAATCGGCTTATCGGGTTGGGGTCGATGTTATCCGGTTCGAATCGGAACTTGGCAAAAGGGTTGTCCTGGATGCCCTATGGACGGTGAGTTCCAGGAAGAGCGGTCGGACTGAAAGCCGCCGTACGAACGTAACAGAATCTGCGGAAGGTGGCGGTTATACCGGACTGGTGGCAGCGCACAGCCGCGCTCTCGGAAGATTAAGCGGTGAGATTGCCGAAACGATTTGGGAATTCGAAGCGCTAAAGCCTTGATCCAGTCACTGCTTGGCGGCATCGGCCTTGCCATTTCCGGGGTGCCGGCCACCGCAATTCTGACAGCGGTGATGTTCATGCTCTGCATTGCCCGGCTTGGTCCAGGGCTAGTTCTTATCCCGTCGGTCATCTGGCTTTACTGGACAGGTCAGACGACATGGGGAACGGCCTTGGTCGTCGCGTCGATCTTTGTTGGCACATTTTACAATTTCCTTCAGGCCGATCCTCATCAAGAAGGGAGCCGATCTGCCGCTTCTCCTGATCTTCGCTGGTGTCATCGGTGGCCTCGCCGCTTTTGGCATTATAGGACTTTTTATCGGCCCAGTGGTGCTTTCCGTGAGTTACAGATTAATGGAAACCTGGGTTGCCGATGTCGAAACCTATTCGGATTTGAAGTCGGCGCAGGAAGATAGCCGCCTATTAAAACCTGCAGGAGGGGATAGGACAGGGCAGAGTACCGGCATGCCAGAATGAGGCCTGTCGCTCGTTTGAATGGAACTGATGGAGACTTTAGACATGAAGAAACCGGGATTTCTTATTACCCTCTTGATGTTACTCACACTGACAGGATGTGCCCGCCTCGGGGGTCCGACTATCATCCGCGATCGTTTCGATTACAGCGTTGCGGTTTCCGAGTCCTGGAAGAGCCAGATGCTTCTCAATATCGTAAAGATCCGCTACTCAGACACGCCGGTCTTCATGGATGTGACCTCGGTGATCAATCTGGTTGGCATCCAGAATACGGTCAGTCTGGCAGCGGGATGGTCCTTCCCGCCCAACGCGAACACTCAGGCCATCGGTGGAACATCTACCTGGGGAGAAAAACCGACGATCACCTATGCCCCACTCACCGGAGAAAAATTCACCCGGAGTCTCCTGACGCCGATCACGCCTTATGCTCTCCTCAGTATGATTCAGGCCGGATGGCCTGTTAGAATGCTGTTCACCCTGTGCGTCAAGTCCATCAATGATATGGACAACCAGTCCTCGGCGCCGGGATTTTCCCGGAAGCAAGACCCTGAGTTCAAGCGGCTGATTGGACTTCTGGAAGAGACTCAGAAATCAGGAGCGGTAGGGACAAGGATTGAGAGAAAGGATAAACAGGATACGGCCATTGTTGTCTTTCGGCGAAAAAAAGATCGTGAAACCGCGCAGAGGATATTGGAAACCCGCCAAATGCTTGGTCTGAAACCAGACCGTGAAGAATTCACAGTTATCTATGGAGCTGCTCCGACACAGGAAGGCGAAATTGCCATCCTGACCCGATCGATCATGGACATCATCATCGAGTTGGCTTCCCAGATCGACGTTCCTGCCGAACACGCTTCGGAAGGGCGCACCTATGCGACGTCTAGCGAAATCGGGGAAGGAGAGGGACAAGCGTCCCCTCTGCTCCGGGTTTACATAGGCAGGGAAAAGCCATCGGACAGTTTCGTTGCTGTTCATAATCGTGGCTACTGGTTCTGGATTGACGACCGGGATCGGAAATCCAAGACGGTTTTTACCTTCCTCATGATCCTTCTCAGCCTGGCTGAAACCGGACCAGCGCCGCAGGGACCGACGGTCACCGTTCCCATCAGTTAGTGTTCCGGCCTTGAGAAGGCTGCAGCGAGGCGCGATAAACCGAGCCAGGAAGGGGCACGATAGAGCTTAAGCAGCGAAAAAAATCAGGAGAGGGAAAATGAACGCTGAAACAATACGGCTCAAGGAAGCGCGTGAAGGGGAGCAGGCGTGGAAGAAATGGGGACCGTACTTGAGCGAACGACAGTGGGGCACCGTGCGCGAAGACTACAGCGAAGAGGGCGACGCCTGGAATTTCTTTCCCCACGACCATGCCCGTTCACGAGCCTACCGCTGGGGCGAGGACGGCATCGCCGGACTTTCCGACGAAAAGCAGCACCTGTGCTTCGCCATTGCATTGTGGAACGGCAGGGACACGATTCTCAAGGAGCGCCTGTTTGGACTGACCAACAGTGAGGGCAACCACGGCGAGGATGTCAAGGAGTATTATTTTTACCTCGATTCGACGCCAACGCACTCCTACATGAAGTACCTCTACAAATATCCCCAGGCAGCTTATCCCTATGCGGACCTCGTGGAGACAAACAGGAAACGCAGCCGGGATGAAATGGAGTATGAGCTGCTCGATACCGGTGTCTTTGATGAAGACCGCTACTTCGACGTCTTTGTGGAGTATGCCAAAGCCGGCCCGGAAGACATCCTGGTGCGGATCACCGCCGTAAACCGGGGTCCGGAAAGGGCAGAACTGCACCTGTTGCCGACGCTTTGGTTCCGTAATGACTGGTCGGCATGGATCGCCGAATCCAATCGGTCCCCCGGGAAGCCAAACCTGAAGGAGATCAAGGCAGCGGCGGGCACGAGCGCTGTCGTGGCAACGCATCCGCTGCTGGGGGAATTCATCCTATCCTGCGAAGGTGAGGCGCCGCTCCTCTTCACCGAGAACGAGACGAATCATGAGCGGCTTTTCACCGGGCAAGGGAACGAAAGCCCTTATGTAAAGGATGGTGTCAGTGACTGTGTAATCCATGGCAATCAGAATGCAGTGAATCCGGAAAAGCAGGGCACCAAGGTTGCGGCACACTATCGGCTGATGGTGG
Organism: Syntrophus sp. (in: bacteria); assembly: GCF_040768185.1. Taxonomy (NCBI): domain Bacteria; kingdom Pseudomonadati; phylum Thermodesulfobacteriota; class Syntrophia; order Syntrophales; family Syntrophaceae; genus Syntrophus; species Syntrophus sp. (in: bacteria). The sequence goes on along the minus strand of NZ_JAXGNC010000006.1, from coordinate 47,495 downwards.
AACCTGGCCAGTCGGCGATTGTGCGGTTGCGTCTGGCAGCGCGAGAATCAGGGAAAAGCCCGACGGTCAAAGGCGTTCCCGCGGCCTTCGGGCCGGCCTTTGATGCAATTCTGGCGGCACGCTTGCAGGAAGCGGACGATTTCTATTCTTCCGTGACCCCCCCCTCGGTCGCCCCGGATGCGGCTGGCGTCATGCGCCAGGCCATTGCAGGCATGCTCTGGAGCAAACAGTTCTACTTCTTCGACGGCGACAACTGGCTTGACGAGCACCACTCCAACCCCCTCCACGCCGGATATCGCAACGCCCGTAACTCGGATTGGTTCCATATGCTGAACGAGGACATCATCTCGATGCCCGACAAGTGGGAATATCCCTGGTACGCGGCATGGGATCTCGCCTTCCACACACTGCCGCTTGCGATTGTGGACCCTGATTTTGCCAAGGAGCAGTTAAAACTGATGCTGCGCGGGGTCTACCTGCACCCCAACGGCCAGATGCCCGCTTACGAGTGGAACTTCAGCGACGTGAACCCCCCGGTCCACGCCTTTGCGACGCTGTTTCTGCATCGAACCGAGCAGGCCCTGCAGGGAGAGGTGGACCTTGATTTTCTCAAGTCGGCTTTCAACAAGCTCATGCTTAATTTCACCTGGTGGGTGAACCGCAAGGACCGCTTCGGCAAGAATGTCTTCGAGGGCGGATTCCTCGGCCTCGACAACATCGGCGTCTTCGACCGCAGCGCTCCGCTTCCCACCGGCGGTCACCTTGAACAGGCGGACGGCACCGCCTGGATGGCCCTCTTCAGCCAGAACATGTTGGAACTGGCGGTTGAAATTGCCGCTCACGATCCTACCTATGAGGATATGGTATTGAAGTTCCTTGAGCACTTCTATTATATCGCCGCCGCCATGAACCGCTCCGACCAGGACGGCATGTGGGACGAAGAGGATGGCTTCTACTACGACCTGCTGCGGCTTCCCGATGGGAGCGCCACTCGGCTCAAGGTGCGATCCATGGTGGGGCTCCTTCCCTTGTGCGCCACAACGGTCACTGAGGCATGGCAGAGGGAGCGTATTCCTCTGGCAATGGCCCATCTGCAGAAGCGCCTGCGCCGCATGCCTGAACTCCTGGCGTCCATCCATCCAACGGGGCCGGGGCATTTCGGCGTAGCCGAGCGCGGGATCATTGCCCTTGTGAATCCGGAGCGGCTGCGCCGGATCCTGTTGATGATGCTTGACGAAAACGAATTTCTGGGCCCTTACGGCATCCGCTCGCTTTCGAAGTTTCACAAAGAGCATCCCTTTATCCTCCATGTGCAAGGCCAGGAGTACCGGGTGGACTACCTGCCTGCCGAATCGAACACCGGTATGTTCGGCGGCAATTCCAACTGGCGGGGCCCGGTATGGATGCCGGTGAACCTCATGATCATCCGGGCGCTGCTGAATTTCTACCTGTACTACGGCGATAACTTCAAGATTGAGTGTCCAACCGGTTCAGGAAACAGGATGAACCTTTTCGAGGTGAGCAAGGAGATAGCGGACAGACTCATCCGGATCTTCTTGCGCGACGAGCGGGGGAGGCGTCCTGTTTACGGAGGCGCTGAGAAGTTCCAGGCCGATCCTTTCTGGCGCGACCATATCCTTTTCTACGAATACTTCCATGGCGATAATGGCGCCGGACTTGGTGCAAGCCACCAAACGGGTTGGACGGGACTGGTGGCCAAGCTGATCCAGCTTTTTGGATTGTTCGATCCCCAAAAGGCACTGGAGGTAGGCAAAGGTGCGGCCTTCCTTCGGCGAAAACCGGAAGGTGAGAAAGAGAAATGAATCCATGGACAAAACATCCCGTTAACCATATCCTTTCTTAGATTTCAGCAGCATTTATCAATTTGCCTTGAAAAGGGGGGAGCCCATGCAGGTTCTGGCAGGAGATATCGGGGGAACATCCACGCGGCTTGCATATTTCGACGCCGCCTGTGAAAAGTTGACGCTGATCGCCGAAGGACGTTTCCCGAGCCAAAAGTTCGGGAGCCTGGAAGAAATTGTCAAACGTTTTAACGGAGAACAGGGTTTGAACGCGGAGAGGGCCTGTTTCGGAATTGCCGGCCCTGTCCGGAATGGTACGGTCAGAACGCCCAACCTTCCCTGGAGTGTGAATGCCGAAGATCTGTCCAGAGCTTCGGGGATTCCCGAGGTTCGACTGATCAACGACCTGGAGGCGCATGTCTATGGCATCGATCTCCTGGGGCCGGAGGACTTTGAAGTCCTTAGTGAGGGCCTTCCCAATCCGAACGGCACCATTGCCCTGGTCTCGGCAGGGACCGGCTTGGGAGAGGCGGTTGCTTACTGGGATGGAGCCGCTCATCGACCCCACCCCAGCGAAGGGGGCCACGCCGACTTTGCTCCCCGCACCGAGATCGAAGCGGAACTGCTCCTCTATCTGCGTGATGCGCACGGCCGGGTCAGTGCCGAACGGGTTCTTTCCGGCCCCGGACTGCGCAATATTTACCGGTTCCTGCGTGATGTCCGACGTTTTCCCGAATCCCCGGCAATTGCAGAGGAGATGCTGGCGGACGACCCTGCGGCGGTCATCACCCGGGCGGCCCTGTCCGGCGATTGTCCCCTCTGCCGCCAGGTTCTCGATCTCTTTATCTCCCTCTATGGGGCCGAGGCGGGAAATGTGGCGCTGCGGTATCTCGCCACCGGAGGCATCTATCTGGGAGGGGGAATTGCCCCGAAGATCATTGAGAGGCTCAAGGGACCCGGATTCATGCTCGCCTTTACCAGCAAGGGACGCTTGAGTCCCCTGCTGGAAGCGATCCCGGTGCAGGTTATCCTTAACGAGCAGAGCGCGCTGCTGGGCGCAGGCCGTTTCGCCGCTTGTTGAAATTGAAAAGCAGATCTTTTCACCCCCGTGCCGCAGGCGGGAGATCCGCCCTGCACGGAGACGCACCACCCCACCCCATTCGGAGCGGCCTCAACGAATTTCCGAGCCTTCATTTGTGGTATGACTTTACCTCAAAAGGAGTAGAAAATGCAGTTCATTATCACACTGGATCGATTTCTGACCATACTGCTCATTGCAAGTATGGTTGCGATCCTGACACGGAGACTCAAAGTTCCCTACAGCGTGGGGCTGGTTTTTGCCGGAATTCTTCTGGCATTTATCCCTTTGTTTTCAGGGATTCCCTTTACGAAAGAATTAATCTTCAATATATTCCTGCCACCCCTGGTTTTTGAAGCGGCCATACAAATTCGCTGGAGCAATCTACGCAGTGAATTTTTCCTTATACTGATCCTTGCCACCGCAGGGTTGTGCCTATCGGCAGCGGTAACTGCTGCAGGGATGAGGTATCTTGCCGATTGGGCTTGGATCAGCGCCCTGCTTTTCGGTGCGCATCGCAGCTACGGATCCCGTTTCCGTAATCGCCACGTTCAATGAAGCAGGGGTCCACAGCCGGATCCGTCTGCTGGTCGAAGCAGAAAGCCTTCTCAACGACGGTACGGCTGCCGTTGCCTTTGCCGTCATTCTTGCCGCTGCGGCAGGGGGGGCTATGACACTGAGTGGCATTGCCGGAAAACTGGCGCTTACCGTAGGGGGCGGTGTCCTCTGCGGCGCACTGGTTGCCGGGGTCATTATGATCCTTGAAAGACGGGCAGGTGATAATCTTGTTGAATTTACCCTAACGACTGTCACGGCCTATGGTTCTTTTCTCATCGCCGAGCACTTTCATTTTTCAGGGGTCCTCGCCTCTTTGACGGCGGGCCTTCTGGTGGGGAATCTTCGCCTCATGCAAGCGGGTTCTGACGATGTCAGAAAAGCCATTACCGCCTATTGGGAGTATCTCGGTTTTCTTGCCAATTCATTCATCTTTATTGGCATCGGAGTGCAGGTTTCACTCCAGAACTTTAAAGCAGTCATTTTGCCGGCGATATGTGCAATACTCCTTGTGCTGGTGGGACGGGCGTGTGCAGTCTATCCTTTTTGCGCTCTATTCCGCAGATCCGAGCTTCGTGTACAGGGTAAGCACCAGCTTGTTCTGTTCTGGGGTGGTCTTAGAGGGGCCCTGGCTCTTGCCTTGGCAGTGGGGCTGCCGCTTTGGGTGCCTCACCGTGAAGAAATCATTTCGGTGACCTTTGCGGTGGTGGCCTTTTCCATTTTCGTGCAGGGAATGTCCATGACACCGCTACTGCGGCGGATCGGTGAGATTCATAAGGGAGACGCAAGTTAACTTAAAGGCGAAACGAATCCTTAATCCTGACATGGCATCCGGGAATGCGAAGAATTTTCCGGGGCAATGATATTGACACCTTCAAGGGGGTCTGCTATTTTTTTTCAAAGCTCATGATCCTGAAAAGAATGCTTCAAAAACAGACCTTATATAGGGGCGGGGGAAAAACGGTGAACGCTGCGAACGTTGATGAATTCGGCTACGATCCGGGCATTCGAAGAATGCGGCGGGTTTTTTCTCAGATGGAGGCGGTTTCGACGAAACTGATCGGTGATGCGGGAATTTCCCCCTTCGATCCCAGGCTCCGTCGATGGCGGGAAGCCGCCCGGGTGCTCTTCGAGCGGGGCTGGGCCGCGGCGGATCGGCGAAATCTGTCCCTGGCGGATGATGAAGCGGGAATCCTCTACGGATTTGTCTTGAAACGGCTCATGGAACGGGACGGCGTTCCGGAAGAGAAGCTGCAGGTCATCGGAAGGCAGGATGCCCGGACCCGGGAAATTTCAGGGCTGGTGCCATGATGCGCCTTCGCCTGTTCGGAAGATGCCGCATCTACCACGATCCGGTCAGTCCGGTCCTCCGGGAGCCGGCGCAGATAGGATGGACCGCCTGGTTCAGGCAGATCGACCTGGTGACCCCGAGAAAATTAAAAGGTAAGGAGCTTCTGCAGCGGACGAGGGGATGGTGGACTGTGGAGCCCGACGAAGTCGAGGCGGTCGTTGAGGCCCATGGCCGGCTGGTTGTGGGGGATGGCGGGGAACTGATGGTCGAATGTTCCGACGGGCAGGCTGCAGCCCGCCTGGCTGCCGCACTTTCCGAGCGTTTCGGCGATCAGGTCATGCTCGCGCCCTGAATATCAACAGGAGGAAAGGACGCACATCATGGAAGAAATCGTCTTTGAGAGGCTGTCAAGCCCCCACCGCCCATACGTGGGCGAACTGCGCCGTCTGCTGGAGAAAATGGAGGCCCCCTTCCGCAGGGGAGACCGGGTGGGCATCAAGCTTCACTGGGGCGAAAGGGAGAACCGTAGTTTTCTCCCACCCGACTATGCCCGGGAGATTTCCCTGTGGGTTAAAGCGGCAGGCGCTTTCCCTTTCCTCTTCGATACGACGGTTCTGTACTCCGGGGGGCGGCGGAAGGCTGAAGATTCCCTGCAGACGGCGGCGGAGCACGGCTATACGGAGGGCTTTCTGGGATGTCCCGTCGTCATCGCCGACGGAATGGATGGTCGCTCCGTTGTGGACCTGCAGACCGATTATAGCCACTTTTCTTCCGTACAGGTGGCCGACATTTTTGACCGCGCCGACGGCTATGTCATCTTTTCGCACTTCAAAGGGCACATGGAAGCGGGTTTCGGGGGGGCCATCAAAAACCTCTCCATGGGATTCGCCTCACGGGCTCAGAAGCAGAGGATGCATGCCGATATCCGCCCGCTTCTCAAACCCGGGAAGTGCATCAAATGCGGCGTCTGTGTCGACGTCTGTCCGACGGGTGCGGCGCAGTTCGGCGAAGACGGCTTGCCCACCTACGACCACGACGTCTGCATCGGCTGCGCGCAGTGCATCGGCCTCTGCCCCAACATGGCCCTGAAAATCGAGTGGGAAACGGACGCAACAGTTTTTCAGGAGAAGCTCGTGGAAACGGCGGCGGCCGTCTGGCGGAAGATCGAGGGGCGCACCGTTCTGATCAATGCCCTGCTGAACATTACGACAGAGTGCGACTGCTGGCCGGGGGACAACCCCACGATCCATCCAGACCAGGGTTTTGTAGGTGCGTATCACCCGATCCGGATCGATGAGGAATCGATGCGGATCGTGGGCGAGGAAACCTTCGATTCGGCCCATCCCGGCATCCCCTGGAAGCGCCAGTTCTCCTATGCCCGGGAAATCGGTTTTTAAAAACCGCCGCGGCAATCAAGCGGTTCGGACTTTTCAAGGGGCCGCGCAAACGGCATCCGCTTTGCCGATGCCAGCGGGCGGGTTCTTTATGACTCCTGTCTCGATGTGATCGAGTCAAGGCTTGACCAAGGGACAACGCCGCCTGCAATGGAAGCGGCGGGGCCAAGGGAAAAGATCTTTTTTGACCCGTCTCGGATCGCCTGCGGCATTGTAACCTGCGGAGGGATCTGTCCCGGCCTGAACGATGTGATCCGGGCCATCGTCATGAGCCTTTGTTGCCACTGCGGTGTGCAGAGGATCTATGGGTTCCGGTACGGGTACGCGGGGCTCGTGGAGAGGCTCGGGCACGAGCCCCTCAGCCTGACGCCGGACTCGGTGGCCCGCGTTCATGAGCTTGGCGGGTCGATCCTGGGAACGTCCCGGGGCCCCAGGAACCTTCGGAACGGGTAATGTCAAATACGGAGACATCGGCATTTATCTGCGTGATGCCATCAGGGACTATTTCAAGAAAAACGCCATGGAGATCAACCTCAAATACATCGATCCCAGTTACATCATCCGGTGCATGCCGGCCAATTCCCGTGACGCGGCGTTCTGTCTCCCCCTCGGCCAGAGCGCCGTCCATGCCGACAAGGATAGCCTGTCCGCCGAAGGGCATCGGCCCATGAATCGAGTTCCGGCCCTGTTTCAAGGAAGGGACCTTCGCGAGGAAATCCGGCCGGAGCATGGCGAGGCGAATCACAGCCTGGAAATGATCGAGCTGAACGGCTGACCGGACTTCGCGGGCCGCAGAAAAAAAGGATCCTGCGGCAGCGGGAGATGACAGCCACCGGGGCAATCCCCCGCCCCGGCCTCAGTAGGTATAGTCCATGGTTGTGTATTGTTTCAGAAGCCCCGTAGGTCCATAGGAGGAAACCTTTGTGATCATTCCCGCCGCATCGTAGAGGGTCGTGACATATCCTTTCAGCTGGTCCGTGAAATCGTAGGTGGACGTTTTGGCCGGCATTCCCACAGCATTATATTCATAGACGGTGTATTCTGAGATGACGCCCGTGGCGCCGTATTCAGAAACTTTTATCTGTAATCCCGATGAGTTATATTGATAGGCCGTGTATTTGAGCAAAAGACCCGTAGGGCCGTATTTGGATACCTTGCTCTGTTTTCCTGCCTTGTTGTATTCGTACGTGACATATCCTGTCAGCTCGTCGGCGAGATTGTATGTGGCAACCTTGACGGGCTTGCCCGCCTCGTTATAGTCGTATACGGTGTATTTCGAGATGACGCCCGTGGCGCCGTACTCCGTGACCTTTGACGGTTTTCCCGGAGATTTGTATTCGGTGACGACTTTGAGCATCAAAAGATTTGTGTAACCGTTGTAAGTGGATACATTAACCGCGTCTCCGGACTTGTTGTAAGAGGTTTTGATGTATTGCATGAGTTGACCGGCAGCACTGTAGTTGGAAACCTTGATGGGTTTTCCCTCTGAATTGTACTGGGTTTTCGTGTATCCCACCAGTAAGCCTGTTGCGCTATAGGAGGACATCTTGATCTGTCTTCCTCCCGCATCATACTCGTATGTGGAGTATCCCATGGACTGTCCGGCGGTGCCGAAGATGGACTGCTTCGCGAGCTTCGGGACAGCAGGGGCCGGTATGAGGGCGAGCTCCGTTCCGGTGAAGAGAACCTTGTAGCTCTTCCGGGATCCATCGGCGTTTAAAAACCACAGCGCCGCCTGGCCAGTGGAGGTGTTTCTCTTGATGAGATCGCAGATGCCGTCACCATTGTAATCACCGGTAGCTGCAACCGTGGATTTCGTGTCCGTAAAAAGCTCCTTTTCGCTTTTCTTGGTTCCGTCAGCGTTCATGAACCAGAGAACCGTCTGGCCGGTGGAGGCATTTCTCTTGATGAGATCGCAGATGCCGTCATTATCCACATCGCCCGTGGCCACGACGGTGGATTTTCGATCCGTGAAGAGGACCTTGTAGCTCTTGCGTGTTCCGTCGGCGTTCATGAACCAGAGAACCGTCCGGCCGGTCGCATCGTCCCTCTTGATGAGATCGCAGATGCCGTTCTTGTTGAAATCGCCCGTGGCCGTGATGGTGGAATAGGGTTCGGTGAAGAGGACCTTGTAGCTCTTGCGTGTTCCGTCGGCGTTCATGAACCAGAGGACCATCTGGCCGTTGGCCATTTTTCTCTGGATAAGGTCGCAGATTCCGTCACCGTTGAAATCGCCCGTGCCCGCGATGGTCGTTTTCGGTTCGGTAAAGAGGACCTTGTAGCTTTTGCGCGTCCCGTCGGCGTTCATGAACCAGAGGACCGCCTGGCCGGTCGACGAGCTTCTTTTGATGAGATCGCAGATTCCGTTGTTGTTGAAGTCCCCTGTTGCCGCGACGGTGGAGTCCTTGCTCGTCCAGAGGGTCTTATCGCCGGAATGGGTTCCGTCGGCATTCATGAACCACAGAACCGTTGAAGCATTGGAGCTGTTCCTCAGCAGCAGGTCGGAGCGGCCGTCTTTGTTGAAATCAGAAAGGGCGGCGCGGGCATGCCGGGCCGTCGACGGTGACAAAAGGACCAAGATGACCACAAAAAATAAAAAAGTCGAAAATTTTGAATGTCTTTTTCCCATTCTCCGCGCCCCCCCCGTTATTCACTGAAAAAAAAGACGGTGTAAGATTCCGTCATCGCTTCAATAAGGACCTGCCGATGGTTGCAAAGGGTTGAACGATCTGCAAGCGGAGAGCTTATATCATTATCGCCCGCCTGTTTCCAGGTGAAATGCAGCGCCGTGTGACAGGCGCTGAACCACCAGACATTCTGCATGCAGGATCAGGACCTTCGCTGCCTGCAAGGTATTCTTCTATTCGGAAAGTTTTACCGGTGTGACAAAGCCGGAGGGCTTGACGGCAAGGACCGAGCAGGCCAACTGATCAAGAATGGCCTCCGCGGTATTGCCGATGAACAATCCCGCGATGCCCGTTCGTGCAACCGTTCCCATGACGACCAAATCCGCCTCCAGTTGCGCCGCCAATTCCGGTATCAGCTTTTTGGCCGGTCCTTTGAGAAGATGGAAGTTGGGGGAAAGATAATCATAGATAGACTCGCCGATCCGGCTTCGCAGGGTCTCGCCGAGTCTATAGAACGCCTTCTGGTGAAGCATGTGCTCCTTCTCGAGATAGTCGGCGCCTCCGGCTGCCGCGTCGATCCTGGAACGCAAGGTGCCTTCTCCAAATGGTTCCCAGGCGTGAACCAGGTGCAGAGACGCGAAATCGGACAGGGCCAGCGAAGTCGCTTGGTCCAGAATGTTCTCATTGAGGTCCTGCTCCGTCTCCGAGGGGTTCAAGGGGTCAACATCCACGGCAGCCACGATGACCGAATATTTGGATTTCTCGGGAGTCTTCATCAGCCATACAGGGCACGGACATTTGCGCAGGAGATGCATGTCGTCGGTTCCGAAGAGCATTTTTATGAAAGGGGGATTTTCCGCCACCTTGATGACCAGATCGTGAGAATTGCGCAGCACGGCGCGAATGACCTCGAGAAAAACCGGACCCGAGAGCACTTCGAGCCGGATGTTCAGGCGATCCCTGAAGGGTTCGATCAAGGCTTCAAGGTCCTGCCTGGAGAGGGCCGCCCATTCCTTGAGATAACCGTCCGGCACGGAAGGGAACACCGTGGCGACCGTCAGGTCCGCATTGTTGTTTTCCGCCAGTGAAACGGCCCGTTCCAGGGCCGAAGTCTGATCTGACGCTGGTTCGGAAACGAAAAGAATGTGCTTCAAAAGGATCATGACGCATGTCTCTCTTTACCGGCTTCCGGGATCATGTTCCTGGAAGCCGCTGAAAGGGCGATGGGACCGGGTCGGGGAAGGGCCGCCGGTTTCTATGGGGCTTCCTCCAGCGCCGCTTTGGCACGGCGTACGGCGAGATGCACGGGATCCCAGACGCCGGAATAGGGGGGAGCATAACTGAGATCGAGATTGATCATCTCATCCACATCAAAGCCGGCATGAAGCGCCGTTGCGAACACATCGATCCGCTTGGCCGCACCTTCAACGCCGACGATCTGGGCGCCCAGGAGCCTCCCCGTTTCCCTTTCCGCCAGTGCCTTCACCGTGATCTTTCCGGCATTTGGATAATAGCTGGCCCGCGTCATGCCTTCGATACGTCCCGCGACATAGTCCAGCCCCAGGTCCGCTATTTCCTTTTCCTGAAGGCCTGTCCTGGCCACTTCAAAATCGCATATCTTGCTCACAGCCGTACCTACAACGCCGGGGAACGTGGCATAGCCCCCACCCAGGTTGATCCCGGCAACCCTGCCCTGCTTGTTGGCGATCGTTCCCAGGGCGATATGGACCGGGCGCCGGCTGACGAGATGAAAGGATTCGGCGCAATCTCCGGCCGCCCAGACACCTGGGATGTTCGTCTGCATCCGGTCGTTGGTTTTAATGGCCTTTCGGACGCCGAGGGCAATCCCGGCATGCTCGGCCAGCTCCGTGTTGGGTCGCACTCCCAGGCCCAGAATGACGATATCGGCGGGAAGGGTCCGGCGGTCCGTAACGACGGCCTGGACCCGATCCTGTTCCACTTCGACGGAACGGAAAGATTCTTCCCTGAAGAGCTTGACGCCGACACGCATGAGGGCTTCGGAAACAAGGGAACCCATATCGGGATCGAGGGTGTTCATGACCTGGGCAGCCAGCTCCACGAGAGAGACATCGAGGCCTCTCATGATCAAGGCCTCCGCCATTTCCAGGCCGATATATCCCCCTCCGATGATGACGGCCCTTTCGGGCTTTTCCCTGTCAATGACATCCCGGACCCGGATTCCGCTCTGGAGGGAATGAAGTCCATATACCCCCCGGGCCTTTGATCCGGGCACATCGGGACAAAAGGGAACGGCACCCGTTGCAATCATCAGCAGATCGAAGGCCTCTCGGTGCTCCTTTCCTTCCTTGAGGTCACGGACATGGAGTCGGCGCTCCTTGAGGTCGATTTCCGTAACTTCGTGGAGGATGCGGGCGTCAATGCCGTATCGGTCACGAAACTCCTCGGGGGTGACAACCACCAGCTTCCTGACATCGTCGACAACCTTGCCGACGTAGTAGGGAATGCTTCACGCCGAGTAGGAAGTGTGTGGCCCCCTCTCGAAAACAATGATGTCCAGCTCGGGATTTCTACGCTTTGCCTGGACCGCCGCGCTCATCCCGGCCGCATCGCCACCAATGATTGCAAGCCGTTGATTCTTCCGCATTCTGCACCTCCCTGCCGGAAAAGACCAGCAAATCGATTGTTCCTGTTCTCCTGAAAAAAACCTCTCCCGCCTTGATGCCTCGGAATCGTTCATGAGGATTAAGAAGGGCAGGACGCTGAACACAAAACCCCGCCTCATTTCGGGGACGGGGTTTTCTAATAAGGATCAATCCATAGCTTCACCTTGTTGAGGGTTCTGATGGGTTGGAAACCGGTTTACGTGAAGTTATACTAATTTGTGCGGTAAACTCACCGAAATGTCAAGAAGATGTTGTCCGATCCGTGATAGAATGTTCGAATTCCGGTGCGACATGCCTGTAAAAAGCCACGGAGTCATCGCTGGCATGATCTCGTTCCGCGGCACAAAAATCACGAACAGGGACGCACACTCTTTCATATGTCCTGTTGACCGGAACGCGGGAACCCGTTATTCTTGTGCCAGAAGGATCTTGGATGGAGGGGAAACCGGGGGCGCCATCCGAAGCCGACGGTAAAGGATACCTGCAACCCGTGCCGACCAGGATCACCATGTCCCTATCATCATGACCACACCGGTTGGCTGCGGCTTTCCGCAGTGCGCATTCGGAGGAGAAAATGGAGGAGACGACCTTGCTGTACGAAGGAAAAACAAAAAATGTCTATGCCCTTGAAAACGGTCATTATCTGCTCAAGTTCAAAGATGATGTCACCGGCGAGAACGGGGTGTTCGATCCAGGCGCGAATCAAATAGGGCTGAGCATTGAAGGGGTGGGCAGGATGAATCTCCGGATGTCCGTCTTCTTTTTTGAAAAGCTGAAGGCCGCGGGGATTAAGACTCATTATGTCGCTTCAAATCTGGAGGAAACAACGATGGAGGTTCTTCCGGCCAAGGTATTTGGAAAGGGGGTCGAGGTTATTTGCCGCCGGAGGGCCGTGGGCAGCTTCCTGCGCCGCTACGGCGACTATATCGCAGAGGGGGCTCCCCTTCCTCTGTACGTCGAAATGACGTTAAAGGACGACGGCAGAGGCGATCCCCTCGTCATCCGGGACGGGCTTATTGACCTCGGCATCATGAGCGGCGAACAGTATGACGACATCAAGGCGGAGACTCGGAAGATCACGGAGATCATTGCCGGCAGCCTGCTTGAAAAGGGGATGGAGCTCTACGACATCAAATTGGAATTCGGTTACCACCAGGATGAGACCATGCTCATCGATGAAATCTCGTCCGGAAATATGCGTGTCTACAGGGACGGCACTTACATTGAGCCCATGGAGCTTTACGCTCTCTTTTTCGGACAGGCGGCGGGCCGCTGACGCCGGGACGGCTCATTGTACAGGGGAGCCAGCCTCATCTCCGTTCCGGACCGCATCAGGGTGATGGCTTCGTAAGCGGGTATTTTCTGCGGATCATCGGATCGAAAATGCCCGCCGTCAGCCTTTCCTCCGTCCGGGATGAATTCTTCTTCGAGCCGGCGAACGAAAGCGAAGCTATCCCCGCGGGGTTCATAACCGCTTCTATGGCGGGGCCGGTGGGACCCGGTCACCCCATTTTTTCCTTGAGCTTCCGGTAACGGCGAATCATGGCGTTCGTCGAACTGTCATGCGCGAGCCGCGGTTCCTCCGCGCTTTCCAACTCCGGGATGATGCGCTGGGCCAGGGCCTTTCCCAGTTCGACGCCCCACTGGTCGAAGGGGTTGATGTTCCAGATGGCGCCCTGAACAAAGACGCAGTGTTCATAGAGGGCGACCAGTTTGCCCAGGATATCCGGGGTCAGCCTCCGGGCAAGGATTGTGTTGGATGGCCGGTTGCCCGCGAAGACCTTGTGGGGCGCCAGCCAGTCCGGGACGCCTTCGGCCTGGACTTCTTCCAGCGTTTTGCCGAAGGCAAGCGCCTCGGTCTGGGCGAAGACGTTCGCCAGCAGAAGATCGTGGTGACGGCCGAGGGTATGGAGCGGTTCGACAAAGGCGATCATGTCGCAGGGAATCAGCCTGGTCCCCTGGTGGATCAACTGGAAAAAGGAGTGCTGGCCGTTCGTTCCGGGCTCACCCCAATAGATGGGGCTGGTTGAGTAGTCCACCTCGACCCCGTCGAGGGTGACGCGCTTCCCGTTGCTTTCCATCGTCAACTGCTGAAGGTACGCCGGAAATCGCTTCAGGTATTGTTCATAGGGAATGACGGCGATGGTCTCCGCGCCGAAAAAGTTACTGTACCAGATGGACAGGAGGGCCAGGAGCACCGGCAGGTTGTGTTCAAAGGGGGCTGTGCGGAAGTGCTCATCCATCTCATGAAAACCCGCCAGCATGCTTCGGAAGTGTCCGGGTCCGACGGCGATCATCGTCGCCAGGCCGATGGCCGAGTCCATCGAGTACCGCCCGCCGACCCAGTCCCAGAATCCGAACATGTTGTCGGAATCGATGCCGAAAGCCGTCACCGCGGCGGTGTTCGTCGAGACGGCGACGAAGTGCTTCGCCACCGCCGTGCGGTCGCCATGATTCCCCTGAACCAGCCAGTCGCGGGCCGTTTCGGCGTTGGTCATCGTTTCCAGGGTTGTAAAGGTCTTCGAAGACACGATAAAAAGCGTTTCCTCAGGATGCAGATCCTGAACGGCTTCGGCGAAGTCCGTTCCGTCGATGTTGGAGACGAAGCGGAAGGTGAGGGACCGGTCGCTGTAATGCTTGAGTGCCTCGTAGGCCATGACCGGCCCGAGGTCCGAGCCGCCGATGCCGATATTGACGATATTCCGGATGCGTTTTCCGCTGTGGCCTTTCCAGGATCCGTTCCGGACCTTGTCGGCAAAACAGGCCATCCTGTCCAGCACATCATGAACCAGGGGAACGACGTTTTCTCCGTCCAAGCGGATGGAAGACCCCTTCGGCGCGCGAAGGGCCGTATGGAGGGCGGCGCGGCTCTCCGTGAGATTGATTTTTTCCCCTCGGAACATGGCGTCGATCCGCTCCCGCAGGCCGGTTTCCTCAGCCAATTGAAGCAGAAGCCTGAGCGTTTCATCGGTGATCCAGTTCTTTGAATAATCGAGATAAAGGCCTGCCCCATGGGCGGCCATGCGTTCTCCCCGTTCAGGGTCGCCCGCGAAAAGATCCCTGAGAGGGTGTTTATGCTCCCGAGAGTGAGCCGACAGCGCTTTCCACGCCGGGAGTTCCGTGAGGCGTTTTCTGTTTTCCACCGTGTCGCATTCCTTTCTGAATCTGAGTTCGTAGAACCGGTCTGCATCCTGCCGGTTTTTTATATCATCAAATGTTTTTGCGATGAAACGAAAGTTTAACGGCTGCCGGTGATACGGCGGGCTTGACGGGCTTTTCGCCCTGGCCGGGAGCATCCGCATCAGATTTCGCTATGCCTTTCTAATGCGGCATTGCAGCGATTTCATGTCCGGATAGCCCATCATGGGCTCACGGCACTCCACGTCGGTCAGCAGATTGGCATTGGCGTCCCCCTCCCAGCCGTGCGGCACCAGCACGACGTTGTCCGCTACCCGCTCCTCCACGGCAGCCTTCATGTTCACCTGTCCCCGGTTCGTTTCCACGATGACTCTGTCTCCGTCCTCAATTCCAAAGCGGTTTGCTGTCGCCGGGCTGATCTGGACCAGGGGTTCGGGATACATTTTGCGAAGAGCGTCCGCACCGTGATGCTGGCTGTGGGTATATCCAATGTGTCGGCTTCCCGTGGACAGAATCAACGGGAACTTCTCCAGGAACGCTTTGCTCGCCCGCCTCGGTCCTCTTTCCGGCTCCAGAAAGGTGGGCAGAGGATCAAAACCGGCCCGCTCGAAGGTTTCGCTGTAAATCTCAATTCTCCCTGAAGGGGAATGATAGCGCCCTTCTGATTGTTCATAGTTTTTTTCGGTATAGAATACGCCTTCCGGCATCCTGTTCAGAAGATCATCAAAGGAGAATCCTGATGGGGACAGTTCAAAGGCAATCATTTCCTCCTCGGATCTCCAGGGGAACCTGTCTTCCAACCCCAGCCTCTTTCCCAGTTCCGTGAACAATTTCCATTCGGACCAGCTCTCGTAAAGGGGTTCGATGCACTTCTTCCTCAGCATGAGGAATGGAAGGCCGTGGCAAACATTGTAACTGTAGGCTACCCCCCATTTTTCCAGATGGGAGCAGGCAGGAAGCACATAATGGGCTTCCCTGGCCGTTTCCGTCATGAAAAGATCGTGCACGATGAGAAGGTCAAGCTTTCGAAAGGCATTGCGGAAGGCGTTGCTGTCCGGCATGGAAACCAGGGGGTTGCCTCCAATAACGAAAAAGGCCCTCAGCACTTCAGGGATGCTTTCCGGAACAAGAGTCACGACGCCATAGGGACTTTTCCTGCCCCACATCTCGACGAAAAGGGGGTACCGGTCTGCCCCCATGGGATTGCCCTCCACGCCGAGACTCACATCTCTCAGGCGCGGCGGAGGACTGGTCACCCAGCCGCCTGGGACATCGACGTTGCCGGTAATGGCCTGGAGGATAGAAAAAGCGCGGCTGTTTTGAACGCCATTGGCCGTCTGGTCCTGCGTGCAGGTGCCTTGATAGATGCTTGCCCCCCGTGTTCCTGAAAACAGCCTGGCCAATCTGCGGATGTCTTCAGCCGGCACCCAGGTCACTTCCTCCGCCCACTCGGGGGTGTACTTCTGCACATGGGGGACCAGCCGCTCAAAGCCGAAGGTATGCTGTTCGATGAAGTCCCTGTCGTAGAGCTTTTCGTTGATGATCACATGCATCATGGCTAGGGCCAGGGCGCCATCCGTACCCGGCCGGATCTGCAGGTACAGATCCGCCATGTCGGCCAAGGGAATCCGCTTGGGGTCGATGACGACCAGCCTGGCCCCTTGATTCCGATTTCTTTTGAGGGCGAGTTTGAGGGGAAAGTCCGATTGTTCAGGGTTGTGTCCCCAGAGGATATAGAGGTGGGAGTCCATCTCTTCGACCGGATATCTTCCGAAGGTCATTTGCCGGACCCGGATGCGCATCCGGTAGCAAACGCTCTCAACAGAAAAGAAATTGGGTGAACCGAAAGCGGTCTTGAACCGCTGCACAAGACCGCCCATCTCGAAGTTTTCCACACCAATGGATCCGCTGAACACGCCCAGAACCTGGGGGCCGAAATTTTTCTTCAGGTCCAGGAGTCTTTCAGCGATTTCGTCCAGGGCCTGGTCCCATGAGATTTCCCTGAAGCTCCCGTCGATCCGCTTCAGCGGGCGACGCAGCCGATCAGGATTGTAGATGGTCGCGAGGGCATTGGCCCCCTTGGGGCACAGCTTTCCATGGTTCAAGGGATGGGAGTTCAGCCCGGCGATCTTCACCGCCCTTCCATCCTTGACCGTTACCCTGCATCCGCAGCTGTGATAGCAAAGCGTACAATCGGTTGGGACTTCTTTTGCTTCAATCATGTTCTTCACCTCATCGTCTCCGTCCATCAGAATGAAATTAAAGGTTGGAAATACGAAGCGATTGCAGCTTTCCAGGTCACGACGATCTCCGTTCGCCTTCGAACCTTTGTCCTGAGCAGGCCGCAGAGAAATTTTCCCTGGAGGAATACTCCGGAACCACCATGAACACAGAGTGGAACTGTACAGAAATACTAGCAATATCTGGAAAAAAAGTAAAAAGAAAGTAACGGTTCAACATAAAATATTTTGTTTTCATTGAAGTGTGCCGTGAAAAGCCGCAATTTTCAGTGGGTGAGATTCCCACCCGGCTTCTGTCGCTCCGGCCGATAGCACTGGAGGCGGTGGAAGGAGGCAACGACCTTTACTGAAGCACTTCCAGAAAAGGGTCCCATGGGATTCAGCGAGCATGCAGGCCGCAACGTGTAGTGAACGCCGAGCAGGCCTCGAAGCGTCGTTGCGGAACCCGATCCGACGTCAAAGCGGAGAAGGCCGTTGCCTTGCGGGAAGCGAGTGACATTTGCACCGCAGGGTTCCGCCGGGGTATTTGGCGGTGGCATGCATGTACAGGGAGATTGATCGCAACACGGGAAGCCTCGGTGGTGGCGGCGCGTGACCGCCAACGGATGTTCCGCGAGGAACCGAATCCGGCCATGCGAGGTGGCGGAGAGGCCCGCAGTAGTGGTGATCTCGGGTAATGCCGAGGGAGAGAAGCGGCCTCAGCTCAAGGTTAGTGCAACAAGCAGCACGACAGCCGGGAGATTGGCCATGCGTCTAACACCTCCGGAAAAGTTGAGAAGTTGCAGCCGGCGTTACGCACCAAAGCGAAGCAGTCGCCAGGATATCGATTCTACGTGCCGTACGATAAAGGTGTACCGCATAGACGTTTTGCATTACGCGTACCGGCCCGGCCGCAGCGCTCAAGGTGCCGTTGGTCGGATTGAAACGCTGCTGCGGAGCGGACATATGGAGGTGGTCGATGCGGACTTGTCCGGGTACTTCGATAGCATTCCGCATTCGGAGTTGATGAAATCGGTGGCGCGTCGCGTGCGCGATCGACATCTGCTGCATCTGCTGAAGATGTGGCCCACGATGACCTGTTGATTCTGGATGAACTGAGTTACATCCCCTTTTCCAAGGAAGGGGCGGAATTGCTTTCCCAGGTTTTGGCGGAACGGCATGAAAAGGGATCTGTGATCATCACCACGAATCTCGGTTTTGCCGACTGGACTCAGATTTTCGGCGATCCGACCATGACTGCCGCCCTTATGGATCGGTTAACCCACAAAGCCCACATCATCGGCTGTAACTGGGATAGCTATCGTTTGCGAGAAAGTCTCAAAGAAATGATGAACAGTGACGTTTCGCCGGTAAAACTCCGGTCGCCTCACGGCTTCCTACGTTTTCCCGGCGATCAATAAGGAAGACAGGGGATGACCTGCCCGTCATCCCAAAGTATAAACACTGCTCAGGGTGGTCAAAATTCGGTTGTCATTACCAGAAGCTTTGCGGCTACTGTTTCAGGGCGAGTGGCCCGAGTTTATGAACGTCAAAGAACAAAGTGCTGAATAGTTACAAAAGAAAAACGATCGTACAGAGCTGAAACGCGCCGCCCGCTTTTCGCGTGCAGCCCTTCGGCAGGGCAAACCTTATCCTTTGGCTTTGCTCAGGACGGAAGAGTTTCGCTACCGGGTTTCTGCCGAATCTTCACTTGCTTCTGCGAGACAATGCCGGAGATGGAGAAGAGGGTAATACGAGGGGGATAACGGTTGATGTTGTTCCCGCGCAGACATGTAGTCATCGCAAGGGTTCGGGCTTCTCCGGTTAAGATCAAAACCGGCCCCGGATTGTGGTGAGGCCCTTGACATCGGGGGGAGTGGTGAAGTCTGGGGGATGAACCGCCGAAAACGGATGTTCCGGCGGTTCAAGGGCTGTCATCTGTTCTATGGCCTTCTCCATCCACTCCAGGCGGGGAACCCGTTCTCGTCGCGAAGCTTGAGCACATCGTCTCCCTTCTTAATCTCGGAAGCGATGATCGCCGGCTTTCCGTTGTAGGTCACCCTTGAGCCTTTCACTTCAATTCTGTCCTTTGCGGCGATTTTTATATCCTGATTTTCGATGAACCATCCGGGACCGAGGTGAACGGAAATGGGTTCCTTCTCCGTTTTCACGATCATGTGAATGCCGTAGTGCATACCACTCAGCGGTGTAAGCTTGTCAATGGCGATGACCTCTCCGGTGATCGTCTCAACGGTTGCAGGGTTGAACATCCTGCTGTAGGGCGTCCCCATCCCCCAGCCGCCGCTGCCTCTCCACATCATGCCCCGTTGAGCTAACGACTCGGAAACAAGGAAAAGACAGAGCATGAAAACAAACGCGGCAAAAAACGCCATTCTTTTCATTTCAAATTCCTCCTTCCATCTTTATTTTGGTCATATCGCTCATGAATCAAAGCTTATCCTGATTTGAAGCGGCAGCTACCCGGCCTGGAATCGGACGATGCGGGCGAAGGAATCGGCCTGCAGAGCGGCGCCGCCGACCAATGCGCCATCGATGTTGGGCATGGCCATCTGCTCATCGATGGTGTCAGGCTTTACGCTTCCACCGTACTGAATGACAAGCCCCTGCGCCACGTCCCTGTTCCAGACCTTTTCAATGGTGGAGCGGATGCAGGCGTGCATGTCATCGGCATCCTGTGACGAAGCGGTTTTTCCCGTGCCGATAGCCCACACAGGCTCATAGGCGATCGCCACCTGTTTCATTTCGTCGCTGGTGAGGCCCTTCAGACCCTGAATGACCTGGTCCCTGACAATCTGTTCGTGTTTTCCGGATTCCCGCTGTTCGAGGAATTCACCGACACAGACGATTGGGGTCAGTCCATTGGCCAGGGCGGCCCTGGTCCTTTTGTTGACCGTTTCGTCCGTCTCGCCGAAAAACTGCCTCTGCTCAGAATGCCCGATGATCACGTAGGTGCAGCCGAGGGATTTGAGCATGTCCGCACAGACCATTCCCGTGAACGCCCCGGATTTCTCCCAGTGCATCGTTTGTGCGCCGAGCTTGATTTTGCTTCCCCGAATGACGTCGCCCACGGACTTGAGGGAGGTGAAAGGAGGGCACAGAAGGATATCGCATGCCTCGTACTGCCCGACTTCCGCCACCAGGGCTCTGGCAAGCTCGATGGCTTCGGGGTCGGTCTTGTTCATTTTCCAGTTTCCTGCAATGAGGGCTTTTCTCATGATGGAGCTCCTTTGGCTATTTGTCATTGAGTGCATCGATTCCCGGGAGATGGCCGAGTTCGAGAAATTCGAGGGAAGCGCCGCCCCCCGTGGAGACGTGAGTCATTTTGCTTTCCAGTCCCGTCTGCTTTAAGGCGGAAACGGAGTCGCCGCCGCCGACCACGGTAATGGCGTCGATTTCGGCGAGGGCTTTGGCAATTTCCTTTGTCCCCGTGGCGAAATTGGGCATTTCAAAAACGCCCATGGGTCCGTTCCAGATGACGGTCTTTGCCCTGGAAAGGACATCCTTGTATTCTGCAAGGGTTTTCGCTCCGATATCCACCCCCATGAGGTCATCGGGAAAGGAATCCTTCGGGATGGCATGGATCATTGCCTCGTTGCTGAATTCCGGTACGGCGATGTGGTCTTCCGGCAGAAAGATCTCGACCTTCGCCTCGGCCGCCTTTTTCAGGATTTCGGCCGCGGTGGGGATCATCTCGGTCTCCACCATGGATCTGCCGACCGGCAGGCCCCGGGCCTTCAGGAAGGTGTAAGCCATGCCGCCACCGATGAGAATCGCATCGACCTTGTTCAGAAGGTTCGTAATCACCCCGATCTTGGAGGAGACCTTGGCTCCGCCGAGAACCAGGACGAAGGGCTTCTGCGGGCTGGAAACGGTCTGACCGAGATACCGGACCTCCTTCTCCATGAGAAATCCGGCCACGGCGACCGGAACGAATCTCGCGATGGTTTCCGTGGAGGCATGGGCGCGATGGGCCGTTCCGAAGGCGTCATTGATATAGACATCGGCGAAGGCCGCCAGTTCTTTCGCCATCTTCTCGCGTTCGGCCGGGTCTTTGGAGGTTTCCTCCCGGTGAAAACGGGTATTCTCCAGCATGAGGACTTCCGCTGGCCCGAGCGCTGAAACCATGGAGGCGACCTCGGGGCCGATGGCCGAGGGAGCGAGCTTGACGGGCCTGCCGAGAAGCCCGGCCAGATACTCCGCCACGGGCTTCATCCTGCATTTGCCGTCGAGAAATTTCTGCTCATCGAATTCCTTCCCCGCTTTTTCAGCCTTCTCTTTCGCCTTCGCCGCGTCCTTTTTCGGGTCGCCAAGATGCGACATGAGAATAAGATAGCGTGGAGCCTGTTCAAGGACATGGTTGATCGTCGGCAGAGCGGCCCGGATGCGGGTGTCGTCCTGGACGGCGCCTTCCTTCATCGGCACGTTGAAATCAACGCGCATTATCACTCTCTTGTCCCTGAGCTCAATATCCTTGACGGTTTTTTTGGTGATCATCGGAATCCTCGTTCTGAAGTAAATCTGTTATTCTTGAATTGTAATGGCTTTGACGGTTCCTGAAATTCTGCCTACGGCGACATCCAGATGGAAAGAAGAAACATTCAATGTTCATAAGTATATGGACAAGGATTTTATGAGTCAAGGGGATTTTGGCCGCTAAACATGTACGGTTTCGACGGCCGTTAAAATTCCCACACGCCCATGATGGGTTCTTCGTCCTTGTAGTGATTGAATTCCCCGATGTATCGGCAGGAGGTGAAGCGCCATGGCGCCTCAACCATGACCCGTGCCGTTTCCTCTCCGATCCCCATGAGATAGACCAGTGGGGAGAGGGCGATATAGACCGCGGTGGACGCCGTCGAGCCGATCAGGCAAAGCGGCCTTACCAGCAGGATGTCAACCATCTTCAGCCCCGTCGACGGAGGCCCCTGGGCTTCTTCAGAAACGGTATCCCAGGACTGCGAAACTGTTTCAGAAGATTGAACCGGAGCGGATGGCTGGACCGGGGCAGGCGGCTGAACGAGAACAGGCGGTCGACCCGCCGCCGGCAATTGTCCGCTACCGGCTGACGGAGACTCGACGGGCGCTCGGTTTGCGTCAGCCGGCTCAGCCATGACAGGGCAGGTTGCGTAAAGCATGGGCAGGACGATCAAAACAACAAGAGCGAGCCTGTTCATGGAACTTCTCCTTTTCGCAATAGGTTGTCTGATTAAAGCACAAATTTCCCATTAATCAATACAGGAAAATTCACAGTGCCGTAATCGTTGGCCCGTCGAGGATTTTCGTCCACGAGCGGCACACCGCCTTCTCGCGGGAAATGGCCCTGTCCCGTCGACGTTCCCCCGCCAGGGAGATGAGCCGTTTCCCTCTTGATGCCGCTATATTCGTTAGATGGATGCCTTAATCTACCATCAAGAAAAATAAAAAACCTCGTTGAACCTGAAAAATCAGGATGATACAGATTTTCTGTCAAGTGAAAACCATCATCAACGAGGTGCGGCGATTATGGCACAAGGGGTATTATCATTCAAGTACGAAGAGGCAAAGAGAGAGACAGGAATGACGGGACTGGCGGGTCTGCCGGTTTACCTGGATTTAGCCAGTGTTCGAGACCAGGGTCTTCTGAATCCAGAAAAAAACAAAATGACGAGGTGAAGCATGATGAGATCGTATCGAAAAGAGCTGTGGTCCCATGTTCCGGAGCGAAGAGGGTTTGTCAACATTACGGACCAGTTGGATCAGTGCCTCAAGTAAAGCGGTATATCCGAAGGTTTGGCCCTTGTGAGCGCCACGCACATAACGGCTTCCGTATTCATGAACGATGATGAACCGGGCCTGCATCATGATCATGAGGAATGGCTGGAAAAGCTGGCGCTCCATGAACCCCTGTCGAATTACCACCGTAACCGGACAGGTGAGGACAATGGGGACGCTCAATTGAAGAGGCAGGTGATGGGATGGGATGTTGTCGTGGCTGTCACGGGCGGCAGTTTGGATTTTGGGCCATGGGAGCAGATATTCTATGGTGAATATGATGGGCGCAGGAAAAAAGAGTGCTTGTAAAGATCGTCGGTGAATAGCCAAACACTTCTATCCAACGAGACGCATGGAGAGAGCGTATTCTCTGTGACGCCGACGTCCGGACGTCGTTTGCGGCAGGGGAACATTTCCGCTTGGAGATTGCTTCTGCCGGGAGGGCGATAGAAACTCAAATGGCAGGCTTGAACGTATCTCTGGGAACGTTTTCCTGAAAAAATTTTTTTGTGGAATTCCGATGTGAATAATGGTAAAAATCAATACATACAAGTATTTAGGTGTACTTTAAAGCTTGGGAATATAAGCGATTTAATGGAATAAAAAGTAATTGTTGGCGATTGTAATCTCCTAAAAAGGGATGAATAAGGAGAAATACTTCCTGATTCCTGTAAAAAAGAGATTGGATAGATGTTGCGGAATACAAAGCACTTTTTGTCCCGAGCCTGGAAATGGCGGTTCCCCTTTCAGCGAGCTGAATTATAAAAATGAATTGACCCAAGGCAGCAAATGCCTGGGTAAGATGGCCCCTGCCGGTTTGAACCCTGAAAATACTTTATGAGGAGATAAGTAATGGATGAAATTGCAAAAATTAGTGTAACCGATTTCGAGAAAAAATCAGATGGATCATGGGTTGCTTTGAATAATGCAGCCATCAACACGAAAAACGGACTGGTGATGACCGTACCGCGCGGTATGCCCTTTAAAAAAGGATTAACATATTTCGGAGGATATGATGTTGTAAAGGCACTTGAAGAAGCCAGTGTTAACTAAAAAATCAAGGGTCTGAACCGGCAGGGGAAAATTCAATATCCAATGACTCTTGGGTATGGTAACTCGTCGTGATCATCTCCGGATGGTCACGAAGTCGCTTTTTTGGGGGTGCAGGTCAAAGACGTTTCAACCAACGGTTGCCGTCAGGGTGCGATTAATTTTAAACCAGAGTTCCGTGATGGATATCAACGGCCTTTCGCTGCCGAGACAACCACGAATGCACCCTCTCCGTGTCCCGGATGCAACGGTTCAATGGTGGTCGTTTCATGGGAGGGGAGCCCCAGGGTCTGAGCCCAGGATCGAATGGAAAATCGAGCGTTTCCCAAAAGGCGCTCCACTTCTTCAGCGCAATAGAACGTGGCCTCGGGGTAGAAGACGTTTTCATCTCTGCGGGCTTCGTATTGCCGGCCCAGAGAGCTCTCTCTGTCAATAAAACCGATGGTGAGGCAGCCGTCGCTGTTAAGGACCCTGTACGCCTCCGCGAACGTCTCTTCAGGGGAGTCCACAAAGCAAAGGGTCGTTACCAGCAGGGCATAGTCGAAGGAGCCGTCCCGGAAGGGCAGCCTCTCGGCAACACCCGCCACGGTCCTGATGCCTCGTGCCGCGGCGTGGGAAAGCATTGCCGGGGAGGGGTCCAGGCCCATCTCAACACCCAGCGGTGCGGCGAAGCGGCCGGTGCCGACGCCAATTTCCAATCCCCGTCCTTCCCACGGAACAAAAGGGCGCAAGGCGAGCAATTCGGAGACATAGGCGCCTTCATGCGTTTCAAACCAGGCGTCATAGCGTCGATGGTGCGTCTCGAAGGGGGCGGCTTTGGGCATCTTTTCTAATCTCCTGCCGTTCCTTTATCCTTCCAGGTCCTTCAAGCGGGCTGTTATCTGTTCCATCTGCTTTTTCAGGGCTTTGGCCTGCTCTTTTAATTCGGATATTTCATCCTGTCTTCCCGTTGACTCCGGAGAAGAGCTTGTTGGAGCATCCTCGACCTTCGTCGTTTCCGCTTCTCGACTTCTCATCAGGCCGCGGCCCATTCCCCTGCCGCCGCCCGTGCCCATGCCCCGTCCTGTTCCTCTTCCCATGCCGAAGTGGCTTTGGACACTGGGGGCCGATGCGCCGGCTCCGGCTCCGGATTTGTACCTTTCCACGGCATCCCGAACCTTTCCGGAGATGCCGGAAAAGACCTTGATTCCAGCCGAGCTGAAAACCCGGAAGGCATTGGGGCCACAGTTCCCAGTCAGTACGGCCGTAACCCCCTTGTCGGCCAGCAGTTGAGCGGATTGAATGCCGGCCCCACCTCCCAAGTCAATGTAAGGGTTTTGAATAACTTCCGTTTCCATGGTCGTTGGATCAACGACGAGAAAGTACCTGCATCGCCCGAAGCGAACCTCGACAGGATCATCAAGCGACGGACCGGTGGATGTCACGGCGATCTTCATGGCATCATACTCCTTTCTTAAGAATAATATCGAGCTCTTTCCAGAGGGAGGCAATCGCTTCGGTTGCCGGCCCCTTTCCATATTCAACAACGGTTTTACCCGCCATGAGGGCGTCGTTTACGCTGCGGTCGAAAGGAATCTCGCCGATGACCCTCGCCCCCATTTCTGCGGCAATGGCCTTAATCCGAACGGTCTGTTCAGCGTTGAGATCGGATTTATTCACGACGATCAGCGATGGAATGCCGAAATGCCCGGCAAGTTCAAGGACGCGTTGCATGTCATGCACTCCGGATACCGTCGGCTCTGTGACGATAAGGACAATGTTAACGCCGCTGACGGAGGCGATAACGGGACATCCGGTACCGGGAGGACCGTCACCGAGGATCAATTCCTTGCCGAGATTTTCAGCGAGTTCCGCCGCGACGTTTCGGACCCTGGTGACCAGGCGTCCGGAGTTTTCCTCCGCGATTCCCAGCCGGGCATGCACCATCGGACCACAATCCGTTCCCGAAACGTACCATCTGCCCACGGTATTTGGTCGATTCGTGATTGCATCGACGGGGCAGAGATACTCGCAGACGCCGCATCCTTCGCAGGACAGTTCATCAATCCGGAAGGCTGTGACTCCTTGCTGGTTTGTCGGACCATCCGGGTATATCGCTCCAAATCGGCAATGTTCAGCGCATTGACCGCATGCCGTGCACTGATCAGGATCGATGGCCATTTTCAATCCGCCGACGAAATCGTGGACCTCGCGAATGACGGGTTTGAGAAGCAGGTGCAGATCTGCGGCATCCACGTCGTTGTCGGCCAGTACCCTGTTTTCGGAGAGGGCGGCCAGTGAGGCGATCACGGTGGTTTTTCCTGAGCCCCCTTTGCCGCTGATCACGGCGATTTCCTTGAATTCGGAAGACTCTCCCCTGGGAAAGGGCTCCAGGTTTTCCGCCGAAAGGGGAAGCAGCTCATCGGGCGGAACATCCGGGGGGACGGAACCGGCCAGAGATGAAACGGCGGAAAAAATATGAAGCAGCTTTTCCCTGAAGTCCGGGTAGATGTGTGTGAGGATCGTCCCGCTGGAGTAAGACTCTGCGTATTTTCGATCAAAGGGGATACGGCCGGCAATGGGAACACCCACCTTCTTTGCATAGTCGGAGATCAGTTCATCCGCTCCTTCTGAGCGGTTGATGACGATGCAGGTGGGGATCTTTTTCTTCAGGCTCATGTTGACGGCGAGCTTGAGATCGTTCAGGCCGAAAGGCGTAGGTTCCGTGACCAAAACGACTACGTCCGTGTCGTTTACGGTCTCGATCACCGGGCAGGATGTTCCCGGGGACGCATCAATAATGTTGATGGCCTGGGGATCAACGAGTGTTTTTACTCTGCGGATAACCGCAGGGGCCATGGCTTCGCCGACGTTCAACGTTCCGTGTGCAAAAAAGAACGGTTCATTCTGCGGGGAGATTTCAAGCGTACCGACCGGCGACGGCACATCGGTCAGGGCCTTTTCGGGACAGACCAGCGAGCAGAGGCCGCAGGCATGGCACAGCTCGTTGAAAATCAGAACCCTGCCTTTCACCACGGCAATGGCATTGTAGCGGCACGCCGTCGCGCACTCGCCGCAGCCGGTGCACAGATCCTCGTTCCAGGCAGGCCTCAACACCTCGACCGACTTTGGAGCGTCGAACTTCGGTTGAACAAACAAGTGGCAGTTCGGTTCTTCCACATCACAGTCCAACAGCCTCACGTGCTCGCCGCGCTCAGCGAGTGCATAGGCCAGATTGACGCTGAAGGTCGTTTTGCCTGTTCCTCCCTTGCCGCTGGCTACCGATATGTTCATGTCTTTGGCCGATCCTTTCTGTGGCTTGTGCCTTTTACCCGTTTTTCGCGGATTGTTCCGCACCGATTCCCCCGGAGGAACGATCCGGAAGAGATTGCGACTCGGATGGAGGCTGGTTTCTGTCTGGTGATCCTGGAACAATAAAACTGTAAGATCCTATAGGCGCATGATTTGTG
Organism: Syntrophus sp. (in: bacteria); assembly: GCF_040768185.1. NCBI lineage: Bacteria > Pseudomonadati > Thermodesulfobacteriota > Syntrophia > Syntrophales > Syntrophaceae > Syntrophus > Syntrophus sp. (in: bacteria). The sequence goes on along the minus strand of NZ_JAXGNC010000006.1, from coordinate 20,475 downwards.
CCATAGCACAGACAAAATTTCGATAGCTAGAATATTGAGTATATACAGGGTGATGAATTCGATGTGACGCTGTCGAGATCAGGTGCAGAGATGATTTAAGTTGTATAAATGCGACCATAACAAAAATAACAGTCTCCCATATGAGACTATTCCTTTGTCCACTCATGGCCACAAGGAAGGGTTGGACAGGGTGCCGGCGCAACGGCTCCCGGCCTTCCGGATGATCTGTGTCCATGGAATTCCGAGTTTATATCCTGAGCCGACCCTGGAAATCGGAACCGCTGCTGCATCTAGTGGACAAAGAAGAATTTATGCTTTATAGATTCAACCCTGGATAAATCAGGAAGCGACCCGGAAGGTGCAGGCGACTTTCCGTACGCCGCCAGGATCAGAATACCACGAATGGAAAGGATCATCGTATGGCAGGGGAAATTACGTTACAGGAGCTGGACGCGGGGAAATTTATTGAAGAAAAGGTTGAAGCCATTCGGAACATGGTGGGAAACGGAATCGCCATCAATGCCCTTTCCGGGGGCGTTGATTCGGCAGTGGTCACCCTTCTTGGGCATAAGGCCCTGGGGGACCGGTTGAAGACGGTATTTGTCGAAAACGGCCTGATGCGGGAGGGTGAAGCCCAGCAGGTGGTGAACTGGTTCAAGGACCTGGGCGTTACGGTGGACGTTGCCGATGCCCGCGCCGAATTTTTTTCCGCACTGGCCGGTATCATCGACCCGGAAGAGAAGCGCGAAGCCATCACGCAGACCTTTTACCGCGATGTCTTCGGGCGCATCGTGAAGGCCAGCGGGGCCAAGTACCTTCTTCAGGGGACGATTCTCACCGACATCGACGAAACGAAAGCCGGGATCAAGCGACAGCACAACGTCTTCGAGCAGCTCGGCATCAATCCTGAAGATGCCTTCGGTTATCGGATTCTCGAGCCGCTCGTTGAACTCCGCAAGGACGGCGTCCGCGCAGTCGGTAAAGCGCTGGGGCTTCCGGAGGAAGTGTTCAACCGGCCGCCCTTTCCCGGACCGGCCCTTGCCGCACGGGTGATCGGAGCGGTGACCCCGGAGCGCATCGAAACCGTCCGCAGGGCAACGGCCGTTGTGGAGACCATGCTTCGTGATTCAGGGGCGTTCCAGTACCTGGCCATCCTTCACGAAGACCGCGTGACGGGGATTCGCGACGGCAAACGCGACTTCGGTCTGCAGATCGAAGTGCGCTGCTGGGACAGTGTGGATGCGCGGATAGCAGAGCCTACCCAGCTTCCATTCGCCACCTTGACCCGGATGGCGGCCGAGATTGTCCGGACTGTGCCCGGCGTGGTCAGCGTCACCTATAACATCGGGACCAAGCCTCCCTCCACCATCGAGGCGATCTGAACCGGCAGAACCCGTCCGCTCCTATAAACCGTCAATTATGACCCGAGAGGTAAACTGCGCAGCGGATTCTTCCGGTGCGCAGCTTACTTTCCGTGGATCGTGTTGTAGGTGTCCAGGTACTCTTTTCGAGGGGCGATTTTCAGCGCCTTGTCGATGAGGAATCCCGCCTCCTGGATGTTCCCCTTCTGATAAAGCAGATACGCGAGGTTGTTCATCGTATCGGCATGATTGCTGTCGATGGAAAGGGCTTTGCGGTAAGCATCCTCCGCCTTTCCAAGATCCCCCGATCGGTAGTGGAGATTGCCGAGATTGAAATGGGGCACGACCCAGTCCGGGCGCATCCTGGACGCTGTTTTGTATTCCTTTTCCGCCAGCTCGGGCATTCCCTTGTGTTCATAGGCGACGCCCAGGTCGTTATGCTCTTCCGAAGTAAGCGGATCCTTGAGTTCAATGATCCGCGGCAGCGTGCAGGCAAAAACGCCAAGGCAGAACAAACCCATGACGAGGATCATGGAAACACGACGAGAAAGGTGCATCCTGTTTTGTTCCATAGGCGTTGAAATTTGGAATAAGAATATATTTGTGAAGGTTCCGTTCCGCTGTGAGCAACAATTCCCGATTCCCCATACCCATAGACCAGCAGGTAATGAGGCTTCGAAATGCGCCAGAATCCGGTATCGACGGCCACGATGACCGGCTTTCCCGCATCTAGATACTGCTTGAGTTGATCAACCGTTCCCTGGCCGAGGGCCGTTTTGAAATTTCTGCTTCGGGCGAAGTTTTCCATGTCCGATATGAGAGTCCCTCTCAGCTTGGCGGAATACACTTCCGTTGCAATGTCATCCGCACTTTCGGGATGGCCGTAAAACATCAAAACGGATGCCAGGGCTGCCGGGCCGCACTTCAGAGGCTCCTGCTTCACAAAAGGCACGCCGTTGATGACGATCAAAAGCAGGGACGCAAGGGAAAGAAGCCTCATGGAGCCCTCAGCCTATGACAATTTTCTTGTTCAGCAGTTTAAGGATGACAATCACCAGAATGATGATGACCAGTACGCCGATGACGAACCCGACTCCGTCTCCGCCCGCAAGAACGGAATCCGAGGCCTGTGCGAGCAGGTGGACCTGCTCTTCTGTCATCCCGCTGATTTTCGATTTGATTTCATCGGGAGTCAGGCCATGGGCGCGCAATTTTTCCTGGACGATCTTGTTTTCAAGGGCGAGTTTGATTTTGTCGATGTCCTGGAATTTGAGATCCGCGCCTGCTTGATGTTCTGACGAGACCTGTGACGATACCATGGCCGCACCTGCAGGTGACGTCACGAAGAGGCACCAGAACAGGGCGAGAAGCATGGCGAATATCGGGTTTCTGAATTTTCTGATCATCGAATGTTACTCCTTTCCTCTCTATCAAAAATTCTCAAGGCAGCCATCGGGAAGGATTAGGCTGTCCTGCTCTTCTCCCGGTCTCCTGTTGCTGCGGGCGGCATCGTCATCCCGTCGTCTCCATCCATATCCGCAGGATGCAATGACCTCTCAAGGCCCACAGGCTGTCAGTTTCGGTGAGCATCTGCATCTCACTTTTTGCCGCCTTCTGTCAAGAGAGTAAAAGGCCAAATAAGAAGAATTCCCGGGGCGGTTCATCTTAGGGGAGGGAGCCTTGCCGGAAAGGACGAATGCAGGGCCATGAAGCGTGAAGAGGTCAAGGCGGCCCACGATGGCCTGCAGGAGTGTAAGCCTGGTATGTTAAAGACAAGACAGGAAAGGATCTCAAGAAAAAGCCCGGTGAAGTCCTCTTCGGAAAACGGCACTCCATCGTGACGGTGGAAGCAGACGTGCCCCTTGCTGTCCCGGGAAGATGCCCTGCACTGAGTCCCGTTCTTTCCCTGCTTCAAGGAAGAGTTTCGGTGAGTCGCCACGTCAGAGAGGGTCTTCACAATGTTCTGGTACGGATTGTGCGTTTTTGCCGCTCATCGCCATCGCGTCTTTAGATGAAGTGGAATTGCCAGACTCTAATTCCGGGGATCTTCCCATGGCACGCAAGCCGTGTACAGAAAGCAGAATTGAACTGGTGGTGTCGAGTCGAACTGTCTGATGGAGGAGTTTTTCCAATGTTCTCAAAAAGGCTTTTTTATGTCCTGGCGGCTTCTCTTTGGATTCTGATTGCCACAGGCCCCTGCCGGGCCGAAGCGGAGAAAGTCGATAAAACGGAAAAAGGGGAGAGCGCGCTTTCCGGGGAGGTGTCTTTGTCCGCATTGAGTGCCTACATCTGGCGCGGGCAGGAACTGAGCCGTCACAGCCTGGTCTTGCAGCCGTCTTTTACCCTGAACTACGGGGGAATTTCGGCAGACCTCTGGGGGAACTGGGATTCAGATCCTCATGGTGAGGGGGGTGAGCGCTGGAACGAAACGGACGTTTCGCTTTTTTACGGAGGCAAATACCGTCTGCTGAACTATGAAATCGGCTACATGTCTTACAATGCGGTCGGCGGTGAAGATTCTCAGGAGGTATCCCTGAAGCTGGGGATCGATGTGCCGTTGAGTCCGAGCCTGACTGTTTACCGTGAAGTCATGCATGATCTCTACTGGTACTTTCTGTTGACTCTAAGCCAATCCTTCCCCGTTTCAGAGCGGCTGTCCATCGACCTGTCCGCATCGGCAGGGTATCTTGTCAGCACCGATTCGGAAGAGTATCCCGAGGTTGGCGAAGATGGGGGAGTGACCGGCGGGAAATTCAACAATTTCCATGACGGGACATTGACCGTGGGCTTTCCTTACAAAATCCTGGATAACGTCTACGTTACCCCGGCCCTGTCCTATACCTTTCCCCTGTGCGGTGATGCACGACGGGAAATGAAATATTTCAGCATGACGGGCCGGGACTCCAATTTTCTTTACGGTGGCGCCATCGTCACGTACAGCTTTTAGCTTTGCAGGTGATGGAAGAGACCCGTAAGGTTCTTGGAAAGGAACTCGGTTAACGAACTTAAGGCCTTACGTGGACTTGATGATTAACATTGGTGTAAGGCCTTATTGCCGCTCCAACCTCCGCATTGCTTTGCACCCGCCACGATTGAACAAGTTTTGAATGGTAGTTGGGCACACTGTTGTCGGGTCTCACAGCAACGGTTTCGGAAATGATTCTCAATTCACCCGTTCGAGGATTGCGCCACATGAAAATGAATGTCGCCGGCAGCGCGTTGTGCGTAAATCTCCTTTGCCAGGCAGCCGGCAGGTAGTCACTGGCGTGAACATAGCATCTCATCGTGCCGGGAAATCTTCCGGCTCCATTTGGTCCATACAGTGGGTTGCTTTCCGGGCTTTGGTAGTGATAGCACACATAGTGGTTATTCTGCCGAGGGACGGTATCCGTAACCACAAACGCACAGCCGTTCATCGCGCCTGTAAATGTAAAGACGGGAAGCTCCAGGGTATTAACAGTGATTTGCCCCATATCCTGGAGGTTTGCGACACCTCCTGGCAGGTAAGGAAAATAATTCCCCTCGATGTAGTCAGCGGGCCATGCCGGAACGGCCACTCCTTGAGCATTAGAGACCGCAGCCGGAACCAGACGCCTCAACACATATTTACGGTTACCAATGTTTGCCAGGTCGTATCTGATTTTACCGTCGCCGTCCTGATGCTGGTTCATATTGATACCCTTTGCTTTTTTCTGAAAATTGGGTTCAACAAGCTTTCCGTATATGTGAGATTCCGGCTGATAGTTGATTAGCGTATTATCGATCAGGAACTGTATGGGATTGGCACAGAACTGTTCATTTGCCGTCAAAGATCGAAAGGCCCCCTTTCCCGGAAGTGATCCATCTTGTACTATTTCTTTTTTACTTCAAACGGATTTATATTCAAGGATTATTTACCCAGGAAATGATGAGAATCTCTCGCAGCCTATAAAAATGGCAGAGCCGATTTGCATTAAGCATTTCCCGCAGCAAGTTATTCGCCATTTGTCTTAACGTAAGAATTTTGGCATCATCGAAATCCATACTTTCCCCGATTGTATGTTTCGAGGTGATTTTGTATTATTTTTCAGCTAAGTTTATGCTCAGGCTCGTTCAGCCGTATAGCGGCATTGCTTCGTGAGGAGGGGGGGATAATCAGATTACCGGAGATAAATTGACCACGCAGAAAAATCCACGATATGAAAAAAGGAGGAATAAATAACGATGAAAAAATATTTATCAATTTTTTGTCTCATCATCACCATGATGGCCGGTTATGCACATGCCGGTACGGTATATACCGACCGCGCCTTATTTGAAGCGGCGGTTTCGACATACACCATAGAAGATTTCGAGGCTTATCCTATTTCCGGCAATCCTGGCAGCGGGGCGGTGTCACAGATCAATTTTAATAACTTCTCCGCTGCATCAGTGCCCGATGCGGTAAAGGTATTGGATACGGAATTTGCCTATTCCAGGAATACAACCGTGGGGGGAGCCAACTATCTTTATCTGGATACCGATATCGGATTTACAGGTTCTGTAACAACCCTTTCTTTCAACAGCGGGATCAGCTTTTTTGGATTTGATTATACCTATAACCCAAGCTGGAATTCGCAACTTAATCTTGCCGTTGAAGGAAATTCTTTTATTCTGAGCGATGTTGATAACTACGGCTATGGCTTCTGGGGTTATATTGGAGATGGTACGTTCAGTACAGTCACTATCGACTCAGGATATATCAGCGCATATGGTATTGATCAGGTTACATTTAATGCTGTACCGATTCCTGCTCCCATTCTGTTGCTTGGTTTTGGTTTGGCAGGACTGGCAGGGTTGAGGAAGAAATTGAACCAGTAACTGAACACAGAAACGACGCAATGAAAGAAAGGCAGAACCAAGCGGTTCTGCCTTTCTTTTGGTACGCCCAGCATGGGCGCACTCTCACTTTTCATGTCAGCGGATCCGCGTGGGTAAAATACGAATTGACAAAGCAAAATATCCTCCCCTATATTTAACACTCCTGATTAAGCAATTCATCATCCTAAAAATACAAACAAAACGGCAAACATTTCAGCAACGGCAAAGGAGGAGAAGAAAATGAACATACGGGATCTTCTTGGAGCAATGGTGCAATCCGGAATGTCGGCTTCGTCAAATGAACGCATAAAAAACTCTTTAGGTGGAGGAATGCTGGATAATCTTGGGAACATGCTGGGAGGTTCATCCGGGCAGACCGGAGGCGGAGGAGGCGGAATAGGGGACCTGTTATCCAGCGTCCTGGGGGGCGGACAAAAGGGGCCCGCCGCACCCGGTTCCGGGGGCGGCCTCGGTGATTTGCTTTCAAATATGCTGGGCAGTGCGGGACAAGCGGTTGGCGGCAACAGAAATATTGCCATAGGCGGCCTGGGGGCACTGATTGGTTCCCTTCTGGGCGGTGGAGGAAAGTCCGTCGGAGGGGCCGTCGGCGGCGGCTTAATGGCCGTTCTGGCCAGTCTGGCTTTCAATGCCCTGAAAGGAAGCGGACAAAAAAACCCGTCGATACCGGTCGGACTGCTGGAGCCACAGACGGAAATGGAGCAGCTCCAGATGGAACAAAGCTCGGAACTCGTTTTGCGTGCCATGATCAATGCAACCAAATCTGACGGCGAGATCGATCAGAATGAAATCGACCGAATGCTTGGAAAAATCAGTGAAATCGGGATTGATGAGGAAGGCAGGGACTATTTGAGGACCCAGCTGCAGCAGCCGATGGAAACGGAAGCGCTGATCGCCGCGGCACAGGGTCAACCGGAACTTGCGGCCCAGATCTATGCGGCCTCTCTGCTGGCCATTGAAGTGGACACCCAAGCGGAGAAGGATTACCTGGAACGGCTTGCTCAAGGATTGGGTTTAACACCGGAAATTACCCGGCGTATTCAAGAACTCGTTGGCCTGCAGCAGGCATAAAGGACAACGTTATGACGCCTTCCCTATTGATGGCGTCGCGAACTATGCACCGAATTTGAGAAGATTCTCGGCAACGGGAAGCAGAAACAAAGCGAGGGCTTAACTAAAATTGGTTAAGCCCTCGCTTTTGGAGTGGGTCGGGAAAAACCGGGCGGCAACTGTTTTTTTTCGAGGGGTAGTACTTCGATGTCATATCCAGCCGGGTTATGAAACATCCCGTCAGTCCCATGAGGGAACTGCTTCCAGATCCTTGGAAGCCAGACCCGAAGGACAGAGGCGGTTTCCTCTCGCCTGCCAAGCTCTTAAATGTCCTGACCAGTCTTGCGTGATCCTTTTTCAAAGAACGGCTCATTTGAAGGACTTCCGGATCAATATCCTGTCTGGAGAGCAGATCCGATATGACTTCGTCGCACGGTTACGTCCTGACAGGATCTGTCATTCTCTACCACCTGAGAAATTCAAGCGTGCATGGTGTAGTGCCTGACCCGGTTAACCTATGGATGCCATGCCGGATCATGTCCTGGAGCACCATGAAAAGTCAATATTAGCTGAATAGGAGTTTTATCCCAGTACAATTTTGAGATAAAGTTGAGGCACCTGTCCGGAAGGAGCGGACCACTGTCAACAAAAGTCCTGTTCAGGACCAATGATCCGGGAAGTCGGGTTATTACTCGTAAAAAAAGGTGCATTCAGAATCTTGAAGCTGGTTTTCCCGTGCTGTTGGAGTCAGGTTCACCAAGTGGATTCCAGAAAGCTTGAATTTATATACGGATTTTACTGTTGGACAGCAGAGACCATCTCTGGGGCCATGCGTTAATAAACGAAGAACAATAATTCCATGTTCAATGTTCATGGACTTAACTTCAACCCTGTCGCCCAGTGTGATCACTTTACTAATCGTGGGATTGCCTTGTGCCGCGATGGCCGCAGCAATACCGACCATAATTCCGCTTCCTCCGGTATTGCGCCAAAGAACAACGGCTCCATCAATAACGCCATCGCCATCAAGATCACCAAACGCTTTCTTTGCAATACCCACTGTATCCCAAACAACCGGATCATCAGGACCCTGATCGTCCCGTTCTATTTTTTCTTTGTATTTCCCATTTTTAAATTTATATTGACATATTTCCAGATTATCCAAGATTTGGCCTGTAACGGGCTTTTTATCGCTTACAGTTTTGCTCTCATTTTTTGCAAGATCGTGCTCACCGCTAAGTTTATGATGATCTCTCGATTTAGAGCTTCGTCCCGTCGTTTGAGCCATAGCCTTAACAGCTGCAATGCGCTGCGGCAGAACCGAAGCGAGTTCTAACCCACCGCACCCTCTAACTGTCTCTCTGCAATGGTGTAATTTTCTTGAATCACCGGATGTTGTTCCGCTTTGCCGATAATATTTTAATGCAGCTTCGTGATAGCCCAAACCTTCTGCCGACATTCCAAGAAAATAGTACGCCAGATCTTGTCCATAGCCTATTTTCATCACCAATTCCGCCAGGGGCTCCCATTGTCTTGAATTATAAGATGAAATCAACTCATTACGATGTTCACCCCAACTGAGATAGCATTCAGGAGTGTCGCAATCGAGATTCAGGTTTCCAACTTTCAGATCTCTCATAAACTGGGAGTGTAATTCAGGTGTTACCGTTGCATATTTAGGAGAGGCGCATGAAATCCCTATCAGGGTAACAACGAAAAGAATAGCACCCAGTAACGATTGTTTCCTCTTCATACCTAATTCCTTTCATCCATCCGTGCTGATGTTGCCTATCGTTCAGCATGAATAAACTGTGATTGATCGGGTTCTTCCGGCTATTCCAGGTGGGCCTTTGCGAAACCTTCTCTGATCATTTCAAGATTTGATATTATGATGTCCCAGCAAGATCAGTCGATCCTGTGGGGACTTTTATTGTGTGTTCTGATGGTCTGATTCCCGGCCTATTCTCTCGGATATCGCCCCGGAGACTGCTTCCTCCACTTCTGGATTTTCTGTCGTAAATTCCCAACCGTAAGCCAATGAGGTATAGAGGTGCAATCGTGGTTTGGCGATGTGACACTTCCGGGATGGGTTAACATCTGCTTTGATCCTTATGGCCTATGCCAGCCTCCTGAGATGAGGCTGTCAATATTGGTTGAGTCCTGTTCAAACATCAAGGATTTCCTTGACCCGGCCGACCGTCCCGTCTTGCAGCCGTACCTTGATGCCATGGGGATGCCTGGGGGACTTTGTTAGAATATCCAAAACAATTCCCTCAGTCAGTTTTCCGGTGCGCTGATCCTGTTTCTGGACAATCTTTACATGTGTCCCTGTTCTAATATCCGAACGGTTTTTCCCATTCATGGGCATATCGTCCAGTGGGAGAAATTTCCCAGCTTTTCTGAAAAAGTGCTCCCAGCTTCATCGTTGCACCTTCGATCTTTTCATCTGCCTACTCTTGAGGATCTTGCGGGACAGCTTTAAAGCTGAAAATAATCAAAAACGTCGCTCCGGCTCTTTGCAGTAACTCTTTCTGCCATCCAGTATGGCTCAAATTTTACACCCCGCTGAAAACAACCTGGCAAGACCAGGCATCGTCGACTCCAGTCTGGGCCAGATCAATAAATCTATGCTCTCTGAATTAACCCACTCACTATCTGTAAACAGGTCTTCTGTAAACAGGACGTCGGCGAAGGGTTTTGCTCCTTGCTTTTGCTGGGGCAGTGGTCAATTCAGTCTCTTGAGTCTCAATTACCGGCCTGGGTAAAGGACGTAAAGTCAATGAAACCTTATGGGTTTGCTGGGCCTTGGTTTCTCCTCCAATCTCAACGACAAACAATTTTCCTCCAGCTTTTGTCGATGCATCAAGGACAAAGCACACTTCCAGCTGGACTTCCTCAAGTTCGAAGAAGGGATCTCCCGTAGTATCTTGAGCTTCGATAAGCTCCTTCTTTACATCCTTGATAAATTCTCCGAGACGAATCTTGCCTTTCATAATCACCCCGATCGACATCCTGTCTGCCCTGCGCTTACACCATGTGCCGTTTCGGTCCGTTATTAGCGGCTATCATTATGCTGTGGTGGAAAGCGGAGAAAAATCATCCGTAGGCCCGGCAAACGGCACCGAAGTTGACAATGTCCACTGTCAAACATCCCTTTGGAGTCCGTCCAGACGGCGGCAGAAGAGCCAACGCCGAAAAGGAGTGAGTGTGCGCAGCCGGCGACTCACTCATACGCAACAAGGGCCACCGCAATGGTGGCCCTTGTTCATTCCCTGGGACGTCAGCCTGGTGTCTACGACTAGCTCTTCCGCCAGAACGCAAGCCCAGCGAGGCCCATGCCCAGCAGCAGTAACGACGCCGGTTCCGGCACCGTCGTGGCGTTGCCGTACACCTTGAAGTCCGCCGCTATGCCGGTCGGCCCGCTGACTCCGGTGTAGGGAGGCTGTTGGCCGCCCGTGTTCCAGATGAGGAACTCGATCTTGTTGACGCCGCTTTGCACCGTGCCGTTCACTCCGTTCTTTGAATACGATGTCGTCCACGGTTGATTCTGACTTAGATTGTTGACGCCAAGACTCGTGCCGTTCAGCAGGATGTCGGTGAGGTAGTCATCGGAGAGCCATCGGAAGTCGAATGTCGTGCTGGTGGTCGAGCCCGCCCAGTTGAAATTGAATGCGTAGGTATAGAGCTTGCCCATCACGTTGCCCTGAGTCGCATTCGACTGGTCAGCCGCCCACGAGATGTACTTCCCTGTAGTCAGGTTCTCATTTGGCAGTACGGGCCAGCCATTGGCGAATTTGGTTACCAGATAGGCATTTCCTCCGTCAACGGTGAAGAAATCGTCGATCCCGTCGGAATTGGCGTCTGTGCCCGTGGAGTACATGAGATCGGCCTGAGCTGGAATGGCGAAGAGCAGCGCGACCAAGCCTAACACTGCGAATACCATAAATAACTTTTTCATTTTATATACCTCCTGTTGAATTGTTCACGTCACTTCAGGTGTATATAAAACATAATCCATTCCATATCATGATTGACCTATCATTATACATACCTAAACTATTGATCTTCCTAATGATATATTTATTATGAGTACAGAAAACAATGCGATCATTGACAAACCATAGTGTACGATATGTAAAGTTATCCGACAGTATCGCAGAAAATAAGCATCAAAAAATTAATAAATTCTCATGATTTAAAATACTTAGTTTCATATACAGAAAGTGTAAAGTTTCTTTGCAGTCAGAGAGTAGTGGTCACCCCCCCCCGCATCAAAGCTCCGTCTCCCGTCCGCCCCCTGTGGGGGCTCCCGCGATCTTGCCATCCTGATTTTTGAAGTTCCGGATTTGACACACTGAACGGAAAGGTATAAAAACGACCCACAACTCTTCAAACGTGATCATGGCTTTTCAGGTTTTTCACAACGATACTGTCATTTGGGAAAAGGGGTGCCATGGCAATTAAGAAATCCGAACTTTACTCCTCCCTCTGGAAAAGCTGCGACGAACTGCGTGGCGGCATGGACGCCTCCCAGTATAAGGACTACATTCTGGTCTTGCTGTTCATGAAGTACGTGTCCGACAAGGCGGCCAGTCAGAAGGGTAACTATTTGCTAGATGTACCCGAGGGTGGCGGCTTTGCCGACATGGTGGCTCTCAAGGGCGATAAGGAGATCGGCGATAAGATCAACAAGATCATCGGCAAGATGGCCGAGGCCAACAATCTCCGGGGAGTGATTGATCTGGCCGACTTCAACGACGAGGGAAAGCTGGGCCGAGGGAAGGAGATGGTGGACCGTCTTTCCAACCTGGTCGCCATCTTCAACACACCGGCCCTCGACTTCCGCAACAACCGCACCGAAGGTGACGACCTCCTGGGCGATGCCTACGAATACCTCATGCGCCACTTTGCCACCGAGTCCGGCAAGAGCAAGGGGCAGTTCTACACCCCGGCCGAGGTCTCCCGGATCATGGCGAAAGTCATCGGCATCGGCAACGCCAGTAGTGCCAGCCAGTCCGTCCATGATCCCACCTGCGGGTCGGCGTCTCTCCTCCTCAAGGCCCACGACGAGGCCAGAAGCCAGACCGGTTTTGACCTTGCCCTCTATGGTCAGGAAATGGACAATGCGACCGCGGCACTGGCTAGAATGAACATGATCCTTCACGACTGTCCCACGGCGGAGATATGGAAGGACAACACCCTGTCCAGCCCACACTTCAAAGACAGCAATGGCCGCCTCAAGACGTTCGACTTCGTGGTCGCAAATTTTCCGTTCTCCTCCAAGGCCTGGAGCAACGGCTTCGATCCGGTTCATGACCTTTTCAACCGCTTCGTTTATGGGGTTCCACCACAGAAGAACGGCGATTTTGCCTTTCTCCTTCATATCCTCGCCTGTTTGAAGAGCACGGGCAAGGGGGCGGTCATCCATCCCCATGGAGTCCTGTTTCGTGGTGGCGCCGAGGCGACCATCCGGAAAGAGATCGTTCAGCGCGGTTTCATCAAGGGGATTATCGGTCTGCCGGCCAACCTCTTCTATGGGACGGGTATCCCCGCCTGCATCCTGGTGCTCGACAAGGAGAATGCCTCTGATCGGGAAGGCATTTTTATGATCGACGCCTCCAAGGGCTTCATCAAGGACGGTAACAAGAACCGCCTCCGTGATCAGGACATCCACAAGATTGTGGACACCTTCACGCGGCAGGTGGAGATCCCCAGATACTCAAGGATGGTGCCCCTGTCGGAGATTCGCGACCCGAGGAACGACTACAACCTCAACCTGCCCCGTTACATCGATACCACAGAGCCCGAGGACCTGCAGGACATTGACGGCCACCTACGAGGCGGCATCCCCGACCGCGATCTTGACGACCTTGACCGGTACTGGCAGATCTTCCCCGGCCTGCGACCGCTCCTCTTCGAGCCGGCCGGACGTCCCGGTTACAGCCGCCTGAAGTTACCCATGGCTGAGATCAAAACCGCCATGTTCGACCATCGAGAGTTCACTGCCTTCAACACTTCCGTCACGATGCTGTTCGAGGAGTGGAAGGCCGCCAACGCTCCGCGACTTGTGGGTATTGCCAGGGACGACCGCCCCAAGGCCCTCATCGAAACCCTCTCCGAGGACTTGTTGGAGACCTTCCAGAAAGCCCCCCTACTTGACCCCTATGACATCTATCAGCACCTGATGGATTACTGGACCGAAACCCTGCAGGACGATGTGTATCTGATCGTCAGCGACGGTTGGGAAGAGGCTGCCAAGCCGCGACTCCTCATCGAGGATAAGGAGAAGAAGGTGAAGGAAAAACCGGATTTCACCGTGGGGAAGCAGAAGTTCAAGTCCGACCTGATTCCCGTCCCGGTGCTCATTGCCCGTTACTTTGCCAAAGAGCAAGCCGCTATTGAGAGCCTGGAATCCGAGGCTACTGCCATTTTCCAGAACATGGAAGAGCTGACCGAAGAACACGGGTGTGATGAAGGGCTGCTGACCGAAGTGAAGAATGACAAGGGAAAAATCACCAAGGCCGCGGTCACGGACCGGATCAAGGGAATCAAAGGTGATAAGGAATTTGTGGACGAGCTGAAGGTGTTGAAAGAATACCTGGCCCTCATCGAGAAGGAAGCCGTCATCAACAGCAGACTCAAAGATGCCCAGAAGAAGTTGGAGGTCAACGTTGCCGCCAAGTATGGTCAGCTGACCGAGGAGGAAATCAAAACCCTCGTGGTGAACGACAAATGGCTGGCAACATTAGCTGCTGCGGTGCAGGGAGAACTGGAGCGGGTGTCACAGACCCTCACTGGGCGTCTCCGGGAACTGGCTGAACGGTACGCCACTCCACTGCCGCAGCTTATCGCTGCTGTGGAAGACCTCTCCGCCCGCGTGGACGAACACCTCAAGAAGATGGGGTCGGTATGGGAGTGAGATCCGGCTATAAGAAGACGGATGTGGGCATCATCCCGGAGGAGTGGGGAACCATGTCGTTATCGCAGTTATCCGACTTTATCACCAAGGGCTCTACGCCAACAACTTACGGGTTTAAGTGGGAAGAGAATGGGGTTCTTTTCCTCCGAAGTGAATGTGTTTCTGAACAGGGCCTTGATCTCGGAAAGTCCATGTTCATATCGACTGCTGCCCACGCTTTTTTGCGGCGGAGTGAAGTTCGTGATGGCGATATTTTGATAACGATTACCGGTAACGTGGGACGAGTTGTCCTCTTAATGGGCACAGGCACCGCAAACATGAACCAACATATCGCTAGAATACGCATTTCATCGCCACTTGTGGATGTTGGATTTGTATACCACTTCCTTTCCCAGCCTGCAGTTCGCAGGAGATTCAACTCCATCACAACAGGTCAAGCCTATCCCCAAATCAGTCTCCAGCAGGTGCGGGAGGCAGAGGTTGCCATCCCGCTAAAGCCCGAGCAACGCACCATTGCGGAGTCGCTCTCCGATATGGACGCGCTGATAGCTTCATTGGATCGTCTCATCGCCAAGAAACGCAACCTCAAACAGGCCGCCATGCAACAGCTTCTCACCGGCCAGACCCGCCTACCGGGGTTCAGTGGGGAATGGAAGCTCATCAACATGACAGAGAAATCTGTTTTAAAGGCACGGATCGGCTGGCAAGGTCTCACGACTGAGGAGTATCGACGGACCGGTGATTACCTGCTCGTCACAGGTACTGATTTTTCGAATGGTGGGGTAGATTGGTCGAAATGCTGGTATGTGGACCGGCTACGATATGTTCAGGACAGGAATATTCAACTCACCGTAGGAGATATTCTTCTTACAAAAGACGGCTCTATCGGTAAGGTTGGTTTTGTTGATTCGCTTCCTTGCCCGGCTACACTTAACAGCGGTGTATTCGTTATCCGTCCGAAAAAGCACGCATATGTTCCGCAGTTTCTTTACTTCATACTTGCATCACACATCTTTGAAGAATTTTTGACAAAGCTACAGGCCGGATCAACGATATCGCATCTCTACCAGAAAGATTTCACTAACTTCACATTCAAAGCACCCGAAGCTGTCGAACAAACTGCCATTGTCGAGGTCCTCTCTGACATGGACGCCGATATTGCCGCCCTAGAAGCCCGCCGCGATAAGACCCGCGCGCTCAAGCAGGGAATGATGCAGGAACTGCTCACCGGAAGGATTCGCATGATATGAACAGCGGCCCCGACCCGTCATTGTATTACATCGGCTGGGATGTCGGCGGCTGGAACTGCGACAAAAACCGCCTGAGCCGCGATGCCATCGTGATCCTTGATTCCGAGCTGGTCATCGTAGGTAAGCCTTGGCGGGGCAATCTGAGGACTCACATCAACAAAGCCAACACGACGGACGAGTGGATAGGAAGCCTTTTTAACCTCTGCGCTGCCGGAAAATCAGGTGACGGTGTTCCAGTTACTCTGGCCATCGACACCCCGTTGGGGTTTTCCGATGAGTTTGTCAAACTGGTTTCCGAAGGGAAGGCCACGGGACCGATAGGAGAATCAAATACAAACCCTTATCTCTTTCGATTCACGGAACGTTATCTTTTTGAACGAGGGCTTTCTCCTCTGTCTTCCGTCAAGGACATGATCGGCAGTCAGGCGACCAAGGGCATGCATGTCCTTTCCAAATTCGCCCCTGTGATGGAAAGTTGTGGGATCTGGACCGACAATAAGGGGTTCTCTGCGGTCGAAGCCTATCCGGCGGGATGTCGGACAAGCCGGGTGTTGAAGGCCCTGCTTAAAGATCAGCACCCGCTCAGTCCTGCGGACCTCGAAGATGCGCGGGTCTGTGCCCTCATCGCTTATCTTTTCATCAACGATCGCTCATTGCTCCAACCGCCCGAGGACCATGTCTCTTCCCGAGAAGGGTGGATCTGGATTCCCCGGGATGTTTTCGATTCTCAATAAACTTCACACCAATAGGTGAATATCATGAGAAACTATTACCGCGTCATGTTGGGCAGGAAAAGTGTTCATGCAGCGGAGTGTTTCGCCGGGAACTTCATCGGGGCTGACTTCGGCATCAACCAGGACTTGAGCAGCAAGTTGCCTGATGAATGGCGGGAGTTCAACAAGGAATTTATTCCAATTTTCCTGGAGGGACATCCTGACAAGAACAAAATCGGTGCAGGTCTTGCCTGTGGGGCGCTGTGGACCGTTGCCAAGGGCATAAAGATCGGAGATATTGTGTTGTGTCCGGACGGTACAGGCAGCTATCATATTGGAGAAGTGATCAGCGACTACCTTTATGCCCCAGGACAGGTCCTTCCTCATCGCCGCACTGTCAAATGGATGAACCAGAGCATCGAACGCAACAATATGAGCGAGAGTCTCAAGAACTCGACCGGTTCCATTGGTACGGTCAGCAACATCACGGGACATCACGATGAAATCGAGAAATTGATGGGTGGCTTTACACCACCCACCGTGATATCGACTGATGAAACGGTGGAAGACCCGGCTGCCTTCGTGATGGAAAAGCATCTGGAAGACTTTTTGGTGCAGAATTGGGTACAGACTGAGTTGGGCAAGGAATATGATATCTATGAAGAAGAGGGAGAGTGTGTCGGTCAGCAGTACCAAACCGATACCGGTCCGTTAGACATCCTGGCTATCAGCAAGGATAAAAGACGGCTTTTGGTCGTCGAGTTGAAGAAGGGCCGGGCCAGTGATGTTGTTGTCGGTCAGATCCTCCGCTACATGGGGTATGTTCAGGAGGAACTGGCGGAGAAGGAACAATCGGTCAAGGGAGTGATCATCGCTCTGGAGGACGACCAAAGAATCCGCCGGGCACTGGCGGTCGTACCAACCATCGATTTTTACCGTTATCAGATCAACTTCAAATTGGTAAAGGCATGAGATGAGTCCCGTCGGCCAGAAGGAAAAGAAGACTCAAGCGCGTGTAGTGAAGTTGTTCCGTGAAATCCTCGACTACGAGTATCTTGGCGACTGGACCGACCGGGAGGACAACGCCAATGTCGAAGGCGATCTCCTCGTTCCCTGGTTGAAAAAACAGGCGGTAGAGGAGGCACTGATTCCACGGGCGCTTCATCTCCTCAAGACGACAGTGGGAGACACCAGTAAAAGCCTCTACGACCGCAACCGGGCCATCTATGACCTCCTGCGCTACGGGGTGAAGGTGAAGCCTGACGTGGGCGAGATCACCCGGACCGTCTGGTTGATCGACTGGGAAAACCCCTTGAAAAACGATTTCTCTATTGCCGAAGAGGTCACCGTTACTGCGGCAGACCCCAAAGCCCACACCAAGCGGCCGGACATCGTCCTTTACGTCAACGGCATCGCCTTGGGGGTGCTGGAACTGAAGCGCTCCATCGTTTCGGTGTCAGAAGGGATCCGCCAGAACCTGGACAACCAGAAGAAGGTCTTCATCGAGCCGTTCTTCTCCACCATGCAATGGATCATGGCCGGCAATGACACAGAGGGGCTGCGCTACGGGACGATCCAGACCCCGGAAAAGTATTATCTCACCTGGAAGGAACAGAGCCCTATCGAGAATCCCCTTGACCGGGCGCTGACCCAGCTCTGCAATAAAACCCGCTTTCTGGAACTGATTCACGATTTTATCGTCTTCGACGCCGGAGTGAAAAAACTTTGCCGTCACAACCAGTATTTCGGTGTGCGTGCTGCCCAGGAGCGTTTAAGACGGGGCAGGGTGGCATCGACTGGCACACCCAAGGGTCGGAAAAAGTCTGACAATGGTATGGCTCGCCAAGTGGATCCGCGAGAACGTACAGGGCGCCCGCGTCCTGATCATCACCGACCGCACGAGTTGAACAGATCGAGAAGGTGTTCAAAGGGGTCAACGAGGACATCTACCGCACCCGTAGCGGTGCGGACTTGATCGCCACGCTCAACGCGACGACCCCGTAGCTGGTATGTTCCCTCATCCACAAATTCGGCGGCAAGGATAAGGAGGAAGAAGAAGGCGACATCCCCGGCTATATCGCGGAACTGAAGAGGGCTCTCCCCCCGGATTCCGGGCAAGGGAACCTTACCGTCTTTGTGGACGAGTGCCATCGGACCCAGTCGGGTGATCTCCACGGGCAATGAAGGCCATCCTTCCCGATGCGTTGTTTATCGGCTTCACGGGAACCCCGCTCTTGAAGGCCGACAAGCAGAAAAGCATCGAGGTTTTCCTACACAAGCCGCTACATCCACACGTACAAGTTCGACGAGGCGGTGCAGGACAAGGTGGTCCTCGATCTGCGATATGAGGCACGGGACATCGACCAGAACATTACCTCTCAGAAGAAGATTGACGCCTGGTTCGAAGCCAAGACCAAGGGGCTGAACGATCTTGCGAAGGCCCAGCTCAAGAAGCGTTGGGGAACCCTGCAGCAGATCCTCAGTTCAAAATCCGTCTGGAAATGATTTGGCGGACGTCCTGATGGATATGGCCGAAAAACCGCAGTTGATGGACAGCCACGGCAATGCGATGCTGGTCTCCGGGAGCATCTACCAGGCGTGCAAGTTCTATGAGCTGTTTTCAAGACGGATCTGGCCGGGAAATGCGCCATCGTCACCCTCTATCGTCCACTCACGGCAGACCTGAAGGAGGAAACGGGAGAAGGGTTGACCGAAGACTTCGTCAGTATGAGATTTACCAGAACATGCTGGCTGACTGGTTTCATGAAGCCCCGGAAACGGCAATCAATAAGGCGGAAGAGTTTTGAAAGGCAGGTCAGAAAAGTTCATCGAAGAACCGGGACAGATGAAGCTCCTGGTTGTCGTGGACAAACTCTCACCGGCTTTGACGCCCCTCCGGCCACTTATCTCTACATCGACAAACAAATGCGCGACCACGGCCTGTTTCAGGCGATTTGCCGGGTAAACCGTTTGGACGGCGACGACAAGGAATACGGGTATATCATTGACTACAAGGATCTGTTCAAAAGCCTGGAGGGGGCGGTAAAAGACTATACCTCCGGGGCCCTGGACGGTTATGACAAGGAAGATGTGGCGGGACTTTTGGAGGATCGGCTGACCAAGGCCAGGGAGCGCCTTGAGGAGGCCCGGGAGGCCGTTAAGGCCTTATGTGAAGCAGTGGAAGTCCCCAAGGATACGGCTGCCTATCTACGTTACTTCTGCGCCACGGACTCCGGAAATGCCGAACAGCTTAAGGAAAACGAGCCACGGCGGTTGACGTTGTACACGCTTACTGCGTCCTTGTTGCGCGCCTACGCCAATCTGGCCAACGAGCTGGAGGAGGCGGGCTAT
Source organism: Syntrophus sp. (in: bacteria) (assembly GCF_040768185.1). Taxonomy (NCBI): domain Bacteria; kingdom Pseudomonadati; phylum Thermodesulfobacteriota; class Syntrophia; order Syntrophales; family Syntrophaceae; genus Syntrophus; species Syntrophus sp. (in: bacteria). The sequence goes on along the minus strand of NZ_JAXGNC010000006.1, from coordinate 974 downwards.
ACTGTCCCGGAGATCGCCATCCTCAAGGCCGAGGTGGATCACTTCGACAAGGCCCGCAATGAAGTGAAGCTGGCCAGTGGCGACTATATCGACCTGAAAATGTTCGAACCGGCGATGCGCCACCTCATCGACACATACATCCATGCGGAAGAAAGTGAGAAGATCTCCGCCTTTGATGACCTTTCCCTCGTTGAACTCATCGTGCAGCGGGGAGCCGATGCTGTGGATGAACTGCCAAAGGGCATCCGGGAGAATAAGGAGGCGGTCGCGGAGACCATAGAGAACAATGTCCGAAAGCTGATCATCGACGAGCAACCAATCAACCCGAAGTACTATGAGAGGATGTCGGAGTTGTTGGATGCCCTGATCGAGCAGCGGAAAAAAGAGGCGCTCGAATATCAGGAATACCTGGCCAAGATTGTTGAGCTGACCCGGAAGGCCAAAAATCCATCCACAGGTTACGTCTATCCTACAGCCATGGATACCGCCGCTAGACGTGCCCTGTACGACAACCTGGGGCAAGACGAGGCTCTGGCCCTCCGCGTGGATTATGCAATCAATGAGAACCGTCAGGACGATTGGCGAACCAACAATTTCAAGGTAAAGAAGGTAAGGCTGGCCATAAAGTCCGTCCTTTCCGATGAAGAGCTTACAGATAAAACCCTAGATTTGGCCATTAAGCAGCATGAATACTAAACCACACCATCTCATGGTCGGCGGCATCACCGTTGAAGTGGTACGCAAGACCATCAAGAATCTTCATCTTGGGGTTTATCCTCCCCATGGTCGGGTCCGGGTAGCGGCACCTTTGGCGGTGAGCGATGAGGCGGTAAGGCTGGCCGTGGTCTCCAAGCTGGGTTGGATCAAGCGACAACAGGCAAAGTTTGACGCCCAGTCCCGGCAGTCGCAGCGAGAGATGATTCAGGGCGAGAGCCACTATTTCCTAGGCCGTCGCTACCGATTGAATGTCATTA
>NZ_JAXGNC010000005.1:0-184545 GCF_040768185.1 Syntrophus sp. (in: bacteria) | reverse complement strand
TTTGAAGCTGAAAACCACAGGGAACATCACGGACAGCGGTAAGGTCAGGGTAACGGGGACAACGACCCTGAATTCCGGAACAAGCGATATTGTGTTGAACACATTAACCAATGATTTCTCAAAGGTTGCAGTGACCGCCGGCCGGAAATTTACTTTGGTGGATGCCAATGCCCTGAAGGTCGGCGTTTCTAATCTGTCCGGGACCGCAAGCATTGTCTCCCACGGAACACTGACCCTGCTGGGTAATCTGAATGCCGGAGCCAACAAGGTTACACTTAATGCAGGGACAGGGGCAATCGATGGTGCGTATACGGTGACGGCCGGAGATGTGACCCTCATCGGCAGCACAATCGGTACGGCAGCTCACCCCACCATCAACGCAAGCGGAACATTGACGCTGACGGCAACCTCAGCCGTAAACGGCATTTCTGCGAATCTCCTGGGGCCGACGGACTTGGATGTGACGGTGACTAGTGCGCCGGGCAAAGTCTTGCTGAATGGGACCGTTATTTACCCCTAAAGTCTCCGAACGAAAAGATTCAAGACAGACCGCCTTTCCCTTTTAGGAGTGCTCTTGCGGGGGAAGGCGGTCTGTTTGTTGCTAAGTGAATCAAAAATCAGTTTATCAAGGAATGCCTTTGCATTTGACTCCTCATAATCTTTTCGCCTCGGTCCTGGCCGCTTTCCTGGTAATCTTGGTGACTTCCGTGCCATTGCCGGCCCAGGAGCGCAGTGGAGATGTCTTGAAATCTCTGGAGCGGGGCGCGGAACGGCCCAGGGAGGCGAAAAAAATCCCCAGAATCGAAGCGGAACGGGAACAAAAGGCGGAGACGCCCTTACCATCCCCGAAAATCCGGATAAAGGCCTTTCGTGTGGAGGGTTTTACGATCCTTTCCTCCGAAGAGATCAAATCTCTCGTGTCTCCCTGGGAGGAGAAGGAGCTTTCTCTGGAGGAGATCCAGGGGGCTGCAGACAGGATCACCGCCCGCTACCGGGAGTTGGGCTATCTCCTTGTCAATGCCCATGTTCCTGCCCAGACGGTTCGGGACGGCGAAATCCTCATTCAAGTGGTGGAGGGGCGGCTGGACAAGGTGACCGTCACCGGTAATCGGCGATACAGCAGCACCTTTATCGAGAGGCACCTTGCCCGTCTGGGCAGAGATTCTTCCCTCCGTGAATCGGTCCTGGAGCGCTCCCTTCTGATTTTGAACGAGTATCCCTATCTCTCGGTCAACGCCCTGCTGCAGGCGGGGCAAGCTCCTGGAACGACGGACCTTGTGATTCGGGCGGAGGAGCGGTCCCCCTTTTCCGGGAGCCTCTCCTACGACAACTTCGGTTCGAAATCCTCCAGCCGGAGCCGGGCCGGGTTGATGCTGGAAACGGGCAGTCTTCTGCTGACGGGGGATCAGCTCACCCTGCGGGGAGTGACCGGCCTCGATCAGTTGGATCTGGAGCGGCTGTCCTACGGGAGGATCGATTACCTCATTCCCCTGGGTTATGATGGCACAAAAGTCGGCTTCTACTATACCAACAGCCGTTACGAATCCGGCGAGGAGCTGGGGGCGCTCGACATCAACGGAAAATCCGATCTGCTGGGCCTCTATGTGACGCACCCGCTTTACCGGCGGCTGACCCAGCGTCTCGATGTGAAGTTCGGCTTCGACTATAAGAATTTAACAGATTATATCCTTGATGAAACCTGGAGCCGGGACCGGATCCGGGTCTTCTCCCTGGGGGTTTCCTACGATTTTGTTGATGATTACCGGGGCCGAACGAACCTGGCTTTTACAGCCCACCGGGGCGTCCGGGATCTCTTCGACGGTTCGGGCCGCAGCGATCCCGGCGTGAGCCGCAAGGGCGCCGACGGCTCCTTTTCCAAATATAACCTGGATGTTTCCCGAATCCAGATGCTTCCGGGCAACAGTTTTCTGATCCTGAGGGGGGAGGGCCAGCTTTCAGCGGACCGCCTGTTCGTGGTTGAGCAGTTTTCCCTGGGTGGTATGGGATCGGTCCGGGGCTTCGACGCATCCTGCTGCAACGGGGACAGCGGCTATTTTGTATCGGCGGAGCTGCAGACCTCGCCTTTTTTCCCTGAAAAAAGCATCTTCGGCCGGAGGATCGGAGACATGTTCAAACTGGCTTTTTTCGGCGATCATGGAGGGGTATTCCTGAATGACCCGGAGCCCGGGGAAAGTCGGGATGACTATCTCTCCAGCCTGGGATCCGGAGTGAGGTTGTCTCCAGGAAACTCCTTTGCCGTCCGCCTGGATTGGGCCGTGCCCAGGAAGAAGGATCGGTTCAACGCAAGACATGCCGAAATATATGTATCCGCGGCATGGAACTTCTGAAATTTCCCCTTCTGGAGAATAAGTCGAAAAAACGGATGGATCTGCGTCTGGGAACCCTCCGTGAATACGGTGAACAACGTGATAAAGAGCGGTCAAAGGTTATATAGTTCACTATAAGTCAATGAAATTGAACCATTATTGCGTACTCCACTCTTCAGATCACCTATAACGTTACGTGGAGGGGCAAAATGACGCGAGCGAAGCAGGCTTTAGGAAGGCAGAGGAAGACAAGGATTCAACGAAGCCTCACGGTGGCACTGGACGCCGCGCAACAATTACGGGATGCGATTCGGGAAACGGGCAAGAAGGGGGTCCTGGGCCTCAGTGCCTTGACGATGGCTGCAACTCTGTTGACGGGTTCGGCTTACGCACTGCCCAGGGGGGGCGAGCTGAAAGCGGGCAGTTCCACCTTTTCGCGTCCCAATGCCAGAACACTTGAAATTACACAATCTACAAAAAAATCAATCCTGAACTGGAAAAGTTACAGCATCGACAAGGGGGAAGCTGTGCGCTATATCCAACCCTCCTCCTCCGCCATTTCTCTAAACAGAGTGACAGGTTCCGATCCTTCGAGACTCTGCGGATCCCTTTCAGCCAATGGCCAGGTCTGGCTGATCAATCCAAATGGCGTGCTCGTGGGGCCTCATGCTAAAATCAGCGTCGGGGGGTTTCTCGCTTCGACTCTGAATCTCGCCGACAGGGACTTTTTAGGCGGCAATTACAGTTTCCAGAGTTCTGCCTCCCTGGGGGGCATCCTCAATCAGGGAAAAATTCAAGGGGGGTACGTCGCCCTGTTGTCACCCTCGGTCGCGAACGAGGGGACGATTCAGGCGTCTCAGGGAACGGCCGCCCTGGCTTCAGGGGATCAGGTGCTCGTTCATTTTGCAGGAAACGATCTTGTCGGCTTTGTGGTGGACCCGGGAAAGACGGCTGCAGAGATCCGCAATTCGGGAACCCTCTCGGGAAATTCCGTCCTCCTGACTGCGCGGGGAGTCTCCGATGTCCTCCGGAGCGTGGTGAACAACACAGGGGTGATGAAAGCCCGGTCCATCGAGGAGAGAAACGGCGAGATTGTCCTAGCCGGCGATGAAGTGACCAGCACGGGCTTGTTAGATGCCTCAGGCAAGCAGGGCGGGACCATTCGGATCGATGGCGGCTTTGTTTCCCTGGGGGGGACGATATCCGCTGACGGCAGGACTCAGGGGGGTAACATTTCGGTCCATTCTTCCGGTACTTTGTCCCTGGCGGATCAGCTGCAGGCTCGGGGCTTTGAGGGAACAGGCGGGCAGGTGAACTGCTCCAGCAGCGGTCGGACATTGGCAACCTCCACAAGTGTTGCAGATGTTTCCGGGGCAACAGGCGGCGGGTCGATCCGGCTGGAAGCCCAGGGGGGACTTCTGAGTTCCGGAACCTATCGGGCTTCCGCTGCAACCGGTCCGGGGGGGCGGATTGATCTCTCTGGAAGCTCCGTGCGCCTGTTTTCGGCAGTCGTGGATGCCTCCGGAGGGAATCGGGGCGGTCTTGTGCGGATAGGCGGGGCCTTCCAGGGAGGAAAAGATTCGGACCCCTCACGGGCATACAACGAAGGTTTCCTGGAGAGATGGGGGAATCTTGAAACACTATCCAACGCGGAGAACGTGTTTGTCAACGACACAGCCTCTATCGACGTTTCTGCGGACCACACCGGCAGTGCCGGTGGGACGGCGGTGGTCTGGTCGAATAAGGAGACGACCATGCTGGGACGGATTTCCGCCGGTGGCCAGGCTTCAGGGGGGTACGTGGAGGTTTCCTCGGCGGAACGGCTGCGCCGGGCGGATATTCTCAAGATCGATACCGGCAGGGGCGGTGAACTCCTTCTGGATCCGAAGAACATCGTCATCGGGGGCAGCGATGAGCTTTCCAACTGGACGTATCAGGGGATCTTGGGACTGGGTTATGGGGAAAATAAAGATGTCGATGTCAACAGCCTGGAGGCGGATGACTCCTTCGGCGTTTCGGTATCGCTGAATGATGACGGTGACCGCCTTGCTGTCGGAGCGGACTGGGATAACGGACAGGACAATAGTGTTGCCGCGAGTGGCGCCGTTCACCTCTTCAGCTTTTCGGATACAAATTTCAGCGGAGGAAGTCTTCAGGGGATTATCGGGAAAGGCTATGCAGGGGGTAAGAATGTCAACGTCTCCAGTCTGGAGGCCGAAGACTTCTTCGGCCGTTCGTTATCGTTGAACGGATCAGGCAACCGCCTGGCTGTCGGGGCTTATGGCGATGATGGAGCTGATAATGGCACGTTGGACAGCGGAGCGGTTTATCTCTTCAATTTTTTGGATAGGGATTTCAGCGACGGCAGCCTTCAGGGGATCATCGGCAAAGGGTACGCGGGCGACAGGGATGTGGATGTTGCCCATCTGGCAAGTGGAGACAGTTTCGGCATTTCGGCATCGCTGAATAAATCAGGCAACCGCCTGGCTGTCGGGGCGTATGGAGATGACGGGGCTGACGAGAGCACGGAAGACAGCGGAGCAGTTTACCTGTTCAGCTTTTTGGACACGGATTTCAGCAGCGGCAGCCTTCAGGGGATCATCGGCAAGGGGTACGGGGGTGACAGGGATGTGGATGTTACGCGCCTGGCAAGTGGAGACAGCTTCGGCATTTCTGCGTCGTTGAACGGATCGGGAGACCGCCTGGCTGTAGGAGCTGAGGGAGACGATGGAGCAGAAGACGACACGGAGGACGGCGGAGCGGCTTACCTGTTCAGTTTTTCGGACACGGATTTCAGCGGCGGCAGCCTTCAGGGGATCATCGGCAGGGGGTACGGGGGTGACAAGGATGTGGATGTTGCCGATCTGGAGAATTACGATAATTTTGGCGTTTCAGTATCGCTCAATAATACCGGCAACCGCCTGGCTGTTGGAGCCGATTGGGATGATGGCTTTGAAAATACTTCAGAAGACAGCGGAGCGGTTTACCTGTTCAGTTTTTCGGCCACGGATTTCAGTGGCGGCAGCCTTCAGGGGATTATGGGAAAGGGGTATTCGGGCGGTAAGGATTCGGACGTAGGAATTCTGGAAGATGGAGATTGCTTCGGCCGTTCGGTTTCGCTCAATGGCGCAGGAAATCTGATTGCCGTTGGTGCCTGGGGTAATGACGGTGCCGATGAAAGCGAAACCGACAGCGGCGCAGTTTACCTGTTTTCGAAATATGCCTTTGGGGATTCCAGCGGTGCAAGTGTTAATCTGCCGGCTGATGACGTCGCCACCTGGCTCGGCGGGGGCAGCAACCTGACCCTCCAGGCGAGCAACGATATCACGTTGAACTCATCCATCACCGTGAACAATCCTTCCGGAAACGGGGGCGATCTGACGTTGGCGGCAGGAAGAAGCGTAATTCTCAATGGAGATATCACCACGGACAGTTCAAATCTGAACCTGGTGGCAAACGACACCACTGCCAACGGAGTGGTGGATGCCGATCGGGAGGAGGGTCCTGCCGTGATTTTCCAGGCCCCCGGAACCTTGATCGATGCGGGGACGGGTGCCGTGACGGTCTCGCTGCGGAATGGCAGCGGAAAAACCTATACGGAAAGCGGAGATATTACCCTCAGCGGGATTAACGCAGCGACCCTCAGTGTGAGCAATGCTGGGTTGACGGCAGGCAGTGGCGTAACGCAGAATGGCGGTTCTTTCATCGTAACGGGAAAGGCAAGCCTCGCAGCCGGAACGAACGACATCGATCTGACGGCCTCGGGCAACGACTTCGAAACGGTGTCCGCAACCGGTCGGAACGTGACGCTGGTCGATTCGACGGGGATCAACTTGTCGACGACGACGGCGAGCGGTACCCTGAGCGTTCGCGCGGGAGGCGACATCACGGACAGCGGGAAGGTTTCGGTATCTGATAAGACGACGCTGAATTCGGGTGAGAGCGACATTGTCCTGAATTATGGGAAGAGCGATTACGGCACGGTGTCCGCCATCGGTCGGAACGTGACGCTGGTCGATTCGACGGGAATCAACCTGACGACGACGACGGCGAGCGGCGCCCTGAGCGTTCGCGCGGGAGGCGACATCACGGACAGCGGCAGGATTTCGGTGTCGGGGACAACAACGCTGAACGCCGGGACCCATGATATTGTATTGAATACGTCGACAAACGATTTTTCCAAGGTCATTGTGAAGGCTGGCAAAAAGCTGACCCTTGTGGATGCCGATGATCTGAACCTTGGTGGCTCCACTCTTTCCGGTGCGGTGACGGTCACCTCACATGGAAGTCTCACCCTTTTGGGAAGTCTGAATGCCGGAACCAATCGTGTGACTCTTAATGCCGGATCGGGAGCCATTAACGGCGCCTATACACTGACCGCCGGAAATGCGACCCTGAGTGGCTCAACCATCGGTACGGCGGCGCGTCCATATGTGAATGCGAGCGGCTTGCTGACCTTGAAGGCGTCCTCCCTGGTGAATGGCGTTTCAGCGAATCTTAGAGGCCCTGCGGACTTGGATGTGGTGGTGTCCAGTGCTCCAGGCAAAGTCCTGTTGAACGGGAAGGGTATCTATCCGTAAGGCTGATCATCAAAACTATTCTGGCGATCCGACACGGGGGAAACGGAGGCTTGCCTACCCCCCGTGCATCGGGATGGATGTTGGAAGTGAGTCGTTTCTGGGAGAAAGCGTTACTTCTTTTTCGTGTCGTAAAATTGGATGGCCTTGTCTGTGATATCGATGGCTTGGTCGTACGATACCAGGGTGTTCTTTTCTAAGATCAGCGTGTACTGCTCCTGCTGGCGAATTTGATCGACGACTTCCCGGATTTCTCCCAGGATCTTCTGATTGATTTCAGCGGCCTTCTGGCGAAACTCCTCTCCCTTTTCGCTGTCCAGCCGTTTGAGGTCACTGGCCGCCTTGGCAATCTCTTCCTCTTTTTCCTTGCGTTTCTTGACGGGAAGTTTTGGTGACTGCTTCTTCAGATCCTCTTCCATGGCCTGGACTTCCTTCTCTTTGGCGGCAAGGGTATCCTTGGCTGTCTGCAATTCCTTTTCAAAGACTTCCTGGGCGCTTTTCGTGGCTTTTGCCGTTCGCATGATCTTCTGATAGTCGACAACTCCGATCTTCAGCGGTACGTTGGAACCGTCTGCAGCCAGTGACAGACAGCTGCCGGAAAAAAGGCAGATCAGGAACAGGGACAGAATCAATCCAAAGTGCTTCATTCGCTTACCTCCAGGCTGGATATAAAAATTTCGTAATTTCATAAACCAGTTCCTCTATTTATGCAAACATTTAATCCCGCGGCATCATGATCGTCGATCTGGTTTCCCGCTCTTGCAAAGAATCCGCAATGGGAGGCTTTCTTGTTGACACATTTTTGACATGTGCTCTATAAGCTATGAACAGGCAGGGGATGGGATCTTTGGGAACATATTGTATAATCAAGTAAAACCCGCGGGGTTGTTCCAAGACTCTTCAGATCGATAAAGGACAGGGCGGTAAGGAGGCGGCCAAGCAGGGCCAATAAACGGCGAGTTGAGGAGCCGACGAATCGGCCGATGCGGTTAGCCGAAGAAAGAGGACGTGGTGTAAAAAGGAGCCTGATGATGGATATCATCCAGTACACACAGGAACATAGGATCTTTCGGGATGCGGTGAAGAAATTTCTGACAAGGGAAGTCATCCCCCACATCGAGGAGTGGGAAGAGGCGGGGATCGTTCCCCGGGACGTCTGGAAGAAGATGGGTGCACAGGGGTACCTCGGGATGAGCGTTCCCGAGGACTACGGAGGACCGGCTGCTGATTTTCTTTATGAGGTCATCGTCATCGAGGAACTGGCCCGGACCAATTTCACGGGGCTCGCGGCCCGGCTGCACAACACCGTCGTGCTTCCCTATCTGATCGAATACGGTTCAGAGGAGCAGAAGCACCGCTACCTTCCCGGCTGCATCTCCGGCGACATCATTACGGCCATCGGCATGACGGAACCCAACACGGGCAGCGATCTGGCGGCTATACGCACCACCGCCGTGGAAGACGGGGACGAGTTCGTGATCAACGGGCAGAAAACGTTCATCAGCAACGGGATCAATTGTGACCTCATCGTCCTGGTGGCCAGAGATCCGGCGGTGGTGGACCCGCACAGGGCGCTTGATCTCTTTCTTGTGGAAGCGGGAACGCCGGGATTTGAAAAAGGGCGCAATCTGAAAAAAATCGGCTGGCACAGCCAGGACACGGCGGAGCTCTTTTTTTCCGATTGCCGGATTCCCAGGTCGAACCGCTTGGGGGAGAAGGGAACGGGATTCCGGAAAATGATGGAGATGCTGCAGCAGGAGCGCCTTGTCGTGGCGATCGGGGCGCAGGTGATTGCGGAATTTCTGCTGGAGAACACCATTGCCTACTGCCGGGAGCGGACGGTTTTCGGGAGGCCCATCTCCCGGTTTCAGAATTCCCAGTTCGAATTTGCCGAGATGGCGACGGAAATTGAGCTTGGGCGGACGTTCATCGACAAGATGATCGTTGAGCACATGGAGGGCAGGGATCTCACCCGGGAGGTGTCCATGGCGAAGTACTGGATCACCGACATGGCCGGCCGGGTGGCCGACCGCTGCCTGCAGCTTCACGGAGGATACGGGTACTGCGAAGAGTATCCCATCGCCCGGGCCTGGCGGGATGTCCGGATCATGAGGATTTACGCCGGTTCCAATGAGATCATGAAGGTCATTATCGCCCGGACGCTGGGATTATAAGCTGGGTGCAGTTCCCAAGGCATGCGAAACTGTGGCGGAAGCGGAAAACGGGATGCTGAAAAAAACGGATAACTTCCAGGAGGGGAAAACGTAAGCAAGGGGATGATGCGACGGATTCCGGCGGATGGATTTGCCCTGACTTTCGAGCGCAGCGCCTACCAGGGAGTTTCGTTGAGCCTGGGGATGCCCATAAGCGACACGATCCGGCTCAGTGCAGGCCTGGCTGCCCGCGGCAGTGTGATCCGGTACGACATGATGATGTTGCTCTTCACCAGGGAAAGAGTTCTGTATTCCTCCATCGTGGAAAAGGGAAGCGATAACCCTTTGTGGAAGACGTACTGGCAGAATCCCTGAAGAAAAGGAGACTGAAATACTGGAAAAATGAAATATCTCAAGTATCATGCCTTAGGAAACGACTACATCGTCTTGCGTCCCGAAGCGTTTGAGGGGGAGCTCTCCGGAGACATTGTGCGGCTGATCTGCCACCGCAATTACGGCGTAGGATCAGATGGCATCCTCTATGGACCGGTTAACAGCCTGTCATGTGATTTCGGTCTTCGCATCTTCAATCCCGATGGAAGCGAAGCGGAAAAGAGCGGAAACGGCCTTCGCATTTTTGCCCGGTCACTCTATGATGAAGGGCTGGTAGGGGAGCAATCTTTTTCAGTGGAAACCCCGGGAGGGGTTGTTTCATGCAAGGTTGAGGACAGGGGCAAAGTGGTTTCCGTGAAGATGGGTGAAGTGCGTTTCGACAGCACAAGCATTCCCGTTGCCGGACCGCCCCGTGAAGTTTTGAACGAAACGATGGACATCAACGGAAGGATTTTTACATTCTGCGCGGCAACGGTGGGAAATCCTCACTGTGTCGTCCTTAGCGACGATCCGTCATCGGTTGACGCCCATCATTATGGCCCCCTTATTGAGAACGACCCGAGATTTCCGAATCGGACGAATGTTCAGTTTATGAAAGTCCTTGATCGCGGCAACATCCAAATTGAAATCTGGGAGCGCGGCGCCGGCTATACTCTGGCATCGGGAAGCAGCAGCACCGCTGCTGCGGCTGTTGCCTGCAAACTGGGACGCTGCGGGTCGGATATCACTGTTCACATGCCGGGCGGCAAGATCGGAATTCAGTTCAGCAAGGGGTTTTTTGCCACAATGACAGGTCCCGTGACGAGAGTGTGTGAGGGGAACATGGATCAGGAAATGTTTGAAGGAACAGGACTGTAATTTTTTGTTATTCCTGCCTTATGAAATTGATCTGTCCATTTCCCATGGCATCGGCAACTACGGTGTCGTTGATCCTATCCAGAGCGCAGGAGTTCCGTTTTATGAGAAAAGGAATCCGATCAGGCCGAAAGTGACGGTCAGGTAGAACACGGGATGCTGAAATAAAACATGGAGTGATGGTGCTTATTTGTTGTTATGAGGATTCCTTGAGTTACTATCTCATAAAAATTGTGATAACAACCTTACTGGTGGTGCTGATCTCTGAAATTGTCAAACGCAGTTCCTTGATTGGTGCGGTATTGGCGTCGATTCCCTTTGTTTCTGTTCTGGCAATGATCTGGTTGTACATCGATACGCATGACGTCGCAAAAGTGAGTGCGCTGGCATCCGGCATCTTCTGGCTTGTTCTGCCTTCACTGGCTTTGTTTGTGTCGCTGCCGCTGTTGTTGAGGCAGGGGGTTAATTTTTATCTGAGCCTGGCCGTTTCAATAATTCTGACGGCCGGGTGCTATTGGCTTATTGTTTCTACCTTAAATCGTTAGAGGGAATCGAGATGGAGGAATGCAACTGGATGGATTTGTGGCGGAAGCTGGTCATGAGGGGCTTCCGTCCCAAAGGGGAAGGAATGGTGGAGAAGTATAAAGCCCACGCCCGGAAGAAGAAGGAAAGGCCGGATGCCCTGCTGAATTTCATCCTTGAAGAAATGGATGCCGGGGATACCGTGCTTGAGATCGGACCCGGAACCGGGCGCTGGACGATTCCTCTGGCCGGGACCGGTAGAAAGGTGACGGCGATTGAACCGACTGCCGCCATGGCCGATATGCTCAGAGAAAATCTCGGCCGCGCCGGAATCCAGAATGCGGAGATCCAACTGCAATCCTGGGAAGATGCCTCTCCTGGAATGCACGATCTGGTTATCTGCGCCCATGGCATGTACGGAAGTCCGGACCTGGCGGCTTTCGTGCGCAAAATGGAACAGTGTGCACGGAAGAGATGCTATCTGGCCATCCGGCTGCCTCCGGCCGACGGGATTCTGGGTGAGCTGTCCTTGAAGATTTCCGGGTGTCGCCATGACAGCCCCGACGCGATCATCGCGTACAATGCCCTCTATACCCTTGGGATTTATGCAAATGTCCTGATCGAAGAGGGCATGACGAACTGGGTCAATGTCTCTCTGGAAGATGCGGTCCGTCGAGCCAGGAAACATTTAAACCTGGGGATCTCCGAAGCTTACGACGACCTGATCTCTTCCACGTTGAACCGGCGGTTGAAGTTCTCCGGCGGTGTCTATACGTGGCCGGACGGCATGAGGTCCGCACTGCTCTGGTGGAGGCCCGCGAGTAATGAGAAAACGATAATGTCATCCTGACTGTTGTTTCCGGAACATCACCTTCGGAAGAAGCGGCTATTCCGGATCCGCCGACAGAGCTGGATCACAGACATGGGCATTTTTTAGGAGGACACATGGAACCAACCTCTCATCCTGGCGATATCCTGAGGGAAACCCGAGAGGCGATTTCTGAGGTTCTGGGAAAAAGCCTGGAAACGATGACTGTGGAAAAAACCGTTATGGGGCTGTTTTTCACGGGGATCAAACTGAACAGCGGCGAAGGAGGGCTGTGTTTTACCCCAATCAAGAGCATTCCGGACGCGGTCTGCTGCCCGAGCTCGGCCAGGGTCATGCCGGCTTCCGGGAGACTGGAAGGGAGAAAGGCTACTCGGTTTCTGGACGAGATGTTCAGCGGGAATCCCCTGAAAAGGACGATGGGCATCGCCCTTCTCAACGCCCTGTCCGCCGAGTGCTGGAAAAGGAAGCCGCCGGAAACCTATCGGATTTCGGCAGGCGTGGATGCCCTGGAGGACATGATGCTCCCCGAAGAGGGATTTGTGGTCGTGGTCGGGGCGCTTGCCCCTGCCATCAAGGCCCTGAAGCAGAGGGGAAAGCCCTTTGGAATTCTGGAACTGGACCCTTCGACCCTGAGAGCGGATGAACTGGAGTTTCTCGTCCCTCCCGAAAAGGCGCCGGGAGCCGTTTCTCGGGCGGATCTCCTCGTCATCACGGGAACGACGTTGATCAACGATACGCTCGAGGGACTTCTGGAGTGGCGAAAACCGGGGGCTGAGATCATCGTGGTCGGCCCGACGGCAAGCATGATTCCCGACGCCTTTTTCCGGCGGGGGGTCAGCATCCTGGGCGGCATCAGGGTAACCGACGCCGACCGGGTGCTCAGCATAATCGCCGAAGCAGGTTCCGGGTATCATTTCTTTGGAAAGGGGGCGGATAGGGTGACCATCTCCCGCCTCCAGGAAACCCGACGGGGCTGATGCGCATGGGATTTCCCGGGTAAGGACCGGCAAGCGTCCATAAATTTGGTTGACACACCCGATGCAGATCATTTATGGCACAGGTGTAACCTGAAAAAGAATCCGTCGATAAAACGGAAGAGCACCCTCTTAGGGAAGGTCATGAGAAAAGACGATCTGATAAGTCCAGAATGCATCGAAGGGGACGGCACCTACGAACACAGCTTACGCCCCCAGAGCATCAGGGAATACATTGGTCAGAAGACGGTCAAGAGGAACCTTTCCATCTTTGTCGATGCCGCCAAGAAAAGAAAGGAAGCCCTGGATCATGTCCTCCTCTATGGCCCTCCCGGTCTGGGTAAGACCACCCTGGCGGTCATCATTGCCCGCGAAATGGGATTCAATATCAAGATCACCTCGGGGCCGGTCATTGAGCGGCCCGGCGACCTCGCCGCCATCCTGACCAATCTGAAGGATGCCGACATCCTCTTTATCGACGAGATTCATCGGCTCCCCCATACCGTCGAGGAAATCCTCTATCCTGCCATGGAGGATTTCTACATCGATCTGGTGATCGGCCAGGGGCCGTCCGCACGGAGCATGAAGCTGGATATTCCGAGATTTACCCTGGTGGGGGCTACGACCCGGGCCGGGTTGCTGACCTCGCCGCTCCGGGACCGCTTCGGGATCAGTTTCCGGCTGAACTATTATGCCGTTGACGAGTTGACAAAGATCCTCATCCGCTCCGCGAGTCTTTTGTCGATTGAGATCGAGCATGAAGGGGCCATCGAAATCGCAAAGCGCTCGCGGGGGACGCCGAGAATCGCCAATCGTCTCCTGAAGAGAGTCCGGGACTACGCACAGGTCAAGGGGAAAGGGGCAATCGACGAAACGGTCGCCGTCAACGCCCTGGAAATGCTGGAGATAGACCATCAGGGATTTGATCACATGGATCGGAGCATCCTGCTGTCCATTATCGAGAATTACGGCGGCGGCCCTGTCGGAATTGACACCCTGTGCGCCACGGTGGGAGAGGAAAAAACGACGATTGAGGATGTTTATGAGCCCTATCTCATCAAGGAGGGCTATCTGCAGAAAACGGCGCGGGGCCGAATCGCCACGAGAAAGGCGTACGACCATTTCGGGAAGAGGACGTCAAAACTCGAGCAGGAGGAGCTGATCTGACCCCGGCTTTTTGTGAACCATGAAACTCCTATTGCACATATGCTGCGCGCCCTGCACCATCTATCCCCTGCAGGTGTTGAGGGATCAGCATCACGAGGTGCGGGGGCTTTTCTTCAACCCGAACATCCATCCCTACCTTGAATATTGCCGCCGCAGGGATACGCTCAAGGCCTATGCCGAGCAAGAAAATCTTCCGGTCATCTGGAAAGATTCCTACGAACTGGACGACTTTTTAAGGAGCGTCGCCTTTCGCGAAGGGGATCGCTGCCGCTTCTGCTATTACAAGCGGTTGAGCTATGCGGCGCACGTCGCCAGAAAGGGAAACTTTGACGGATTTTCCTCCACGCTTCTATACAGCCGGTACCAGAATCACTCGTTGATCTGCAGCATCGGAGAAAGCCTTGCGAAGGAGCAGGGGCTGGCCTTTTTCTACCATGACTTTCGCGAAGGCTGGGAAACCGGCATCCGCATCTCAAAAGCCCAGGGCATGTATCGACAGCAATATTGCGGATGCATCTACAGCGAAAGGGACCGCTATTATAGAAAAGCCCCTTCGAGAGGGATCGATCCGGAACCTGCAGACGGTTGACGGCGTCGGCGCATCGTGTCGATGGCGCATTCCTCGACGTCCGGGGTGAATCACCACGACCCCCGGCCAGGAGAAAGGGCTGAAGGTCATATCGTTCGTGCTAGTTCCCCGCTGAGCCTTTCTTTGTCTTGTCCTTCCGGTCAATCAAATAGAACCTTCGCTCTCTTTTCAATGAACAGTTTATCCGAAGTTGAGTCTTCCGGCTGTCTTCAGAGAATTTTGAGAAATTAATTTCTACATTTTCACGTTTTACGGTAAGCTGGTACCGCCGTATGGTGAGAAAAATCCCAACTCTTTTTGTGAAATGGAAAATCTTATGGATACGGAAATAATCCTCTGGAAGGCGATCGATCTGGAGCCGGCATGCGAGATGGTGCTGACCTTTGCCAAGGGAAACGCAAGGGACGCCGTTCTCAACTCCCTGGAGATCCGCAGGCAGCTTATGGTCAAAGAGTATAATCTCTATGAAGCGGAACAAATCTCTTTTGAAAGGGACGATGCCGAAGATGGACAATTCCTGATCAGAATTGTGAAGAACCTGACAAAAAGCGCTCCTTAAAAGGAAGTTGCATGGGAACGCCAATCCTGTTAGAAACGGACGTGAAAAACCTCTTTTGACGGAGCTTGACAGTGAAACGATCTGTCCAGTTCTCCGTTGAGTCAGAGAATCCATAAAAACATAAAGTTGAAAATCATGAAAAGAAGAATACCACTATTGCTCGCGATTGTTGCTTTGCTTGTCATCGCTCCCCTTCTCTATCATCTGGTGGTGGATCAGAATCCCGATGAGATGAAAATCAAGGATGTTCTGGTTACGAATGATCAGACAAATGTGCTGGTTTATGCCAGATTGTCTCATTTTCCGCCGGATATTGAAAAAGCGATTCTTGCGGGTGTTTCCACAACGTTTTCTTTTAAAATAGAGTTCTACCGGAAAAAGAAGCACTGGTTTGATGAGCGGCTGGCACAGCTTGAGATTATAAAAAACATCAAGTACGATCAAGCCAAGAAGAAATTTTATGTGACGTCGACGTTCCCGCAGACGGCAGAGGCCTTTCAGGAGTTTGCGATGGCCAGGCTCGCTGTGGCCGAGATCAATGGAATACCCGTTGTGAATATGAAAAATCTGAGCAGAGACCAGGATTACTACGCACGGATCAAGCTGGCGTGGGAGAATTACCGCTTGCCCTTTTACGCGGAATTTCTCAGAATTTTCTTATCTTTCCGGGATTTTGAAACAGACTGGCAGATCCAGCCTTTTCGTCTTCAAACATGAAAAAAAATGACCGCCCGGCGCTGGGACCGGAAGAAGTGAACAGAAGGCGTCGCGATTTTATCCTGATCGCTGTTTCCGTCTTGTGCATCATTGTCTTGTCTTTCATCGAACATTTCCTCTTCCAGGAGGAATACCTGTTTCACGAGTCCAGCAATATCCTGATTTTCGGTTTGATCAACATCAACATCATCCTGATCATTCTTCTGATCTTCTTGATTATCAGGAACGTCGTGAAACTCGTCTTCGAAAGGCGGCAGGGGGTTATCGGGTCAAGGATGAGAACGAAACTGGTGGCGGCTTTTGTCTGTCTTTCTCTCATCCCGACCATCCTCCTTTTCCTGGTGGCGAGCAACTTTCTGGCTTCCAGTATCGACAACTGGTTTAATGTACGGGTGGGAGACGCCCTGAACAATACTCTGGAGGTTGCCCAGACCTATTACAAGAGGTATGAAGAGCATGCCAAGTATCACGCAGGGCAGCTGAGTGCCGATATTATGGAGAACCGCCTCGATGAAGGCGAGCGGGTTGATTATCTCAGGAAGCTGGTGGAGCAGAGACAGAAGCAAATCCGAGCGGCCGTTATTGAAATATATATCGACGACCGGACGAAGGGCATGGTGTTCCTTGGTCCTGAGCAGAGCGACGCCAAACCCTCGTCTCCAACGCCTCAGGTTATGGAGGAGGTCTTTTCCGGAAACGAGGTGTCCTTAATCCAGCCCTCGGAAAACGGAGAATTCATCAGCGGACTGGTGCCCATTTACTCGAATGCTCATCCCTCCGAAGTGGTCGGCGCCGTTGTCATAAGTTATTTCGTCCCCCGGGAAATTGTTGACAAAATAGCCCTTGTTTCAAGGGCTTCCGAGCAGTACGGCCAACTGCACCTGATTCAGAACCCCATCAAAATCAGTTACATGATCACCCTGGCCATCATTACGCTCCTGATTATCTTTTCGGCAACCTGGTTCGGTCTGTTCATGGCCAAGGGAATTACGGTACCGATCCTTGATCTTGCCGATGCGACCAAGCGCATCGCCAAAGGGGACTGGACGCATCAGATCGATATTGTCGCCAGTGACGAGATCGGAGTCCTTGTGGATTCTTTCAATTCGATGACGAGGGATTTGAAGGAGAGCAAGGAAAATCTCGAGCAGGCCAACATCAACCTTGAACAGCGCCGGAAATACATGGAAACGGTTCTTCACAACGTTTCCGCCGGCGTGATTTCCGTTGACGAAAAGGGATACATTACAACCATCAACGGAGCCGCGGAGCGAATGCTTGACATCAAACTGGAGAGCGTGATCAACAGGCGCTATGAAGACATTCTGCTCAGTGAGCATCTGGCCCTGGCGGAGGTCCTGCTGAAGGATCTGGAGAAAAGCGCAAAGGGCCAGATTGAAAGGCAGTTGGAACTGGTGCTCAAAGACAGGGCTTTGACCATTCTCATGACCCTGACCCTTGTCCGGGATGATGAGGGCCATGAGATGGGGATGGTGGTTGTCTTTGAGGACCTGACGCAGCTGCAGCAGGCCGAACGGGCGGCGGCGTGGCGGGAAGTCGCCCGGCGAATGGCTCATGAGATCAAGAATCCCTTAACGCCGATTCAATTGTCGGCACAGAGGCTTCAGCGCAAGTACGGGGATCAGCTGGGGGAAAATGGGGGGATCTTTTATGAATGTACCCGGACCATTATCGACCAGGTGGAAATTTTAAAAAATCTGGTGAATGAATTTTCCCGCTACGCCCGGATGCCTGTAACCCGTCCTGTCCCTGGAAATTTGAACGAGACGCTCACCGATGCCGTGGCCCTGTACCAGGATGCGCACAAGCATATTTCCTTCGAGTTTGAGCTGAGCGAAGACCTGCCGAAGGTGATCCTGGATTCAGAGCAGATCAAGAGGGTGATGACCAACCTCCTGGATAACGCGATAGCCGCGGTAAACAAAAACGACGGAGCCATAAAAATCCGCACGGCTTATGACCGGGCAAGAAACCTGGCGATCACGGAAGTTGCGGACAATGGCTGCGGGGTTCCCGCGGGGTATAAAATGAAGGTCTTTGAACCTTACTTTTCCACCAAGAAAAGCGGAACGGGGCTTGGACTTGCCATTGTGAGCTCCATCATTTCCGATCATCACGGGCATATCACCATCTCCAACAACGAACCCCGGGGAACGGTCGTCACCTTTGATCTACCGGTGGCGGCGGAGACTGTGATGTAAAGTTTTCAAAAGGAGTTTGCGCCCCTGATGGTCATTGTGATATCAACCTTTTGAAATTATTTTTGAAACATACTTTCTGAGCTGGATAGAAGTTCGTGTATGCAAAGAACAATTCTTATTGTCGACGATGAGGAGAGCATCTGCAAGTCTCTGGGAAACATCCTTCTTGATGAAGGGTATGACGTTCTGGCGGCAAACAGCGGTGAAGAGGCATTGAAACTCCTTGACGAGGAACTTCCCAGCCTTGTTCTCCTCGACATATGGCTTCCTGGAATCGATGGGATGGAGGTTCTGAAGACAGCGAAGAATCTTTATCCCAAACTGCCGCTGGTCATGATGTCCGGTCATGGAACAATCGAAACCGCAGTGAAGGCGACCAAACTGGGGGCATTCGACTTTATTGAAAAGCCGCTTTCCCTGGAGAAGATCATCCTGACCGTCAGGCATGCCCTCGAGATGTCCCGCCTGGAAGAGGAGAATCTTTTACTTCGGCAGAAAATCAACCAGGATTATGAGCTGACCGGCACCAGCCCCCCGATCATGGAACTCAAGGAAATGATCTCCATTGTGGCTCCAACGAATGCCTGGATTCTGATCATGGGGGAAAACGGGACGGGCAAAGAGCTCGTAGCCCGGGCCATACACCGCCAGAGCAAACGGGCGGACAAGCCTATGATCGAAGTGAATTGCGCCGCAATTCCCGAAGAGCTTATCGAAAGCGAACTCTTTGGCCATGAAAAAGGCGCCTTTACGGGGGCGACGGAAAAAAAGAGAGGGAAATTCGATCTTGCCCATGAAGGGACCATTTTTCTTGACGAAGTGGCGGACATGAGCCTGAAAGCCCAGGCCAAGATATTGAGAATTCTGCAGGAAAAAAAGTTTGAAAGGGTCGGCGGAAACAAGGTCATTCAGGTTGATGTCCGGGTTCTTGCCGCCACGAACAAGGATCTTGAAAAGGAGATGGAAGAGGGGCGATTCCGGCAGGACCTTTTCTATCGCCTGAACGTCATCCCCCTGATGGTCCCCCCCTTGAGAAGCAGAAAGGAAGACATCCCCTTGTTGATGGAGCGGTTTCTTGCTGATTTTGCGCTGAAAGAGGGGGAGCCCAAAAAAATCCTGGGAGAGGATGCCCTAGCCATTCTGATGGAGCATTCCTGGCCGGGAAATGTGCGGGAGCTTAAAAATTTCATTGAACGGCTGGCCATTATGACCCCCTCAATCGTCATATCCGCCCATGACATTCCTCCACTCCCGAAAGAGGGCCATAAAGTTGAGCCATTCAGGGATCCCGTGCAGGATTATGTCTCCGGTTCATTCCGGGAAGCCAAAATGGATTTTGAGAAATCCTATCTTGCGAAAAAACTTCGGGAATTTGAAGGCAACATCTCGAAGACGGCGGAATCCATCGGATTGGAGCGAAGCAACCTGCACAAGAAAATCAAGGCCTATGGTTTGGAAAGCAAGGGTGAGTAGCAGCAGGGTGAGGGGGCGTCCTTCAGGTGAAATCACAACGGTCTCACCCTGCTGATGAAGAAAGGGGCAGCCGGGTCGCCTTGGTTACGGTTTGGGAAGGTTGTCGCTGATTTTGTGATGAATCAGTTTTGAGGCGGTTTGGTCGCCCATGATGCCCACACGCACCCCCACGGTTGTCAGATTCTTGTCTTTATATTTTATGATCAGTTTGACGGGTTCCTCGTTGATCTTGGCGGAAATCGTCCCTTCACTGATTCCTTTCATCGGATCCACCGCGGTGCCGCGCAGATCCGCCACCGCCCTTTCACAGGCGGTCCAGGTTTTTTCAAAATTATAGGGATAGTCGGTCTTCAATTCCCCATTTACATACAGGTACGTTCCGGCTCCAGCGCCCACCGCGGCGCCGCCGGCGACGATGGCTGCACATCCACAGGTTAGAAAGAAGAGGGAAATCGACAAAATAACGAACAGCTTTCTTTTTTTGGATAACGCTAACACAATTCTGACACCTCCATTATTTGTTGTCCAGCTTGGCGAATTCGAGCAGAAGCTCTTCCTGCTTCCGAGTCAGGGAAGTCGGGATGGTCACCAGGGTTTCAATGATCTGGTCGCCGTTTCCAAATCCCCTGATGTGAGGAATGCCCCGACCCTTCAGCCGAAAATGTGTGGCGTTTTGCGTTCCTTTCGGAATTTTCAGCTTTTCCGTTCCCGTCAGCGTAGGGACCTCGATTTTCGCCCCTAAAGCAGCCTGCACAAAGGTAATCGGGACCCTGCAATAAATGTCATAGCCTCTTCGTTCAAAAAATTCATGAGGTTCAACAGCCAGGAACACATAGAGATCGCCGCTTGGCCCTCCGAATTCACCATCTTCACCCTCGCCGCGCAGCCGAAGGCGGGATCCTGTTTCTACGCCGGCAGGGATTTTAACATGGACCTTTTTGTCCAAGGCGGTTTTGCCGCTTCCATGGCAGGCACTGCAGTACTGCAAAATGATCTTGCCATAGCCCTTGCATTCAGGGCAGGTCGTTCTAATACTGAAGAATCCGCTGCTCTGGAGAACCTGTCCCCTGCCGCCGCAATAGCTGCAGGTCTTGATCTCCGAGCCGGGATCGGCGCCTGACCCGCGGCATTCCGCGCAGGTGACGGATTTGCGGATATTGAGGTCTTTTTCGGTGCCGAAGGCGGCCTCCGAAAAATTCAGGGTCAGATCATACCTTAAATCGGCGCCCGCACGCCCTGCTGTCCGTGAGCGGGAACGGGAGCTGCTGAATCCGAAGATGTCTTCAAAGATGTCGCCGAAGCTGGAAAAAACGTCGTCGAATCCTGAAAATCCCTGAAATCCGCTGCTGCTGAGACCATCGTGTCCGTAACGGTCGTAAATATCCCGCTTTTTCCTGTCGCTCAGCACCTCGTAAGCTTCCGCAGCCTGCTTGAATTTCTCCTCCGCTTCCTTGTCCCCTGGATTGCGGTCCGGATGGTACTTCATGGCCATTCTGCGATAGCTTTTCTTTATTTCCTCCTCAGTGGCGTCCCGGGTTATTTCCAAGACCTCATAATAACAAACTTTAACCATTGTGTTCATGAGCTTCCTTCGTTTCTTAATGATGCAGGGAATGCATGCAAATCCTATGTCTGTTCTGGATCAAAGGGGAAACTGAAAGGCGGATGCTTCCGGAACTCGTTTCTCCGATTCCTCCGAACAGAGAAACCGGCCCTTTTAGAGTGCCTGCTGAATTTTCGGTAGAAAAGATAATGATCGATGGCCGCGTTGTCAAGTCATGCAAGCAGGTCGCCTCCAATTTCCTGCCGGAATGCGTTTACAGGCACAGGGCCTTATCTCTACCTTTCAAGAAAGAAGGCTGAGGCCAGCGAGTCCCGGGATTTGCCGCATCCCCTGAAACCCCCTTTGATCTGCAGCTGGATCAGATTACAAGACGTTTCAGCGCTTCTTCATATTTTTCCCGGGTCTTTCCGATGATATCTTCCGGAAGGTGCGGAGCCGGTGGCTTTTGATCCCAGCTCAGGGAAAGCAGATAGTCCCGCAGAAACTGTTTGTCAAAGCTCTTCTGAGGTCGGCCTTCAATATAATCGGCTTTGGGCCAGAAGCGGGAGGAGTCCGGCGTAAGCAGCTCATCAATCAGAATCAGTTCTCCGTCAATCAGGCCAAACTCCATTTTCGTGTCGGCGATGATGATCCCTGCCTCGTCGGCGATCCTTGACGCCCGGTTGTAAATGGCGAGGCTGATCTCAATGATCTTCGCCGTATTTTCGGCGCCGAGGATGTCTTCGGTTTCTTTGCGGGTAATGGGAGAATCATGCTCCCCCTCGGGCGCCTTGGTCGACGGCGTAAAAATCGGTTCCGCCAGCTTGGACGATTCTTTCAAACCGTCAGGCAGCCGAATGCCGGAAACCGTTTTGGTCAACCGGTAATCCTGCCATCCCGAACCGCTCAGATAACCGCGGACAATGCATTCCACGGGAAGAGGGGATGCCTTTTTAACGAGCATGCTCCTTCCCTCGAGCTCCTGCCGGTAGGGGGCGCACTGGGCCGGATAATCATCGGGATTGGTGGAGACAAGATGATTGCCCACGATATCCTCCACCTTTTTGAACCAGAAAGCGGACATTTTGGTCAAAATCTTCCCCTTATCCGGAATGGGTTCCTGCATGACCACATCGAAAGCGGAGATTCGATCCGTAGCAACAATGAGAAGATGAGAGCCGAGATCGTAAATGTCCCGGACCTTGCCGACATTGGACAATTTCAGTCCTTCATAACGGGTTTTAATCAGGCCTGCGCTTTCCATTTTCCGCCTCCGAAATTCTGCTTACCGCATAAAGGGATTGTATTTCTTTTCGTGACCTATGGTCGAAGTGTTTGTTCTTCCATAGTTGTGTCCCGGCAAAACCTGGGTGTCGTCGGGTAAGGCGAAGAGCTTTTCCCTGATGGAGGTGAACAGCTGCGAAGCGGAGGAGCCGTTTAGATCCGTTCGGCCGACGCTCTCAACGAACAAGGTATCGCCGGTAAAGACAAATCCTTTAATGTACAGGCACATTCCCCCGGGAGAGTGTCCCGGCGTATGGATGACCTTCAGGGAAATATTCCCTATGGAAATCGTATCGCCATCTTTTACCGTCATGTCGGCGGGTGGCGAATCTTCCGCCCCAAACATCTGGAGCAGCATGGGTGGTGTATGGCCCAGCATGGAGGCATCCCCCTCATGAATGATGATGGGTGCGCCGGTCTTTGCTTTCATTTCCTTGTTCCCGCTGATGTGGTCCACATGCCCATGGGTATTGACAATGTATTTGATCTGCAGATTGTTTTTGGCGGCCGTGGCCAGGATGCCGTCAATGTTGTCGGCCGGATCGATAACCAGGGCTTCTCCCGTATCCGAATCGCCGACCAGATAGGCGAAGACAGCCATGGAACTGACCTGCATTTGCCGAATGATGAGCATTGGAACCTCCTCCTGGGGGTTTTATTGATAATCGTCAATGAAAAGCCATTATCGGACCCCTATCATTTTTTCATTTTTGAAGTCAATGGAATTTAAGGTTGTGAAAAGTCGGGTTGTCCATAAAGAAGGCCCCGTCCAGGGATTGGACCATCGCCTCTGCTGTCCACACAGGGCCTGGCGTTTATTTCAAGGCATAGTCCGCAGCCTTGCGGAGCGGTTCCGACAGAATCATTTGTGACCTCAATTCTTCGAGCTTTGCAGAGATTCCGGACAGGATCGGTGCAGTGATGTATCTGGCTGCAGTGTTTCCACTCTTTCTGGTCCATATGAGCACAGGGCGCCTCCTGTCATCCGCCCTGTCAGGATTCTTCTTCCGTCAGTGACTTCCTTGCGGTCCAGAAGTCCATGTGCTGCTCTTCATCCACGTCTGTCGAACACTCCTTGTTCTCCGAAATAATTTGAAACCCTCAATAAAAGGGGGTAATAAAGGGCCTGGAGAGGTGAGGCCGTCATTGCAGCTTGGGTGACTCGCTGTTTGTGCTTTCCTCTAATCACTTAACGGAGGTTATAATGATGTCCAAAAAGTCTGACAGAAGGGATGCTCTTCTTAATGAGGCTGTTAAGATTGCGATGCAGTATGCTCTCAGCGAAGATCACAGCGTTGGTAAAATTGACGAGGTCCTGGAAAGTGTTTACCGGACACTCGTCAAGCTCCAGGATGAAGAAAAAGCAAAGAATCAATCAACAGGTCTGGACACAAATCAATAAGCCTGCTTGATCTCTTGTTCGAGATCATCGAGGAACGCTTGGTTCGCGTTTCCAAGATGCAAAAGATCCGGACGGTCTATACGGGTGCCATCGGAGTGCGTCATGATTGTTTCTGCGGCTGACCTCGGATACATCAGGAAACAGCTCAGGAAAAAACCTGCATGTGGGGTAATATAACGAAGTTCCAGACGGCCCTGGAAGCCGGCATCAGAAGGGGAGGGGCCAACAAAAGGATCACTCCTCACATGCTGAGGCACGACTTTGCAGGCCACAATCCGGAAGCGGGCACGGACCTTAGCTCCATCCAGGACATACTGGGCCACAACGATATTGCATCAACCCAGAGATGCACGCATACCACATTCCAGGATCATTGAAGACAGGTTGACCGGGTCTTCGGAAGAAATCCACCGAATCACGAAGAAAAAGCCGTTCTTCGCAGCGGCTTTTTCTTCGTGGGGCCAATGGTGGCAAAAAAAAGGTTGCAGAAATCTGCAACCCCCTGATTGTATGGAGCCGGAAGGGGGATTTGAACCCCCGACTTGCTGATTACGAATCAGCTACTCTACCCCTGAGTTACTCCGGCTTTTTTGAAACGATGAGGTAGTCTTTCTATCCTAAACAACCTTTCCTTGTCAAGAATATGCGTAATTTTTTTTAAATTTTGCGCCGGAGAGAAGCATCTTCGTAAAACGTCACCATAGTTATACCGTTGACATGGCAAATTTTCTGTTTAGTCATTGAACCTTGTGTGATAAGGGAGATGCCCAGCGTTGCGTGATCGCTGAATACCGTGGCGATGGCGCGCCCCCATAAAAGATTGAACCTGGCCCCTGAAGTTATATGTATCTGTTCAGATAACGGCCTCTCGGAGACCCATGCTGAAACCTTATAACCGTCCTGTTGACGAAGTGGCATTTGTTTATGGCCATGCGGGCCTGAAGGCGGACAACGGCAACCGGATTTATGAAGTTGCTGCGACGATCCTGTCCAGGGACGCTTCGCGCCGGAATTTTTCCTCCCTGGTGAGGTACCCATATCTCACGGAAAGGGAGCGTTACCACTCCAACATCTCAAAAGAATCTCTCCATGAGGCCCCGCCGGCGGAAGAAGTGGCCGTCCGCTTGAGGTCTTTTCTTGAGAAACAGGCCTTTGTCCTGGTCCTGGATCCATATTCCGCACTGGATCTCCTGCTTCGATTCTGCGCCAAGGATCGCTTTGTCGATCTCACCTTCGCTGCCGAATATTTTCTTCCCCATGTCGAGTCGTTTTCTCCCCGGGGATTGTGGGAATATCTCTCCGGAAAAAGGCGCGAGAAGATCAGCTTTTCCGCTTCGGAACTGGTTGATCTGTCCATCGAACTCGTTCGACATCTCTGCGGTGATCGGCTGAATGATGAAACGCAGCCCTCTTCAGCAGCGCTGCGCCATTATCTGAAAATGAGCGACACCCTTTTTGGTGACGTCATGATTCACCTGGTGCAGCATTATCAGGAGTACTGGGGCGGACTCTTTTCGCCCGTTGCACGGAACGACACGGCAGACTGGATGCCGTTTCTGGAAAAGGCGCGGTTTTCCCCGGCGTTGACTCGGAATCAGGAAGATCGGAGGACGATTCCGGAACAGCGGATCGAGACGCTTCTTAAGGGATTGGCAGAGGGGGCTCCGGGCTTCAAGTTCCGGGACGCCCAGTTGAAATATTCCCTTTGTGTGACCGAGGCATTGAATGACGGGGCCGTCCTGACCCTTGAAGCCGGTACGGGAACGGGAAAGACCCAGGGGTATCTGATTCCCGTCATGGATTATCTCCGCCTGAATCCCGATGAACGGGTTATGATTTCGACCTACACAAAAAGTCTCCAGGATCAGATCCACTCCCGGGAAATTCCCCGGACCATGGCGCTGGAGCGGGATTTCCGGAATATTCCCGTTGCCCTGCTGAAGGGGAAATCCAACTATCTCTGTGCTGAAAAACTGAATTCGGCCTTCGAAGAGGATCTGAAGGGAGCCCAGTTGCTGACATGGCTGTACTTTGCCAATCTCATCTTTCTGTTCAGGCATGCCGATGGTGAAACGGTGGGGGAAAGAGTCGACCGCCACCTGAACACATCCCCTTATTTTAGGCGACTCCATAGCGAAATTTCTGCAAAGACGGGCTGCACGGGCCGCCATATCCTCTGTCCGGCCCAGGTGGCCCGTGCCGAAGCGCGATCCGCACGTGTGGTCGTTACAAACCATCACAAACTGGCCCTGATTGATCTGGATGAGGAATTGTCGGGGATGTTCCGAAACTGCATCATTGACGAGGCCAACCATTTCGAACAGGCTGTACGGAACGCCTTCCGCCTGTCCGTCAATTCCCGCGAGATGATGGATACCCTGTCCTACCTGGAACTTGTGCTTCACAGGGTTTTACACAATGCCGCCGGAGACGTGGAGGCATCCATTGACCAATGCCGCAACCTTCTGGAGGAATTGCAGCAGGCCGTTGAAGAATTCGGCCATATCCTGCGCAGGATTTTTCCCTCCAGCGCAAGAGGTGAGATTCTCCAACTGCCTTTATGTCATGCCGCTTACGCTGACGGGAAGATAGAAAAAGCGCTTCAGATGTTTGCCGACCTTCTGAAAGCCCTTGCCGGAAGCTTGTCATTCCTGGAAGACCCGGACACCTGCCGGGCGCTGAAACTGTTGCCCCGTTCTCAGGAGCGCATTAAAAATGCGTCAGCCCGCATTCTTTCGGATGCCGAGAATTTCCTGCTTCTGGAGAAGACAATCCGATCCGACAACATGGTGGCGGCCTGCCAGCTTTATTCCAGGCACTGGGTGCTCATGGTTCATGCCGTGGATGTCTCCGGGTTGATTCAAAAGCATATTTACGACAGGCGGGACTGCATTGTCTACACCTCTGCGACCCTGAGGCAGCGAGACCGGTTCGATGACTTCAGCAAAATCGTCGGAATGGACTGTCCGGATCATGAAAATGCGGCTTCGACGCCCGGGGGGGATGGGCAGCCGGTCATGCTGGGTTGGAAGGAAAGGCCATTCCGCTTCTCGACTCTTCCTTCCCCCTTTTCCCGGGACGCCGTGAAGATGATCCTGCCGGAGGGCGTCGTCAGCGGCAGTTACGGGAACAAGCAGGTCTGGCTGAAAACCGTTGCAGAGCTGATGCCGGCGCTGATCCGCCGCAACAGGGGGCGAACCCTGGTCCTTTTTTCCAGCTATTCCGATCTCGAAGCGGTCGCTGTGCTGACAGGGGATGAAATTGCCGCCGATGGGTTCCCGCTCCTGCTTCAGGCGCCAGGCCAGTCCACGGGCAACCTGATCGATGAATTCCGGCTGATCAAGGAGAGTGTCCTCTTCGGAGTGGACACCTTCTGGTATGGAGTGGATTTCCAAGGGGATACCCTGACCCAGGTCATTATTACCCGGATCCCGTTCCCCCATCCCTTTGATCCTCTCCAGATCGCCCGGAAAAGAATGCTTCCGGCAAAAGAGTTCTGGAATCGCTATTACTATGAAGCTATGATCAAACTGAAACAGGGAATCGGGCGGCTGATTCGCTCGGAAAACGACAGAGGCCAGGTGGTCTTCCTGGATTCACGGTGCCGCCATTTTGAGGAGCTCTGGCAGTGACAAACAAGGACAATCTGGATGGAAAAGCGGACAACATGTTGAAACCCGGCAAGATATTTCCGGAGGCAGGTTACACAACGGCGCAGAGGATGACGGGAATCATTCTATCCGGTGGAAAAAGCTCTCGGATGGGCCTTAACAAGGCGTTTCTGGAGATTGACGGTGAACGGCTGATTGACCGGGTCGTAAGGCAATTCAAAAGCCTGTTTCCCGAGGTGATCCTGGTAACCAATGAGCCTCTCCTCTATCTTGATCAGGATATTCCTCTGGTCAGCGACATCTACAAGAAAAAGGGGCCTCTGGGAGGGCTTTATGCCGGTCTTTATTATGCGTCTTATGAATATGCCTTCTTATGCGCCTGCGACATGCCCTATTTAAATGTGGAATTCATCCGATACATGACGGAGAGAATAGACGGGTATGATATTGTGGTTCCGGAAACCTCTGAGGGGTTTTTCCCCCTTCACGCCATTTATTCCCGACGCTGTCTGCCGGGCATAAAAAATCTTCTGGAGCGGGGGGATCGTCTGAAAATGACAGGATGTTTCAAGGGAATGCGGGTGTTCTTTGTTCCGGAGAGCGTAATCCGGACCTATGACCCTGACGGGACCATGCTGCTCAATATCAATACCGAAGAGGATCTGAAGCGGGCCCTGGCTTTTCGGCAAAAAGGATAAAAGGCGGTAAAACGGCTTCATCACCGGCCGTTCAGGATGCGAAAGGCCGGAGCATGATTATTTTTCATGCTCCGGCCTTCTTTAATCCTTCAAAAACCCAACAGGGTTGTCTCCGTTATTCTTACTCTCCCGCCTTGGGTCTATCCAATCCTTTCACGATCTGTGAACGGATCATTCTCGGCAGAATCATGTGATGCTGCGGACAGATGGATTTCGGATTCTGGTAGACTGCGTTGGCAAAAGCGACCATGTAGTTGCGGAGATCCTCGTAACGGACGATCTCATCAACCATTCCTGTCACGGCACAGGCAATCGGACGTGACTTGTCATAGTATTCCTTGGCCAATGCATTCATCTTGTCAAGGACCGGCTGCAAGGGCTTGCCTGCATCTTTTTCCTTCACAAGTCTGCGGGCAAAACTGGCCGTTGCCGCTGTTTCGCCGTGCATGACGTAAATTTCCGTTGTAGCCGTACCCAGCGTGAAGGCGGTGTGGTTATTGGCCGTCGGTCCACCCATGACGTAATGTGCCGCTGCGGATCCCTTTCGGAGGACAGCGAGCATCATGGGAAGTTCGGTCTGCTCTATGGAGTAGATCAGCGACTGGCCCAGGCCGAGAAGCTCCGCCTTTTCCGCGATGTCGCCGACGTCAATTCCGGAAGTATCCTGGAACCATATCATTGGAACGCGGTCACGATCACAGAGGGTGACAAACTCGCTCATCTTGATCAAGCCCTGTCGATAGAGCTTGCCGCCCACCCCGATGTACTCGTTGGTATATTCCGGGTAGTTGGGAAGGATTCCCTGGCGGTTGCCGATGACTCCGATCAGGAATCCATCAATTTTGACCAGACCGGTGTACACTTCGGGTCCGTAACCGGGCCGAAACTCCATGTGTTCGGAATTGTCCACCAGACGGGCAAGAAGGTTGTCAAAATCATAAACCATCTTCTGATTGAAGGTAATGATGGATGAAATTTCCTTCGGATCGTATTTGGGTGCCGCCGGCTCGGCGACACGGAAGAACTTCGGATGATATGCCGGGATATAGGACATATATTCTTTGAGGGCATCCAGAACACCGGTTTGTGACTCAAAAACGGCTCTGAAAAATCCGGTTTCGTCGTAGTGAATCTTGACGCTTCCCGGAGGTGTTGCCCGGAACTTGCGCGTTGCATCAATCAGCGCTTCGGCGATTTCTTCGTCGAAGAATCCCTTGGGGGACATTCCACTGACGATACCGGCGCCGCCAACGGCGATGTTGCAGTCCTTGTGGGCAAGAAGAATGGTCGGACTCACGCCCTGATAGCCTCCGCCCGCCGGGTTTGTCCCGTAGATTCCCGCCAGGACGGGGATTCCCATCTTTTCCAGTTCCGCATGACGGAAGAAGCAGGTTCCACTGCCGCGCCGGTTTGCATAGAATTTTT
Organism: Syntrophus sp. (in: bacteria); assembly: GCF_040768185.1. Lineage (NCBI taxonomy): Bacteria > Pseudomonadati > Thermodesulfobacteriota > Syntrophia > Syntrophales > Syntrophaceae > Syntrophus > Syntrophus sp. (in: bacteria). The sequence continues at coordinate 155,225 of NZ_JAXGNC010000005.1, read as the reverse complement.
CCTGTTCAGGAAGTCTGGCGCCCGAGCAGTTGACCAGCCAGACGATGGGGATATTGAGGATCTTTGCCATGTCGGTGGCGCGGAGATTGTTGTCCGGCTGACCGGGAATCCAAGCACCCACGGTGACTTTGTTGTCGAAGCCGATCAGCACGCACCACTTGCCGCTGATCCTGGCCAGGCCGTCCATGACGCCCGTAACGCCTTCCTTGTTTCCGGCCGGATTATAAAGAGTATGCAGAGGGCAGAAAGTCCCGGGATCCACGATGTATTCAATACGCTCCCAGACAGTCATATCCCCTTTCTTGTGAACATCTTCTGCAGGGACCCCCGCATTTTTTGCCTTATCAACTGCTGCTGCAACGTCGGCATAGACTTCCTCAATCTGGGCGACGTTGTCTTTCATCCTCTCAATCTGCGCCGGCTTGAGAGCCTTGCCCAGATCGTCCATCTTTTCAAAATATTGTCTCATTCAAAACTCTCCTAAACTCACATATATATCAACAGCATAATATCTCGAGAGGTGAGAACACCTCGTTTCGGTTGGTTATCTCGCACCAAGCAGTGTGCCGCCGACGATCATCTTACAGACGTTGGTCGAACCTTCCACCATGGCGTAGGTGGGGGCATCGCGGTAGAAACGGTTCACGGGATATTCCGTGGAATAACCATAAGCGCCGAAGATTCTCATCGCGCCGATGGCGCACTTGTAGGCCACTTCGCCGGCAAGATATTTGGCCTGGGCGACTTCAAAGGTGTTACCCAGATTTCCCTGATCCTTCTGCCAGGCGGCCTTGTAGACCACCAGTCTGGCGGCTTCCAGATCACAGGCCATCTCGCCGATCAGGAACTGGTTCGCCTGGAACTGACCGATCGGTTTGCCGAACTGCTCACGCTCGTTGGCGTATTTGATGGCGGCATCAAGGCAGGCCTGGGCAAGACCGATTCCACCCGCGGCTGCGGACAGGCGGGTTCCGTTGAGGGACCCGAAGACGATCTTGGCGCCGTCGCCGGGTTTGCCAAGGAGGTTTTCCTTCGGAACGATGACGTTGTCGAGATAGATCTCGCCCGTGGGTGAGGATTTGCTGCCCATCTTGTCCAGATCCGTCGTGCGGATGCCGGGGTTGTTCTTCAACTCCACTGCGAAAGCGGACAGTCCCTTGCCCTTTGCAGCCTTGTCCGTGTAAGCATAGTACACAATGACATCGGCGCAGCTGGCGTTGGAGATCCAGGTCTTTGAGCCGTTCAGCACATAATGATCCCCTTTGTCCTCAGCGGTGGATTTCATGGACATGACGTCGGAACCGGCGTTGAATTCGGTGATTCCGAAGCCGCCGAGGTACTGGCCCGTTGCCAGTTTTTCCACATATTTCTTCTTGGCTTCTTCCGTTCCATACTTCCAGATGGTGTAGGCGCAGCCGAGTCCTTCCATGTTGATCTGGACACGCAGCGCACTGGAGGCGCGGGCGACTTCCTCGGTGAGGATAATGGCGGCCAGCCAGCCCATGTTGTTTCCGCCGTACTCTTCCGGAATAACGGTGCCGAAGAAGCCCAGTTCGCCCATCGGTTTGACGACTTCCTCATAGGGGAAGTAATGCTCTTCATCCCATTTGTCTGCAAATGGCGCAATCTTTTCGGTTGCAAAATCGCGTGCCATAGTCCGCAACATTTCGAGTTCTTCTGATAACGCAAAATCCATGGTAAAGCCTCCTCTTTTCATTAAGTATTAGTGCCACAGCAAACCGCTCAAATCAGTCCCAGCCGTATCCCCCCGAAAAAATAAGGATATCGCGTATCCGGCATGTCTGGCATTTTCTGATGTGTCTGGATAATCGGCTTATAATTTTTAAGCATTCTGTGACTATCAACACCGTGCCGGAATTCAAAGGCCGACACGGTGTTTCTGTATTGATTTCCCTGCATCCTGAAGCGTCAAGCCGCTCTGCAAAGATCGGTATAGGGGTGTTCTTGCTTATTCGGTGTGTAGTATCTGGAAGATCTGGTCTATTCGATGATCATCAATGCCTGCTCAGCTGCAACTTTGTCACCGACCTTGACCTTTATTTCTTTAACAACGCCGTCTGCCGGGCATACGACAGGCATTTCCATCTTCATGGCTTCCATGACCGCGACTTCGTCATCTTCACTGACCTTATCGCCAACGTTAACTTTGATTGCCACAATCTTTCCTTCCATGGGTACCGTAACTTCCATAATTTCCTCCTAACAATGTGTTTAAATGTCATTCAACCGCTTAAGGGTCAGCCCATCTGATAATGGAAACCCTAGTAACCCTTGCCCGCCTAACCGCTATCAAATTCTCTGGGCTCTTACCCCATTAGAGTCAATTTTGTCAATGAATATTTTCAATAATTTGATGATATCTTCCACCGGTCAGTTCATGTGATTCTGCGGAGATATGGGAAGGGGATCGGGTTCGAAAGTGCGCACGGATGGCATTCTCCAGGGTTCCAATCCGGGGGCAAAGATGATATCAAAGCGGCTGAAGCGATAAAATGCGGACTGGGCGTCCCCATCCCATAGCGGGGAAACGATAAGGCTGCAGATACAACGGACGCTCCGTTGAGAAAGGGAACCCGGGACAGGGGCTGGGGCCATGCACGATATGGGCGGAGATTCGGTTGCCATGTCGTGCTTGAAAAGAAGCATGAGCCGGCGGGAAGGGGAGAATGTTATGAGGGCGGGATTTGTGCAGTTTGAACCAGTATTCGGTAACGTTGAGCAGAATCTGAAAAAAGCGGAGGGCCTGATCAACGAGTTGAACGCGGAAGTGATCGTGCTTCCCGAACTCTTTAATACGGGCTATCTCTTTACCTCTCTCGATGAGGTTGGAAAAATCTCCGAGGAAATCCCTGATGGAAAAACGACGGAATTTCTTTGCCGGCTGGCTTCCCGGAACCAGTGCTGCATTGTCGGCGGGGTGGCGGAGCGGGACCATGGCCGCTTTTTTAACTCAGCCGTCGTGGTATCGCCTGAGGGGTACATGGGAACCTATCGGAAAATTCACCTCTTCAGTGAGGAAAAACTCTGGTTTCAGCCGGGGGATGAGGAGCCGGAAATTTATGATCTTGGGTGCTGCCGCATGGGGGTCATGATCTGCTTCGACTGGTTTTTCCCGGAAACCATGAGGATCCTTTCCCTGAAGGGGGCGGATCTGATCTGCCATTGCGCCAATCTGGTCCTGCCCTTCTGCCAGGACGGCATGAAGATCCGCTGCCTGGAAAATCACGTCTATGCCGTGACGGCCAATCGGACCGGACAGGACGATCGGAACGGCAAGACGCTTCAGTTCACGGGCAGAAGCCAGATTACCGGTCCCCGTGCCGATGTCCTCTATTCCGCCGGCCCGGTTGGAAATGAGGTCGGGGTTGCCGAACTTGACATTTCCCTGGCCAGGGACAAACATCTCAATCCGTTTAACCATCTTTATCGGGACAGGCGGGTCGAATGTTACCGGAGACTCTGCGAAGGTGAATCCTGAAATGGAGACGAACTATTTTTCCCCTTGAAAAAGAGAATTCTTTAGGATATAGCTTGCACCCGTAAAACGATGGGCGGTTAACTCAGCGGGAGAGTGCTACCTTCACACGGTAGAAGTCACTGGTTCAATCCCAGTACCGCCTACCAATGAAATCAAGAGGTTACGAATCATGGCGTAACCTCTTTTTTTATGTCTGCTACCATTTTGCTACCATGCGAAAAAATGGTGTCTTCTAATCTGCAAGCCGCTTCCTGATTCTCGTTCTTCATCAGATGTGAATAGACGTTCAAGGTAACGGTCGGGCTTGAATGTCCCAACTGACTCTGAATGTACTTGATGTTTTCCCCCTGACACAAGAGAAGCCTTGCATAGGTGTGCCTCAAGTCATGCCAGCGAATCCTTTTGATTTTGGCATCCCTCAAGGCTTTGTGAAAATACCTCTGGACCATATTACTGTAGTTCATCGGTCCCCCGGCCTCATTTGCAAAAACAAGGTCATTGCTATTAGGTGGACTCGCTATTTTCCATAACCTAAATTCATGTAGAAGGGTAGGGGGGCAGTCAATGGCTCGGACGCTCTCTTTCGTCTTTGGTGGGAAGAAACGCCCGGAATTGAAAGTTCTATTGATATGAATCTGTTTCCTATCAAAGTCCACATCGGCCCATTTCAACCCCAGGGTTTCACCTTGACGCGCGCCTGTCATAATCGCCGTCAAGAATAAGGTTTTGTATTTTTGATCCGGCGTTGCTACCAACAAGGCCCGGATTTGCTCAGGTCTTGACCCTACCTTCTATTACTCAGGCCGAATACCAAATCTCACCGAACCCGAATCCCGAAAATGGCATCATCTCCATCAGTACATCGGATGCAGTAAACAAAGAAAGATTTATAAACCTGGGTACCATAAATATACTCAGCCTCGGCACGCTTAACAACTCCGGTACGCTGAACAACGGCGGCACGGATGAGGAATGGTTCAGCAGCTTCGCCACGATTACGAATTACGGTACACTGAACAATCTCTATGGCGGTTTGTTGGAGCTCCGGTTTAGGTTCCCGATTACGAATTACGGTACACTGAACAATCTCTATGGCGGCATCGTGAGTAACGGTGGCATACTGAACAACAAAGGCATGCTGAATAACTCCGGTACGATTTACAATGGAACTGATAACGAGTTGAACAACCACGGGACGTTGAACAATCTCTATGACGGTCAGCTGAACCTCGGCATACTGAACAACAAAGGCGTGCTGAATAACTCCGGTACGATTCATTATGATGAAGGCGGTCAGCTCAACAACTACGGTACACTGAACAATCTCTATGGCGGCATCGTGAGCGTCCGAGACAATACTACAAACAACTCCGGCACTCTGAACAACAACGGTAGAATGGCTCTCGGGAGCCTATTATTAAACTCCGGCACTCTGAACAACAACGGTTACATATACGTGGGTTGGCATTATATTGAGAACGAGGGCATATACAATTCCGGCACTCTGAACAATAACTCTAATTTGGAAATCTGGGGTAATTACATACAGACTTGTAGCAATGCGCGGACGACAAACAACGGTACCATGTTAGCGCCGTTTCACATGTATATCAACGCTGGTAGTCTAAGCGGTACTGGAAACACAGAAGGAAACGTAGTCATTGCGAATGGAGCATCTTTAAACCCCGGCGATTCCCTTGGTACGTTCACCATCATAGGCACCCTTGTTAGCGGCGGAGACATATATTTTGAGATTAGTGGACTGGGAAATGGTGAGTACGATGTCCTGAAAATCAATGGTAGTGCAACATTTAATGGAGGTAATGTTGAATTTGACTTTATTAACGGCTTTCACGCCAAGGCAGGTGATTATTGGAATTTCTTGTTCGCAGATAGCCTCATCGGATGGGGAACCCTTAATTTAGCGATGAATGGTCTAGGTTCTGGACTGAACTGGGAAATTATAGATATTACAGGTGGAAAACAGCTTTTAATAACTGAATCACAGTCCGTTCCCGAACCCGCAACCATGCTCCTTTTCGGTCTGGGTCTAATGGGATTGGCAGGATTCAGAAGAAAGTTTCTGGCATAGTGAAACACATGATTGTTTAATAACTACCCCAAAAATAATGTGGTATGGTGATAACGAAAAATCGGAAAAACCGAAAAAACCGAAGTCCTGATATTAATTGTTGGGCATTGAGACAATGAAGAAGAATCCCAAGCGCTCTGAACAGAAATTCTCAAAGTTTGTTGAAAGTTTACTGTCAATCTGGCGCTATGTCATCGCATTTGCCGCTGGAGCAGCAACGTTGTTTGGAATTCTCAGCTACCTCCATCCCAACATATCTGTCACGCCTTTGATGGCAATAGACGCGTCCAGGCCTCTATCAATGCAGTTTCTGGTGACCAATAACGGGTATTTGACTATGCATGATGTCACGTACGCGTGCGCCATCGAGAAAATAAAAGGACAAGTCACATTTGGATCGTATGGTGGTCCGCCTGGTCTCACGAAGAAAAGCCCGAGATTCGTTGCACCTCAACATGAATCGGGAAAATCACTTGGCCCAAATCATTCGGATACGATAAGCGTCGATTTTGATCTTTTTAGGCAAGCGGACCCTGTAGAAACTGCCGACATAGGTATAATCGCTTCATTTCGCCTCGGTTTAATTCCGTGGCGACAAGAACGGCTATATCATTTTGTTACACAAAAATGCTCTGATGGAAAGTTATACTGGTTTCCGAAACCGCCCGATGACTGATTTAACCACTCACAAGTCGTTATCGTAGGGTTCACAGATGAGATTTGGCCGGTCCAAAACAAGGTTTGATACGATCTGGTTTATCTGGGACGGCAACGAAAGAAAACACGAAAAGCATTGCCCAACAACGCAATCCCGCTTACGTCTTACGGCCGTCGCTGATTTTGTCGTTACTCTTTTTTGAATGGTAATCAACTTATCAAGTCTACAGCTACTGTTGAGAAGTTGGTAGATGGAGTCTACTGTCAACAAGATTTGAATTTTCAGCAAATAGCTTTGCTGGTTACTGGGTGAAATTAATTTCATAGAAAAAGGGGCAGAGATTCCCAGCTTTCAGTAAGCCTTCCCTAGCCCCTATTTTACTGCGTTTCAGGTCAAGAATCTTGCTACCAAATTGCTACCAAAACTTTGAAAAATAAACTCAAAGAGGGTAAACCAGCATAAGATGGCCGCCGAGAAAATCCTTTTTATTTCTTAATGTTATTCTGTAATCGTTTGTTTTATTAATGATTTCAATGAGATTCACACGGTAGAAGTCACTGGTTCAATCCCAGTACCGCCTACCATGAAGCGTTACGGGGTTATGGTATGTTCTGTAACCCCGTTTTTTATGTCTGCCGCCATTTGGGTCCATGTGAAAACATGGAATCTTCCAACCGGCGATCATTTTATTAAACAGCCGAAAATGCTGGAAGTCCAGTTCACATATGGAGAGCCTTCATAATAAGTTATGAAATTCCAAAAGATGAGGGACTCATCTTGGGAATTCAAGGCATAGAAGGGGCGGGCACTGTGCCCATCGACAGTTTCCGGGGATTTTATAATCATATATTGTTCCCACGTGTCTCCCTTCCTTACAAATCCAACCAAGTCTTTCCCGTATCCGTTTTCATCCGGGGGACTGGCAAATACCATATTCAAATACTTTCCATGAAGGGTAGCCATATTCGGATAAAAAAAACGGGCCGTTTCACAAACGGTTTCTGTCCGCCATTCACCGTCCTGGCGAAAATGATACAAAACGAAATCCTTGATATTCGGGTCAAACCTGTCCCGCGAGCCTCGATCCTGCGAATTGATGCTTACAAGAACAGGATTCCCGCGGGCATCCACTTTAATATCTGACAAATAGGTCCAGTCTTCCAGCCCGGGCGTATCATCGCTCTGATAAACGACATCTAACTTGTCCAATGTCAAGGGTTGCGAAACGATTTGTCCGTCGCTTTTTTCCCATTGGTCAAGAGGAACATCATAACAGATGTAGTAGATGTTCTTATAGCGCCTTAATCCGGGAGACGGATTATCATAGATGTAGCTGTTAAACGTAAAATGCAGTTTCGAACCAGCAGCATTTTTATTCACGGTGACATAAATGGATTCATGCGTGCCAGGATTGATGTCAACAAGCAATTTCGGCTCGCTCCAAGTCGTGCCGGCATCAATGCTTTCCCAAAAGTAGAAGGTGTTGGTGGCATTTGCCACAAACCTCTGCAGTCGGCAGAGCAGCCAGATTCGTCCATCCGCCAGTTCCATTAAACGTGGATAAGTGGCCTTGGTTGACCGAAGAGAAATCGTATTTTCCCAGGAGTCTATCGATTCCGGGAGCTTCGATCTCCTTACTTCCAGTCTCCCCTTTCCTGTCTTGTCGGATCCATGTTCTGCCGCAGCGACCAATAGTTTACCATTATGCTCAATGTGTCCCCCAACTTGCTTCTCCAAGACAATGACAGATGGATTCGCATGGTCATCGCCGAGCAACGTCCCACCGGAATTCCAACCCCAATCCTCCCATAGGATCACGGGATTGCCCGGCTGATTTTGGGAATGGTTCCAATACGCCAAAGAAATGCAATGATTGGAAGAATAATAACCAAAATAGGTTCTGTCGAAAGTTCCCTTATATCGATATGCCGGATAAGAACCTGAGGGGGACATGGTGAAAATGCCGTCTTCCACCAACTTGACGGATTTCATTTCGTGGGGAAGCTTGAGGCCGTAAACCGAATATTGACTGATGATTGCCAAGTCCAGATCGGTTCTGAGTCGTTTGTAACCGAGTCTTGTCCCATCGTTCTTCATAAACCAGAGGACGACCTGGCCGGTATCCGTGCTTCTCCAGAGGATGTCCGCAATTCCGTCCCTGTTGAAATCATGGGTTCCCGCGATGGTCCAATCCGGATTTTTTCTGAGGGGCTTGTCTCCGGCATGGTCGCCATCGGCTTTCATCGACCAGAGATTCACCTGGCCTGTAACGGCGTTTCTCCAGAGAATGTCGGGAATCTGGTCCCCATTGAAGTCATCGGACCCTGCTACTGTCAGTTCGGATCGGTTCTGAGTCGTTTGTAACCGAGTCTTGTCCCATCGTTCTTCATAAACCAGAGGACGACCTGGCCGGTATCCGTGCTTCTCAGAGGATGTCCCAATTCCGTCCCTGTTGAAATCGGGTTCCCGCGATGGTCCAATCCGGATTTTTCTGAGGGGCTTGTCTCCGGCATGGTCGCCATCGGCTTTCATCGACCAGAGATTCACCTGGCCTGTAACGGCGTTTCTCCAGAGAATGTCGGGAATCTGGTCCCCATTGAAGTCATCGGACCCTGCTACTGTCCAGTTCGGATCGGTTCTGAGTCGTTTGTAACCGAGTCTTGTCCCATCGTTCTTCATAAAACAGAGGACGACCTGGCCGGTATCCGTGCTTCTCCAGAGGATGTCCGCGATTCCGTCCCTGTTGAAATCATGGGTTCCCGCGATGGTCCAATCCGGATTTTCTCTGAGGGGCTTGTCTCCGGCATGGTCGCCATCGGCTTTCATCAACCAGAGATTCACCTGGCCTGTAACGGCGTTTCTCCAGAGAATGTCGGGAATATGATCCCCATTGAAGTCATTCTGGGAAGCCTGGAGCAGTGAAGCGGCTTCAAAAAAAAGAAACAATGTTATTAGGGGAACCAATAAAGAATGTTTTACAGTAAACATGACATTCAAAAACGTTTAAAGATAAAACCAGTCATGGCGGTAGAAAGTCCTGGGGTTATAAAAGGGTGAGGGAATAAATTCCCGCAGACAACAAAAGGATATGGAAATCCATGAGCGGCAATGCCTGATTGGGCATCAGTGCCTGACCGCTCCAGGCTGACCGTCTTCCATCATAAGCACGGTTAATTTCTGAGTTCCGGTTTCACGAACAGGTAATACAGACGGCCTTCCCGGTATGTCTTTCCAGCCAGCCTTCCCGCCGTATCGCCTTGTCCCATGTAGACATCGCACCTCCCCGGTGCGCGGATGGCGCCGCCGGTGTCCTGATCCAGGGCAAAACCGGAGTATGGTTTCTGGAGGACATCGTTACCCGACGTCCGGGGCAGGGTAGTGGAAATGAATGTCAGCCCCGCTCGTGGGAAGATAGACTTGTCCGTGGCGATGGTCCGGTACGGAACGACCGGTTCATTGAGGGACCCCCGGGGCGGTCCGTCTGCTACCTGAAAGAAGACGAATCGTGGGTTTTGCCGGGTGTATTCTGAAATTTCATTGGGGTGGGCCTTGAAGTATTCGATCATGGCCGAGAGGCTCATCCGGTCTTCCGGTATCTTTCCGTCTTCAACCATCTTCTGGCCGATGCTCTGGTAGGGGTGACCGTTATTTGCGGCATAGCCGATCCCGACGAGCGAGCCGTCGGGCTGACGGATCATCGCCGATCCCTGCACATGGACGATAAAGACCTGAAACGGGTCGTCAAGCCACATGATTTCCCTGCCCTGCAGCATACCGGAATCTTCGAGTTCGGCACGCGGCGGATAGGGGACGATTCCGTCAACGGTGCGTCTGCCCAGCGTGACGCCCTCCGGGTTTTTCTCCAGATCTTCCGGCTGGCTGTAAAGGGGGTACTTGAAACGTCCGCTGGATTCCCTGGATCCGTCAAAGACCGGGGTGAAGTAGCCGGTGAAGAGCACGGTGCCCTTGTCGTCGCAGCCGACGGAGACATAGATATCGAACTGTTCCCGGATGAGGGCATTGAGATCGGATCCCCTGTGGCCGGAATGAATGAGCTCTGCAAAGGCGTTCAGGCTCTCTTCCATGTGCTGATGAGTTATCTCCCCGTAGGGAAAGAACAGTTTGCTTGAAGGTTTCTTGAGATAGTTCAGGCTGTTGTGGATGGCCGTTTCCAGGTTGGACAGGTCCTCGCAGGCTTCGGTAAAGTCGGGGATCTCGGCTGGGTCGGTTATTTTCCGCAAGGCGAGCTGGCCCGGCGGCAACTGCTTGGAGTATTTCTGCAGGGGCAACTCCTCTTCCTGGATCCGGGGTTGCGGCAATTCCTGCTTCGGGGGTTCCGTCGGGAAGGGTTCCAGAACGCGGGGTTTTTGACAGCCTGCCGCACACATTAAAAAGACGAAACAAAGGGCCAGAAAAATCCTTGCCTTCATGATCTTACCAACTTCCTTTCTTGAATCCGTTCATTTTGTGGAGAACTTCTCTTCTGGAAAAATCATTCTCTGATATCATAACAGGGCGGTGTTTTGTAAAGAAGATTTTGCTTCGGCAGCGGCCTGAATGGTACAACCATTGTCATTGACACATTAAAACCCTTAACCTATATTGGAAGCTGATGGTTGTGTGTCAGGGTGGTAACGCGGCTTTTATTCTGTTTTGTGGAGGAGGTAAGGTTATGAACCGTTTCTCGGCAATCTGTGCATTGGTGATGGCCGCTGTTCTGGCCGTTATGGTGGGAAATGCCTGTGCGGGTGCTCCCCCCCAGGCTGGTGGGACATTGCCCGATTTTGAACTGGCCGTGCCCCAGGATACAGCGGCTAGAAATTATCTTGGCCTTTCCCGCGGCCTGCCTTTCATGGGGAAGGGAACGTTCAAGGTTACGCAGATCAAGGCAGACGTCGTTATTCTGGAAATTTTCAGCATGTACTGCCCCCATTGCCAAGCGGAGGCGCCCACGGTGAACGCGCTTTATGAAAAAATTGAAAAGACGGTTTCCCTGCGGGGTAAAATCAAGATCATAGGGATCGGTGCAGGTAACAATGCCTATGAGGTGGACACGTTCAGGAAAAAATACCAGATTCCTTTTCCCCTCTTTGACGATGGAGACTTTGTCCTGCACAAAAAATTCGGAGAGGTTAGAACCCCCTATTTTATTGTGCTCCGGAACTATCCCAACGGTTCCTATCGGATTGTCTATTCAAAACTGGGGGCTTTCGGCAATGCCGACTCGTTTTTGAACCTGGTCATCAAACTGACCGGTATTTAATAAGAGGTGGATCATGGCAAAATATTTCAGGAGTGTTGCAGCGTTCTTTATGGCCGCCGCCCTGTTTCTCCTGTCCGGCCCGGCAGCCTACTGCCTGTCGGACGCCTTCAAGGACAATGTCTATGATAGGGGAAGCATGAAACCCGTCGACAGCGTGCTCAAGGTGAAAGTGGGCGACCCGGCTCCGGATTTCACCCTCAGGTCCCTTTCCGGGGAACTCGTTTCGCTCAGCGATTACCGGGGAAAAAAGAACGTGATGCTTTCCTTTATCCCCGCCGCATGGACTCCCGTCTGTTCCGATCAGTGGCCTGGCTATAATATCGTCAAGGACATTTTCGACAGCAATGATGCGATCCTGCTGGGAATTTCGGTGGACAATATCCCGACGCTCTACTCCTGGACGAACCAGATGGGTCAGTTGTGGTTTCCCGTTCTTTCCGATTTCTATCCCCATGGCGAAGTCTCATCCAGGTTCGGGATCCTGCGTTCCGAAGGGATCGCTGAACGGGCCGTGTTTATCATCGATAAGCAGGGCATCATCCGATACATCCATGTCAAGGATATCAATCAGCGGCCGCCCCTGGAAGTCCTGGTTCGGGAGCTGGAAAAACTGCAGCAGCCGCCCGCCGGCGGCTTGAAATAAGCGAAAGGCCGCTCTGGGTCATGATGATGAAATGGCGTTCGCTTGAATTTTATTTCGAGACGTAAGAGAGATGTCCAGCATTCTTGTGATTGACGGGGATCATTCAGCCCTGGAAAAGATCAGGCACTTCCTGGCTAAGGAGGGGTATGAGACGTATACGGCCTCCACGGGAACGGACGGGTTGAATCTCTGCGTTCAGAAGTCACCGGATCTGGTCATTATGGATCTGGCCCTCTCCGATGTAGACGGACTGACGATTCTGGAGGAGCTGCTGGAGGAAAATGAACGGATCAAAGTGATTGCGATGATGTCCTGTCCGGAGATGGGAAGCATCGTTCGGGTCATGAAAATCGGCGCCTTCGATTACATCCATAAATCGGAGGATATGAGCGAGCTGTCTGCGTCGGTGAGAAAAGCGATGAGTACCCTGGATCTGGACAGGAGGACGGATCGGTTCTCCAGGGAATCCACCCTGGAATTCAGGAAGGGGGACATCATCGGCACCGGGAAGGACATGAGGGAAATCTTCAAGATGGTCGGAGTCATCTCCCAGAGCCGGACGACCGTCCTGATTGAAGGCGAGAGCGGCACGGGAAAAGAGCTTGTTGCCAAAGTCATTCACAGCCATACCTCACCCAATGAGCCCTTCATTGCCGTAAACTGTTCCGCCATTGTGGAGACGCTTCTGGAATCGGAACTGTTCGGCCACGAAAAAGGCTCGTTCACAAGCGCCTTCAACCGGCAGCTGGGAAAGTTCGAGCTGGCTCGTTACGGGACGCTCTTCCTCGATGAAATCAGTGAAATGTCCGTCAATCTCCAGGCCAAGCTGCTCCGGGTGCTCCAGGAAATGGAGTTTGAGCGGGTGGGAGGTAAGGATAAAGTGCATGTCCACGCCCGGGTCATAGCGGCGACGAACAAAAATCTGCGAACACTGGTCCGGGAGGGAAACTTCCGCCCCGATCTTTTTTACCGGCTGAATATCGTCTCCATTAAAATGCCCCCCCTGAGGGAACGGCCGGAAGATCTTCCGCGGCTCGTTCAATATCTCCTGGCCAAGGTTAACCGGGACATCGGCCGAAGGATCCTGGGGGTGTCCGACGACGTGATGGAGGCGTTTCAAGGCCATGACTGGCCCGGAAACGTCCGGGAGCTGGAGAACCTGCTCGTACGCGCCGGCGTCATGGCCAAAGGCAGGATCCTGGAGAAAAGCGACTTCCCGGATCTTTTCGAAAAGCCGGACCTGTACGGATCGGAGCAGGCCGTCCGGCTCGAAGAGGGCGGAACGTCGTGCGAACTGCTGACCCTGGATGATGTGGAAGAGCAGCATATCCGGAAAATCCTGCAGCGTGAGAGAGGGAAAAACAAGGGGGAGCTTTGCGACATTCTGGGAATATCGCGTCCCACGCTGGAGCGCAAGCTGGAAAAATACGGCATTTCCTTTGAGCGTGACGGCTTTGACAGAAGCCTTGAAGAGGAGAGGCTTGCCGTCGAGGAAAAAGCCGGCCCATGAAAATTGTGACTGTGGAGTTTGTAAAGAGTGCGACATCCCCTTCGGGCTACCCCCGGGAAAATCTTCCCGAAGTGGCGTTTGCCGGCCGGTCGAACGTCGGCAAATCCTCGCTGATCAATGCCCTTGTCCAGAGAAAACGGCTGGCCCGGACCAGCAACACGCCGGGGCGGACGCAGTTGATCAATTTTTTCAACATCAACGATGAGCTGCTTTTTGTCGATCTTCCCGGATACGGTTTTGCCAGGGTGCCCGAAGCGGTCAAAAGAGAATGGGGCCCGATGGTTGAAACCTATCTGCGGGAGCGGGATTGTCTGAAGCTTGTTGTTTTGATCCTCGACATCCGCAGAGATCCGTCCGCTGAGGATCTTGCACTGAAGTCATGGCTGGATTTTTACGGTCGAAGGACGCTCTTTGTCCTGACAAAAATGGACAAGCTCTCCCGGGGGGAAAGCAAAAAAAGGCAGCGGGCCGTTAAGGAGCTTCTGAACCTTGACGCTGCGCCGATTCTTTTTTCTGCGAAGACCGGCCTGGGGAGGGATTCTGTCTGGGAGGCCATCCAGAGGCCGGCGTAATTTCGGAATCAAGTCGGCATGAACAAAAAAAGCCACGCCCTTCACGTGAAGGACGTGGCTTTTGAAATTTTAAAGAGCCTTGAAATTAATGAGCTTCCCCCATGGCGCCGCCGATGTACATCATGGCCAGGAGCGTAAAGACCAGGGTCTGGATGAAGCAGATGAGGAGTTTCAGAATGAGAATCGGTACGGGAACAAGAAAGGGAGCCAGGATGAGCAACACGGCGATGACGATGTGACCACCCTCCATATTGCCGAAAAGTCGGATTGAGAGAGACACGGGACGGACGATATGGCTGACGATCTCAATGGGGAGTATGAGGGGAGTCAGCCACCATACGGGCCCCATGAACTGTTTGATGTATTTGCCGCCGTGAACCTTGACCCCCATGATGTGAGTCAGGATAAAAACCACGATGGCCATGGCCGCATTGGTGTTCAGATTCGCCGTGGGGCTGCCGAAGCCGGGAACAAGGCCAAGGAGGTTGGATACGAGAATAAAAAGTGCGATGGTGGCGATGAGGGGGAAAAAGTTCTTTCCTTCATGCCCCATGGTGTCCGTAACTAATGAATCAAGCCCGCCAATGACGACTTCCATGAAATTCTGCAATTTACCCGGATACAGTTCCATCCCGCCCCTGACCAGCAAGCCGCCCAGGATCAGCAAGGCCATGACAAACCACGTGTAGGTTACGTGATCCGGGAAAAAGGGGTTTTGAAAAAACGACAGAGCATGCATTGTTTAACGAACCTCCTCAAAATTTTTTTTATGAAACGTCACGATGACGGTGAAAACGATGTTGATGATGACGATGGAAAGACCCAGGAGCAGGCCCAGAACGTCCGCTACGCGATAGGCAATGATGAAATAGAGAAGAACGGCGGTGACGGCAAGCCGGACGCCGTATTTGAGCAGGATGGATGATTTGGAGCCATCCATCAGGTGCTCGAACGTGTCGCGGAGATTCTGGTGGAGCCAGTAGAAATTGACGATGCTGATCAAGCCGCCCAGCAGGATCCCAAGCGAAAAGGAGAGGGACTTAAGGAAGGTGCTGCCGAGGAGAATAAAGCCCAGAACCACCCAGTTCGTGATTTCAAGTCTTCGTTGAAGAGGGGCTTTTTCTATCCGATTCACTTTTTTGTATCGTCCGTATCGGCCGACGATTTTTCATCGGCGGAATATTTTTTGATGATGTAATAAAGATTTCGAAAGCCGGCCGCAATGCCCAGGAGCAGGAAGATAATCGTAAAACGCAATCCCGTTCCGAATTGCTCGTCCAGGTATCTGCCCAGGTACAAGCAGCCGAAAATGGCAAGAACCATTCCGATGCCCACGCTGCTTGCGTAAGCCATGCGCATGAGGGTTTCTCTTGATTCTTTATCCATTCACGGTGGGCCTTCTATCACGAATCCGTTTATTAAGTCAATCAGAAAGCAGACGATTGACCCGTTAAAAACAAAAATTATTTGCTGCAGATGTTTTCTATGGAATCTCGTTAAGGCTCATCTCCCGGTTCCTCTGTTTAACATACCAGTCAATGGTTTTCCTCAAACCTTCACGGAAATCGGTTTTTGCCCGGAATCCGAATTCGTCGAAGGCCCGGCGGGTGTCCAGCATCCTTCGAGGCTGGCCATCCGGACGGGATGTGTCCCAGGCGATTCGGCCGGAAAAACCCGTCAACTCGGATACGAGCTCAACGAGATCCCGGATGGATATTTCAAAACCGGCTCCGATGTTGACCGGGTCGCCTTTGTCGTACTTTTCCGCGGCCAGGACGATGGCTTCCGCCGCATCCTCGACGTAAAGGAATTCCCGCGTGGCTTCGCCCGTGCCCCAGACGACGATTTCCTCCTCCTCCCGAAGACGTGCCTCGACGCACTTTTTGATCAGTGCCGGAATCACGTGGGAGGATCGGGGGTCAAAATTGTCCCCCGGCCCGTAGAGGTTGACCGGAAGCAGAAAAACGGCGTTGAAGCCGTACTGCTGCCTATAGGCCTGCGCCTGGACGAGCATCATTTTTTTCGCCAGTCCGTAAGGTGCGTTGGTCTCTTCCGGATACCCGTTCCACAGGTCTTCCTCTCTAAAGGGAACGGGGGCGAATTTGGGATACGCGCAGATCGTGCCGATGGCGACAAATTTTTCAACGCCCTGACGCCAGCCTTCATGGAGCAGCTGCGTGCCCATCATGAGATTTTCGTAGAACAGGGTCGCCGGAGCGGCCTGGTTGAACCCGATTCCCCCGACCCTTGCCGCCAGGTGAATGACGATATCCGGCTGGGTATCCCGGTACATCCTGAGGATGTCCGGGCGACGGGCCAGGTGGTATTCGGGAAGATCGGCGACGGCCAGGTGACGGCATCCCAGCTCTGCGAGGCGGAACAGGAGGTGTCTTCCCAGGAATCCCCTGCCGCCGGTAACGACGATGCGCTTTTGTGTAAAGTTCCGTTCCACAGGTCTTCCTTCAACCAAGGTGCGGATTCAGATTACAGGCATAGCCGGCGTCCAGGAGCGTTTTTTCTCTTCGAGCGAGCTCCAGGTCGGCGGCCGTCATCATGCGGATCAGTTCATCGAATCCGATTGTTGGCTCCCAATTGAGGACCCGCCTGGCTTTCGAGGCATCGCCCAGGAGAACGTCCACTTCCGTAGGGCGGAAATAGCGGGGATCGATTTCCACATGCTGCTGATAGTCCAGATCGAGTTCCGAAAAAACCTTCTCGGCGAACTCTCGAACGGAGTGGGTTTCTCCCGTGGCAATGACGAAATCATCCGGATTGTCCTGCTGAAGCATCAACCACATGGCCTTTACGTAGTCGCCGGCAAATCCCCAGTCCCTCCTGGCCTCCAGGTTGCCAAGATAAAGCTTGTCGCGCAGTCCCAGCTTGATCTGCGTCGCTCCCCGTGTGATTTTGCGGGTGACGAAGGTTTCTCCTCTCCTGGGGGATTCGTGGTTGAAAAGGATGCCGTTGCAGGCGAACAGGTTGTAGGCCTGCCGGTAATTCCGGACGATGTAATAGGCATAGACCTTGGCGGCGGCGTAAGGGCTCTGGGGCTGAAAGGAGGTGCCTTCGCTCTGCGGAGGGGGCGCCGAACCGAACATCTCGCTGGAGGAGGCCTGATAAAAACGCGCTTTGATGCCCGTTCTGCGAATCGCCTCCAGAAGCCGGAGCGTTCCCATCCCGGTGACGTCTCCCGTATATTCCGGCATGTCGAAACTGACGCGGACATGGCTTTGAGCGCCGAGGTGATAGATCTCGTCGGGGTTGATTTCGTAGAGCAGATCGGTCAGCTGGCCGGAAACGGACAGATCGCCGTAGTGCAGATACAGCCTGGCCTGGGGGTCGTGGAAGTCCTTGTAGAGATGATCGATCCGATCCGTGTTGAAGGTGCTGGAACGGCGGATCAGGCCGTGTATTTCATAGCCTTTTTCAAGGAGCAGCTCGGCCAGATAGGAGCCGTCCTGCCCCGTGATGCCGGTGATGAATGCTTTCTTCATAGTCCGCCTTTCATGGTTTCTATCGTTTCAGCGCATGCCTGGAGGGTTTTCTCCAGATCTTCATCGGAATGGGCGAAAGAGACAAAAGCCGCTTCAAAAGCGGAGGGTGCGAGGTAGATGCCCCGTTCCAGCATGCCCCTGAAGAATACGGCGTAACGGTCGGCATTGCTTGAACTGGCCGTTTCGTAGTTCACGACATCGTGGTCGGAGAAAAACAGGGTGAAGAGGGAGCCGGCGCGGTTGATGCGCAGAGGGATATCCGCCGCCCCGAAGAGGCGCTGAATTGCGTTGCACAGTTCTTCCGTACGATGGTTCAATGCGGCATAGTCATCCCGTCGGCTGCCCAGGATTTCAAGGGTGGCCAGGCCCGCCGCCATGGCCAGGGGGTTCCCGGAGAGGGTTCCTGCCTGGTATACGGGACCGGCAGGAGCCAGACAATCCATAATCGCCTGGCTGCCGCCGAAGGCGCCCACTGGAAGTCCTCCGCCGATGATCTTTCCCAGGCAGGTCAGGTCGGGTTCGATGCCGCAGAGATTCTGGAAGCCGCCGAAAGCAAGTCGAAATCCGGTAATCACCTCGTCAAAGATGAGGACGATTCCATGCTGGCGGGTCAGCTCCCGCAGCGTTTCCAGGAATCCCGGGGCGGGTTCGACGACGCCCATGTTGCCGGCTACCGGTTCGACAATGACGCAGGCCAGCTCTTTTCCATGGCGATCCAGCGCCGCCCGGAAGGCCTCGGTCGAGTTGTAGGGAAGGGTGATCGTCAATTCGGCAAGGCAGGCCGGCACACCGGGGCTGCCGGGGATTCCCAGGGTGGCAATGCCGGAGCCGGCTTTGACCAGGAGCGAATCGGCGTGCCCATGGTAGCATCCCTCGAATTTGAGGATCTTTTCCCTGCCCGTGTAGCCGCGGGCCAGTCGGATGGCGCTCATCGCCGCTTCCGTTCCGGAGCTGACCATGCGGATCTTTTCGATGGAGGGGAAGGCGTCGATGATCGTTTTGGCCAGAGCGATCTCCTGGACCGTCGGTGCCCCGTAGCTCGTCCCTCGTTCAACGGCCTTCCGGATCGCTTCCTGCACCTGCGGATGGGCGTGCCCGAGAATCATCGGTCCCCAGGATCCGACATAATCAATATATTCCCGCCCGTCGACGTCGAAGATCCGGGATCCCGAGGCCCGGTCGATGAAGCGGGGAATCCCGCCGACAGAACGGAAGGCCCTCACGGGGCTGTTGACCCCACCCGGCAATAGTTTCTCTGCGGTTTCAAACAAGTCCTCCGATCTGGATCTCATCATTCTCCCCCGTCTTTTTCCGGAATTTCAGCCGGAAAATAGGTCATGCTGCTCTTTTTATATTCCCTGTCACTGGTAAGGATCTGATAGTCATCCAGGTTTGCCGCTTCCGCCATCCTCCGGATCGAAGAAGGGATGTCCGCCGTTTTGAGATGAACCATGGTGAAAAGATTGTACTTCCCTTCGAAGGGGGGCGTTCGCTCGTAACAGTGGGAAACCTCCGGTAAGGAGGCCAGACGTTCTCCCGCGCTTTCGATAAGGCGCTCCGGAACGGCCCAGACCACCATGGCGTTCTGCGTGAATCCCACCTGGCGATGGCGGAGAATGGCCCCGAATTTCCTCAGGATTCCCCTATCCTGCAACTGTCGGATGATCCGAACCACGTCATCGTCCGACAGGTTCATCTCTTTTCCCAGGGCGGCGAAGGGGCGGGAAGTCACGGGAATGTCACCCTGAAGTGCCTGAAGAATCTTCTTTTCTTCCGATGTCAGAACGGCTGTCTCCCCTTTTTTCATCGTCTTGGGCATGAACATCTCCTCCCGAAGAATTTACGGGGTTTCCGCTTCGATTTTCCCACGGAGCTTTTTCTTTTCAGATTGCCTGTGCTTCAGTTCCAGGGTCTTTTCCTGTGCGCGCTTGGAACGGCGTCTTTTCTGCCTGCGGATCTTTTCGATCCGGGCCTTCTCGGCCGTGACCTGCCCCGTTTTCAGCCGTTCAATCCGATCAAGGAGCAAACGTCTGGCCAGCAGGCGGTTGACGTTCTGCGAACGATCCTGCTGGCATTTGACAAACAGCCCCGTGGGCAGATGAACGAGGTGGACGCAGGTCGACGTCTTGTTGACATTCTGGCCGCCCGGCCCCGAAGACCGGACGAAGGTTTCCCGCAGATCTTCTTCTGAGATACCCAGACGGGTCATCCGCTCCAGGATGGCCTTTTCTTTTTCCGGTGAAATGCTCATCGTCGCTAGCCTCTATAGGCCCGTCCCCCCATATCAGATCTTCTCGATCTGGTATCCTTCCAGTTTGATGGCCACGGAGCGCTGCAGCAGTTCGATGGTCACGACGAAGAGATCCTTTTCCAGATCCGTCCGGAGCACCGTCCCTTCTATGCCCCGGAACGGTCCGTCGACAATCCGGGCCGCCTCTCCCACCTGGGGGCAGGAAAGGCTTTGAACCTCGACCTTGGATTCCACAATGCGCAGGATGGCTGCAATCTTTTCGTCAGGTACGGCAATGGGCTCCGAACCGGTAGGCTTGCCCAAAATGCGGACGACCCCGAACGTCTTCAGCACGTCCAGCTTTGTCTGGTTGTCCAGCGAAAGGAGTTCAACGAACAGGTATCCGGGGAACAGAGGGACCAGTATCCTTTTTCGGCGATCCTTCCTCTTGCTCCATACCTCGATTTTCGGCAGGAACGTCTGGATGGATTTCTGTACAAGGCCGACATAAACTCTGTCTTCGTGCCGGCTCCTTGTATGGACGGCATACCAGGGCATTACCGCATCCTCTCTTTGTGGAATTCCCCCTTCCGGAGTTTGAAAAAACGGACGAGGCGCTTCAAAGAATCGGGGTTGACAAATCCCGCAAGAAAACTTCAGTATGGACCACAACGTGCCGCGTCGTCGTTCCATGAGAAATCTGCCTGCTTTCCATGAGCAATGGCGTAGCATTATAACAGAACAGCCTTATTTTCAATAAGGAACTGATGAATGCGGTTGAGAATCAACGATATTCCCATGACGCTGGGGGCCGGCGCAAAAAATCTTCGGGAGGCCGCCGCCGAAATTCTTGGTGTTTCTCCGGAGTCCATTTTGTCCGTGGATGTCCTTCGGAAGTCTCTCGATGCGCGCCGAAACCGTCCACCTTTTTTTGTTTACGCCGTGGTCGTGACCGTTCCCGACTCGATCGGCATCCCGGACAGCAGGGATCGACGGATTTCCCTGGAGGCCGACCAGGCGTTCCTGAGAACTCCACAGATGAGGCCGATCCGGACCCGGAAAAGACCCGTCGTGGTCGGTTCTGGACCGGCGGGGCTTTTCGCCGCCCTGGTCCTGGCCCGTTCCGGCTTGCCCGTTCTGCTGGTTGAGAGGGGGAAAGCCGTAGCCGAGAGAATCCGTGATGTGCAGGCTTTCTGGGAAAAGGGGGAATTCCACCCGGAAAGCCATGTCCATTTCGGAGAAGGTGGCGCCGGAACCTTCTCCGACGGGAAACTGACGAGCCGTGTCAAAAATCCCCTGACGGCCTGGGTCAAGAAAATCCTGGTTGAGATGGGGGCTCCCCGGAATATCCTCATCGATGCGAAGCCCCATATCGGTACGGACCGGCTGCGCAGAATCGTTGTCCGAATGCGGCAGGAGCTGCAGGACCTGGGGTGTGAAATCCGATTTGCAGCGAACATGACGGATGTGATCGTTCAGCGCGGCGCTGTTGACGGGATCGTGATCAACGGCAGGGAGGAAGTGAGAGCGGAACAGCTCATCCTGGCGATCGGCCAGAGTGCCGATGACTCCTACCGGATGCTCCATGACCGGGGGGTTCAGCTTGCCCCCAAGCCCTTTGCCGCAGGCCTGCGCATCGAACATCCCCAGGCGCTGATCGATGAGATACAGTACGGCCCCTGGGTCGGCAGCGCGGAGCTCCCTCCTGCCGAGTACGCCCTGGCCGTCCGGATTCCCGATCTGGACCGCGCGGTTTACACCTTCTGCATGTGTCCGGGCGGGCAGGTGATCGGTTGCAGCGCCAGGGAAAAGGGCGTCGTCACCAATGGAATGAGCTGTTCCCGGAGGGATGGCCCCTTCGCGAACAGCGCCGTTGTGGTTAATATCCGGACGGAGGATTTTGCGGGAACGTCGCTTCATCCCCTCAGCGGTCTTCAATTCAGGCGCCGGTGGGAGGCGGGGGCTTATGCCCTGGGCGGAGGTCGCTATTTCGCCCCGGCGCAGCGCCTCGTGGATTTCCTCGAAGGAAGGCCGACGCGGGAGGGCATGGAGACCAGCTTTCTTCCCGGGGTTGTTCCGGCGCCGCTGCACCGGGCTCTTCCAGGCTTTGCCGTGGAGGCTCTGAAGCGTGGCCTGGCGGCGTTCAATGAGAAGATGCCCGGATTTCTTACCGGTGAGGCCGTGCTGATCGGCGTGGAAACCCGGACCTCGTCGCCGGTTCGCATTGTCCGGGGAACAGACGGGCAGAGCGTGTCGGTCCGGGGCATCTTCCCCTGCGGAGAAGGTGCCGGCTATGCCGGAGGAATCGTCAGTTCGGCTCTGGACGGGATTCGGGCGGCTGAACTCCTGCTGGAGTCCCTGGCATGAGTCAATCCGCTCGTTGCGGCGTCCTGGCGATTCTTCCCGATTCCGGGACAAAGTCAGGCAGGTCCCCGCAGGCGGGCATCGATGATGAGATCGTCGCCCTTTCGGTAGGTCCTGCGGAAGATCAATCCGATGGCGCTCTTCATGTCGGTAATGTTGAGGTCTCCGACGGCTTCAATCCCCTTGCCTGCGATCTTGGGGGCTACGATGGCAACCAGGCGGTCGGCAAGATCCTCCGCCAGCAGGGCGGTGAGAACGCCGGAACCCCCTTCGACGAGCACCGAAGCGATATTGCGGGTTCCCAGTTCACGGAAAAGGGAAGGCAGAACGATCCTTCCCGATGGATCCGCAGGGAGAATCAGCACGTCTATGCCGAGATCCCGAAGCCGGGCGAGCTTTTCCCCGTCTGCCCGGTCTGTTGCAACCAGCAGGGTTCCGGCTGTGCCCTGATCCTGGAGAATATGGGATGTCAGGGGAATCCGGAGCCGGCTGTCCAGGACGATCCGCAGGGGATTTTTCCCCCGCACGAGGCGGACGGTCAGTTCCGGATCATCGGAAAGAACCGTGCCGATGCCGACCATGATGGCGTCGTGGGCATGACGGAGGCGGTGGGCGAACCGCCGCGAGGGGAGGGAGCTGATCCAGCGGGAATGACCGGTGGCGGTGGCGATTCTTCCATCCAGGGTCTGGGCGTATTTCAGGGTGACGAAAGGGGTTCGGGATTGGATGAATTTGAAGAAGGCTTCGTTGATCTGCCGGCAGGCCTCTTCCAGGACCCCCACGGATACCGGAACTCCAGAGCGCTGCAGGGCCTCGATTCCCTTTCCCGCTACGAGAGGGTTGGGGTCGGCCGTGCCGATGACGACCCGTTGCGGCCGGCAGGCGATAAGGCGGTCCACGCAGGGAGGCGTTTTCCCGTAATGACTGCAGGGCTCGAGAGTCACGTAAATGGTCGACCCCTCCGCCGATTCCGTGACGCTTTCCAGGGCGTTGATTTCCGCGTGAGCCTGGCCGAATTTCCGATGATACCCCTCACCGATAATGCGGTTGTTCCTGACGACCACAGAGCCGACCATCGGGTTGGGGCTGACCCATCCCTCTCCCTTCCGGGCGAGTCGCAGGGCACGTTTCATGAAAGATTCATCGTTCAAAAAGCTTTTCCCCTTTGCATGCGCTGTCCCCATATGATGGGGGGTATGAACTTCTCGTTCGGTGTATAGGTTACCCTTCCGGCGAAGTCAAGATTGGAAGATGGACTTCATTCCGTCGTTTGTAAGGGGAGTGCAAAAGGAAGGGAAGAGAAGGAAATGACTATGACGGACCTGGCGGGAATAGTGGTGTTTGTCCTGGGCGCTGTGGTGGGAAGTTTTCTCAATGTGTGCATCTGGCGGATTCCGCAGGGCCTGTCCATTGTTTTCCCGGCTTCTTCCTGCCCGCGATGCGGCCATTCCATCCGCTTCTACGACAACATCCCGCTGGTCAGCTATCTCCTTCTCAGGGGGCGTTGCCGCTCCTGCGGGGAAAGGATTTCTCTGCGTTACCCCATTGTGGAGGGTCTGACGGCCCTGATGGCCCTCCTTCTCTTCTGGAAATTCGGCCTCACCCTGAAATTTGCCGCGGCGTTTCTTTTTGTCAGCGCGTTGATCCTGGTTGCCTTCATCGACATCGATCACCAGATCATTCCGGATGTCATCAGCCTCCCGGGCATCCCGATCTGCTTTCTCCTGTCCGTTTTTCTCATGGAGCTTCCCTTTATGGAGGCGCTCCTGGGGCTCGTTCTCGGCGGGGGTTCGCTTTACCTGATTGCCGTTTTGTATGAGCTGGCGACAAAACGGGAAGGCATGGGCGGCGGGGACATCAAGCTGCTGGCCATGATGGGAGCCTTCCTGGGATGGAAATCCCTGCTTTTTATCCTCCTGGTCAGTTCGCTGGCAGGGGCCGTTGTGGGAATATCCGTGATGTGGGCAAAGGGCGGCGATATGAAATACGCCGTTCCTTTCGGGCCTTTTCTATCGATTGCCGCCACGGCCTATCTCTTTGTCGGCGACTATGCCGTCAATCTCCTCCTGTACCATCAGATCTGACGCGGGAACGATTCAATGGGCCCGGCGCTTCAAGCGCTCGATGTCCTGAATGATGATGGCGTTTCTGCCTGTCCTAACCACGCCCTTGTCCCGCAGAATTTTCAGCTCCTTGTTTATGCTTTCCCTGGTGACGCCCAGCATGGCGGCAAGCTCCCGCTGTGACATCCGGATCCTGAATTCCTTCCCGTCATGCTCCTGGGCCTGCAGCGGCTGCGCGAGTTCATGGAGGCGTTTGGCCAGCCGGGCCGGGACGGTGAGAAAAGAGATCTCCGCAAAAAGATCGTCCGTCCGGCGCAGACGCAGCGAAAGGGCGCGGAGTATGGAGCGGACGGCGTTTTCATTTTGAAAAAGAAACGAGAAAAAATCGTCGCGCTCAAGGACATACAGAAGAGTGTCTTCGACGGCCGTGGCGTCGGCCGAGCGGGGTTGCTCGTCCAAGAGGGCCATTTCGCCGAAGAAGTCTCCGCTTCTCAGAAGCGCCAGGGTGACTTCGTCACCCACTCGGCTTGTAACTCCAATTTTGATCAATCCTTTGACGATGATGTAAAAGGAAGAGCCGTGATCGCCTTTGCGGAAGAGAACTTCTCCTTTGGGAAGGGAGAGGCGTTTCAGAAGGGTGGCAAGATGCTCACGTTCCGAATCCAGCATCGACTCAAAAAGGGGGATCTGCTTGAGTAAATCGGCTAGGGCCATGGGGATTTGCACCTCGTTATTTCCGTGAACGGGTTGGATTGTCCTGATTAAACAAGTCCAGCTTTCAATGAATATCTTCTCCCATGATTTGGAAGAATAGTCAATGTTCTTTCCCTGGGACTGCAATTTGCATCCAAAAAACGGACACGGGGAAGCAGGAAAGTAAAAAGTGAATATAATCACATATTACCATGCCATATAAGGGTTGACAGGTATCTGTTCCCAAACGTATGATCTCTCAACAAAACAACGATCATGAATGCATGAGGTCGATGAATTTCAGGAGTAGCAGACCGTGACGCATTACAGGACAAGGGGTTTTACGCTGATTGAACTGATGGTCGTTATCGCCATCATGGCCATCATGGCGGCCATCGCCGCTCCCAACTACAAGACTTTCATGGCTCAGCGGCGCCTGAACGGGGCCGCCCGGCAGATCATGTCGGAGCTCATGGCTGCGAGAATGAAGTCGATTACGATCAATCAGAAGGTGAAGGTCGGTTTTACCGGCAGCCATACCTATGAGATCTGGAATGACGCCAACGGCAACGGAACCGTTGCCGATAACGAAGGCGACGACGTGGCCAAGGACATCCATGTGGATTATCCGGATGTGACATTCAGCACGACGGCTCACCCGATCTTTGATCCGCGGGGAACGGCTGCCGCGCTTGCCACTGTCACGTTGACCAATTCCGCTGGTTCAAAAACAGTCAGCGTGGCGATTACCGGGCGCGTTGTGATCGGCAGTTGACGGATTCGCAGATGGAACAGCCTCTTTCAGATGATCATCGCATTATGGAGAACGTAAATCATGAGATCGGCAATTCCCGATAAACGAGGCTTTACACTGATTGAGGTCCTGGTCGCGATGTGTTTGCTGCTGGTTGCACTGCTGGCGTTGCTCTCTTTGACCGCAACGGTCATCAAGGGAAACGCCGTCAGCAAGATGACGACCATGGCGACCACGCTGGTCAAGGACAAGCTTGAAGACATGAAAAATAAGAGCTACGCGGATATCAGCGCCAGTACTTCCGGCATCACGGCAACGGATTATGCATCCCAGAACGGCCAGGTTTCGGGCTCCTCAACCGGGGCCTATTTTACAAGGACCTGCACCTGCAAACTCGACGCGGCGGAGCCGAATGATACGATGAAAACGGTCGTCGTGACGGTTTCCTGGAGCGGGGGCGGCCGCAGCGTAGCAGCCTCAACCATTATCGGTCGGTAACAGCCATGGAAAGAAGGAAAAGGGGGTTGGACATTATTCCGGCGGGCCTGAAGAGAAAAAGAAATAAATCCACGAAAAATGCCCGGGGGTTTTCTCTGGTGGAACTGATGGTTGCCCTGGCAGTTGGATCGATCATCCTGGCGGCTCTTTACAGCCTTTTTTCGGCGCAGAACAAATCCCTGAGCACCCAGGAATTGATTGTAGAAATGCAGCAGAATGCACGTGCCGCCATGGACATGATGGCGACGGAGATGCACATGACCGGTTATGATCCGGCGGGTACGACCTCTTCCGGCATAACAAGCGCTTCCGCCAATTCGATCACCTTCACGCAAGACCAGAATGGGGATAATGACGTGGTTGATGCCAATGAAAACATTACATACAGTTACGATTCTGGCAATTTGCGCATTAACAGAAATACCGGAGGGGGGGCTCAGCCTTATGCCGAGAATGTCGAGGCCCTGAATTTTTCTTATTATGATGCGGCAGGGGCGACAACGGCAACGTTGGCCAGTATCAGGAAGATCAAAATTGAAATCCGAACCCGTACAGCCCGGAAGGATCCGAATTACAGCACCAACAGCGGGTATCGAACGTATACGTTGACATCCTATGTAACGCCGAGAAATCTCGCGTATTGATCAAGAAGCAGGAGGTAACTTTCCATGAGGAGGATCAGCGGTTCAAAGCTATTAGCAGACAACGAAAGGGGGATGGTCCTTGTCGTGTCCCTGCTGGTCATGGCCGTGCTGGCTGTCCTGGGGACTGCGGCTGTCATGACCACCACGACGGATCTCAAGATCACTTCAAATTATACGCAGAACAAAAAGGCCTTTTATAATGCTGATGCCGGGGTGGAGCGGGTCATTGCATACCTGCGCGCCAATACGGTGAACTATCCCACCGGCAACACGCCGACAACGATTAGCGTGAGCTGTCCGACAGGCTTCAATTTCAATACCTCGGTGAATCTCAACTATGTTTCTTCGAACACCTATAAGTTTCAGATGACCGGCACGGGGGCCAATAATGTCTCTAAAACGATCGAGACCCACATCAGGAAGGTTCCGCTCTATCCTCAAGGTGCGGACGGTGCGGTGGCCATGTATGGCGGCGGTCCTGCCGTTGAATTTAAAACAGGCGGCGGAGGGGGCTACGCCATCGACGGCCATGATTATCCCGTCCCGACGGATCCGAACTGCAACGGCAATGCCTGCAACACAACTGCTACCGTCCTGCCGGCCTTGCCGGGTCTGTTCACCGTCATGAGCCCCGCTCTCTCCGGAAATGTTACCGCGCATCTGGGGGGAGTGCCGACACAGACGCTGGGTGCCAGCCGAGAAACGGAATTCAATAATTTTGTGGAGATGGTCCTTGCCAGCAGCAGTAACGCAACCCCCCTGTATCAGTCCACCCTTGGAACGCGGGCCAATCCCGCCGTCACGGTCATTCCGAACGGAACAACCCTGAATGCCACTGCAAACGGGGCGGGCATCATTATCGTCGATGACGGAGGGTCGCTTCAAATAAACGGAAACTTCTGCTTTGAAGGTCTTGTCATCCTGAGAGGGTCGGGCAGGGTGTTCGGAACCGGCACCGCCAACATCTTCGGCAGCCTTGTTACGATCGGCCATTTGAGCAAATTGATAGACCTTACCGGCAGCATCAACCTGTTCTACAGTTCGGCAGCCCTGGCAAATCTCGCCAACATCGATGAGCTCAGCCAGATCCAAAGAACTGCCTGGCGGGTTGTTCTTTAGCGGGTATGGCCGGAAGGTAT
This sequence comes from Syntrophus sp. (in: bacteria), assembly GCF_040768185.1. Lineage (NCBI taxonomy): Bacteria > Pseudomonadati > Thermodesulfobacteriota > Syntrophia > Syntrophales > Syntrophaceae > Syntrophus > Syntrophus sp. (in: bacteria). The sequence continues at coordinate 127,109 of NZ_JAXGNC010000005.1, read as the reverse complement.
GACAGCCATGCGAAAATGCATCCTTTTCTGTTCATTCCTCATAGCGGTCTTGCTGGTTCCTGCCGTCGGGGACCCCGCTTACCGGATTCTCCTTAAAAATGGGGGGCAATTTTCAACACTCCGGTACTGGGAAGAAAACCAGCTGTTGAAGTTCGACGCGGGCTTCGGGGTGATGGGTATTGAGAAAAACCAGGTAAAAGCTATTGAAACATACACCATCGATGCACCAGAAGTTTATAAAGCCCCGAAAGCCGAGAAGCGCCTCGAGGAAGCCGAAGAGAAGACTGAAAAGGCTGCTTCAACCCAAACACCCCCCGTAGAGATTGATCTGAAGGCTTTCCAGGATAAAATGGCAAAGCTCAAAGCGGATCTGAACAAGTCGCTGACGCGCATCAGGAAAGCCAATGCAAGCAAGGATTTGAATGCAAGGAATCAGGCAATGGAAGACAATCGGAATATCTCTGCTGAAATGTGGAAATTAACTCACGAACTGGAGCAGAAGAACAACGGAAAACTTCCTGCTGACTGGTGGGAGGGGGTCGGACGAGAGGAACCTGCCCCGTGAACTGGAAAAGGCCAACGCGCTACACGATGGTACGAACAAAGGCCTCAGGGATTCCCAACCGTTTTTCTGTCTGAACCATCCTTGTTGATCTTTATCCCTTCTATTAACCCGAAGTTCCCGGGGCGCCATCCCTCGTTTTCAGCCGTGCCGGTTGCCGTTGAAATCATTTACGGAATTGGGGGGCAAACCGGGTCGCTTCATCGCTTTTCCCCGATCAGCTCCTCTTCAATTCATGCGGCTTTCCCTGATGTGATGCCGGCAATCCCTCCTGTGAGAAGCTCCTCAAAATATTCCTTCCTTACTTGTTGATTTTACTGATAATATTTGTTGACTTTTTATTCGATGGCCTTTAAATAATAAACCGGTTTGCGAGGACTGTGAAACTGCCGTGGTCATTGAAGCACAACATTTCTAGGGAGGGTAAGGTAATGAACAAAGGTGATTTGGTTGAGGCAGTAACAAAGGTTGTCGGAAAAAAGAAGTTGGCGCAGGAAACCGTCGCATGTGTCCTTGGATCCATGACGGAAGCTTTAAAAAAAGGTGAAAGCGTAACACTTATTGGTTTCGGCACGTTCAAGGTTGCGAAGAGAGCCGCCAGAACGGGAAGAAACCCGCAGACCGGAAAACCGATCAAGATCAAAGCCAAGAAGGTTCCCAAATTCACGGCCGGCAAGAAGCTTAAGGATGCCGTGGCGAAAAAATAACCGCAGCGATAATCAATCAACAAAGGGCCTCCCGTTTTTGAAAAACATCAGGAGGCCCTTTGTCGCATCTTGAGAGCGCGCTTCGGGCTTTCCGGAAGCGGATGGGGCACGTCCGTCTTTCTGTCCGCTGGATGCATGGCCTCTGAAAGGGTCATCCCGATGTCTGGAACGGCAGTCCCGTAAGCATCAGCCCCTGCGTCCGCTTTTTTCCCAAAATGAATCCAGTTGCGGAAAATCCGCGTCGGCCCTTTCACCCTCCGATCGGGTGGGAAGAAATGGTGGAGATGAAATCGTAACTGATGTCATCGCCACCCTCCTTCAACCGGCCGGATATCAGTAAAAATCCTGAAAGCCCCCCGGCATCGACGTAATCAAGCCGAATGAATTCGACCCTTTCCAGGATGCCCCTGTCTACCGCCAGGGGAATGCCCCGCACGGTGAACGCCTCGTCATTTCCCCTCGCGTCATCCAGAGCTATGGCCAGAGAAGCTGGCCCTCAACAGGACTTCTGCGAATAGACTCTGATCCCTTCGGATAATTTCAGCCCTGCAAGAAATCTCTGTAACGCAACGGATGCCTTCTCCGTGATCTCAACCATCGCTTTTCCTTTGCCTGTCGATAAGAAGGAGGCCCGATCGTGCCATGAGCTTCCTCCATTTCAGGCGGATCGAATGGCCATGCCGCTTTGCAAAAGAGCCGCAAAAGACTTCGTGGCTCTTTCCGTTCTTCCCGATGTGTTAACCAGGTCCTCTTAATCTTCCTTCCCTCCCGGGATCTTCATTTTGAAGTTCCGGTGGCAGTCGAGACAGTAGACTGCGGAGGGGCTGTGCTCGTGATGACAGACCGTGCATGCGATATCGCCGAGATGTGATTTGTGCGGATTGCGGTCCGGAAAATCCGCGGGCTCCGATCTCTTCGCCAGCTCTTCCATCGGTCCATGGCATTCCAGGCAGCGAGGGTTTTCCACTGTGCTGTCGGGTTCCGGGGATCCCTTTCCATGGCAGGAGGCGCAGTCGATCTTACCGGCATGCTGGGATTGCTGGGGCGCGGCTGTTTGGCCTGCTGCCTTGGCCGCCTGGATCAGGCCCTCACCAAATCCCATATAGGCGACAACAGCCAGCAAAAACACAAAAATCAGTATCAACCTGAATCTCTTCATTCCCGTTTCCTTATTTCATGGGGCTGATCGTTCCAGTAAAAATTTTCTGAACCCGGGATGACGTGATGAATGCAATCCCGGATTCAGTGGAAAAAGACTGTCTTTTCAAGAAGGGATGTAACGTTTAGGCCTTTTCCTTTACCACGGTGCCCCCTGCAACCCGGCCGAAGACGACGCAATCGGGGATGGCGTTGCTTCCCAGGCGGTTCGTTCCATGAACTCCGCCGGTCACCTCGCCCGCGGCATACAGCTTCGGAATAACTTCTCCAAAGATGTCGATTACCTGGGCCTTCTCATTGATCCGCAGCCCACCCATCGTATGATGCACCGCGGGCCACTGGGCGACGGCGTAGAAGGGTCCCTTGGTCATCGGCGTCATGGCCTTGGTGATCGGCTTGTTGAATTCGGGGTCTTTCCCTGCGGCGAGATACTGGTTGTGCTTATTGATCGTATCCACAAGGGCATCGGAGGGTATGCCGATTTTCTTCGCCAACTCGGCGATGGAATCGGCCCTGACCAGGCGTCCCTTCTTGATGCCTGCCTCGGTCTCCTCGCGGGTTCCTCCGAATTTCTCAATCATCTCATCGCTGAAGATCGTGTAGGTTGGCTTGCCCTGCGGTCCAAGGGCGATCTGGGCAAAGCTCACGTGGTCGCGCCGGGCCAGTTCGCTGATGAAACGCTTGCCCTGTTTGGTCACATAGACAATGCCGTTTCCAGGACCGTTGAAGGGATAAAGCGCCGGGGTGTCGAGAATCCCCGTTTCCGGATCGGCATAGGGATACAGCTGGATGAAGTTCATCTGCAAGGTGTCCGCACCTATGGCCTGGGCATAGCGGATCATCTCGCCGGTGGCGCCCTTGTGGTTGGTGCAGTTCCAGTCTGAGCCGGACAGGTAGGGATAATGATCGCCGCGCATCTTGATGTCGCGGCTGAATCCGCCGGACGCGAGGATCAGGCCCTTCTGGATTTTAATGTTGGATATTTTCCGGCCCTGCTTCACCTCCACGCCCAGGACAGGGCTCTTGGGGTCGGCATCGGCCCTCCAGATCCATTTCACCTCGGTGCCCAGGCGGAATTTGGCGCCGTTTTTTTCCGCAATTCTTTTCAGGGCATCGACATAGACCTTGCCGATCCCCGCCGCATGGGTCCGGTAGGCTGAATGGCCGCCCGCCCGGACGACTGTCGGACGAATCACCGCGCCGCCTTCGTCGATCATCCAGTTCAGGGCATCCGTTGCGCCTTCCGCCATGACCTTGACCAGGGCCGGGATGCTGAAGTAATCTCCGCCCTTGAGCGTATCCTCCGCGTGAAGATTGACGCTGTCGTTTCCCAGGTTGAGTTTTTCGCGGTAGTGGAACTTATCGTCCCATGAGGCGTAAACGCCCCCGTTGATGATGGAATTACCTCCGTAGGTGGGCATCTTCTCCAGGACGACCACATTTTTGGCCCCGTTGCTCGTGGCCTGGGCGGCGGCTGAGCAGCCGGCGAAGCCGGAGCCGATCACCAGCACCTCAACGGTTTCATCCCATTTCTTGGGAAGCGGCCGCTTTGCCGCCTCCGCAGATCCGGGGGTCGCCATGTTCAGGGCGAAGCCACTCCCCGCAACAGCTCCCAGGGCAGCCGTTGCCTTGAGGAAAGAACGGCGGTTCAGCTGATTCGTTGCTTGTCTCTTCCCATCGCTTCCCACTTTCTCTTTTTCTTTCATGAGTTCCTCCTAAAAGAAAACTAAACTTGGCGGTTCTGACTCCAATTCTTCCAGCGCCGGACTTCGCTTGGCAGGCAGGATGCTTTTTTTTTCGATCGTATCAGGCCATTCCGTTGCGTGCCGTTGTATGTGTAGCACTGAGAAGTGCGGGAATAAAGGGGGAATTAACAGGTAAATAACGGGTATTATTTAATACCCGTTATGTCGTCCGGTAGACTTTATGTGCGCGGCTTCTGTGCCGCCGCATTTTTCCCGGCGATCCTGCCGAAGGTGATGCATTCCGGAATGGCGTTGCTGCCCAGCCGGCTGGCGCCGTGCACGCCCCCCGTGACCTCCCCCGCGGCATAAAACCGGCTGATCGGCTGGTGGGTCTCGATGTGAACGACCTGCGCCTCCGCGTTGATCTGGACGCCTCCCATACAGTGATGGACTTTGGAGATCAGGCGTATGGAATAATAAGGCGGATGACTGATGGGAAGGAGATCCATGGGCAGAGGCTTGCCGAACATGTCCTCCCTGCCTTTTTCAATGAGAGAGTTATAGACGTCGATGGTTTCCTTCAGCGGGGCGAGAGGCACATTATTCGCCGCAGCCAGTTCCTCGATGGATTCGAATTTCTTGACGACTCCGCGCTTCAGGCACTGGTCCAGCGTGGATGCGTGCTGACCCCCCTTTTGGTCGACGATTGCGATGGACTCCCTGCCGGAGCTCAACATGGCGTCAACCAGGAGCTTGCGGTCGGCCTGCTCGTTTATGAAGCGCCTGCCGGTCCTGACATCGATCAGGATTCCATAGGGAAACCCCGCCAGCATGGAGAACATGGAACCGACGCCGAACCCCTCTTCATCGCGGGACGCCCAGGGGCCGAGCTGTATCAGCGAAAGTTGGACCGGGGTGGCGCCGGCCTTCAGTGCGGCGATCAGCCCTTCAGCCGTTGCGCCCTGGTGATTGGTGCTCTCGATGTCTTCCGTGAGCTTGGGGTCCTGGATGACCCTGAACTCCTTGTCCTCGCTGAATCCTCCCGTCGCCAGGATGACGGCTCTCCGTGCGCGGATTCGCTTCAGCACGCCGCTTTCTCGATTGGGAAAGATATAATTCTCCCGGACGGCAACACCTTCCATTTCGCCGCCCTTCGTGAGGATAAACTGGCTCAGGTATGTCCTGAGGCGGATGGGGATGCCCATGTCACGGCATTTCGCCAGCATCGGCTTGATGATGCCCGATCCCGACGTGTTCGCCGTGTTGTAGGTCCTGGCCACGGAATGCCCCCCCAGGTGGCTCAACCGGGGCTTGTATTTGACACCCAGTTCCTTGATGGTCCAAAGAAGCGTCTCGGTGGATTTTTCGGCAACAATGCGGGCAAGTTCCTTGTTGTTGAGTTCAAGCCCCGCTGCAAGCATGTCGGAAAGCATCAATTCCGGCGAATCCATGATTCTTTCCCTGGCCTGGAGGGGGGAGCCCGCAGCGGCGAACAATCCGCCGCTGATGTATGAGTTGCCCCCGGGCACCGGCATCTTTTCCAGGACGATCACCGACGGGCAGACTTTTCCCGCTTCGATTGCCGCCGAGAGGCCGGCAAATCCCGAGCCGATAATGACAATGTCGTATTCTTCAGCCCATATACTCTTCAATGACATTCTCCTTCCAAATCTATCATTCTTATAACGACCTGTTCATCAGGAACGTATGAAGGTTCAGTTTCCTGCCGGTGAGGTCAAGCTTTTTTCTGATGTTCTTCCGATGAGTCTGGACGGTCTCGTATGAAATCCTCATGGCGTTGCAGATGTCCTTGGTGGAACAGCCTGCCTGTATAAGGCGGCAGATCTCTATTTCCGTCCGGGTCAGTTTGAGAAGCCCCCCGTGCAGCTCATTTTCAAATCCCTTGGTCAGCGACAGGAGCTGCTGTTCAAGAAGGGAGAGGTAGCTTCTGCTCACATTGTCATGTGAGGACTTGCTGATTTTGTGGATGCCGGGCAGAACGGACGTCCGGATCTTCGTGGCGACCCTGTTTTCAAAATCTTTTTTGTCCTGTTCGATGCTCTTGAGGACTGTCTTGAGCGTCAGGTTCATTTCCTCCGTTTGCTGCTTTTCCTGTCGCAGCTGCTTTTCGAGAATTTTCTGCTCCGTGTCGTCCTGGACGATGATCGGCCAGTATCTTTTCCCGTCAAGATCGCTTCGGGATACCGTTACCGTTGAAGGGAACGACTTGCCGTCGACGTACAGGCCGGTAATTTCGGCGCTCAACCTCTGCCCTTCGATCAATTTCTCAAAAAAAAGTGTGAGCGTCCCGGCCCCGGATTCATCCGTCAACGTCCTTATGTCCGTCCCGATCAAGTTTTGTTCCAGCAGGCCGTAAATTTCACATGCCCGGGGGTTGGTCTTGAGGATCTCGAAATCCTGGTCAACCAGAAGGATGCCTTCGCCCACGGAAAAAAAGATGGCGGAGAGTATTTTCTCCGGCGTCGTCGGGCTCTCAGGCCCTTGAATCGGTTCGGGGTGCAGGCTGAGCCCGGCAGGCCGGAAATTTTCCCATTCGGCGACAACGGCCAGCTCCATGGCGTCCGCGATGTTTCGCATCCTGAGCCGTGTGGCGTCTGAATGTAAAATCACCCGCTCAATACAGCGGATCATGACCTTGAAGCCCGCGAGAAATGCTTCCAGGGTAATGCCGCTCTCCTTGATGATGTGCAATCCCGGGAAGTCCCATTCCGCGGAGGAGTCGAACCGGCTGCGAGTCAGATTTTCATCAGCCGTTTCCATGGCGGCGGCAACCGTGTCGAGCATCATGCTGAAATACTTCCGGTCCACGGACACCCGGCCATGGTATCCGGAATCATGCACATCGCAGAGCCATTCCTGGAAGATCCTGTTTTCGGACTTTCTTATCTCGCGTGTCGCCTCATGGATTCCCATGATCGTAAGGTCCTGGTGACGGTGAAATGGATGTTTAGGAGGTGCAGAGTATAATAGAGCAATAGGGCCTGTCAAATCCAAACAAACGGAGGATAACCGTTTGAATAGGGTATTCCATCACTGCCGTCTAAATTTGAATCTTAACCGCATCAGGTGTTGTTCTCACAAAGGTTTTGATCTTCAAATTCTGTTTCAAGGCTTTGAAGAATAACTCGATCTGCCAGCGATCCTTATAAATAGCGGCAATGGTTGTCGCGCCCAGCTTCAGATTATTTGTGAGAAAAACGGGGTAAGGACATTTTTCTGCCGCACCCGTTCCGCTAAAAAGAATGACTTCATCCTTGAGGACGGAATGTTTTTTAGGAAGGGTTCTTTCTTCTATGGTCGTATAGGTTGCATTACTTTTTTGCCGCGTCACATCGATCAACCAATAAAGTCTCATACACATTGATAAATATTGAGAATTGTGATACGGCGCTTTTACCAATTCACCCCCTTGAAATCCAGTAAAGGGGCCAATCAGTGACTGCCGCCGCACGCGCTCTCATTTGCGCTCTTTATCTGGAGTAACTGCTCAGCACAATTTTTTTGTGATCTTTGAAAAAAGTTCTTGACACGGTTTTTGGAAAGATTTTCAAAAAATCGGTGCGATCTTCTGCCCCCTTTACAATGTCGCCATAATGATGTCATGCGCCTCTTGATTTGCCTGCAAAGCATTCTCTAACACCGGTCCGTGATAAAAATTATTCCGTGGCCTACAGGGCATCCTGGAAGGTCAAATCGGCTCTGGAAAATCTGTGTTATTGTGGCCTATCACAAAAACACGGATGGCTGCATGACCGTTGAGAACATCAATGTAGAAAATGCGGTGCAACGGGTCAACGATCTTATTGCACAAGAGAAAAATCTATCTCCGGCACTCAAGGCGAGTCTTGAGGTCCTGCTGCTTCTCGTGACCATTTTAACCAACCGCTTGGGACTCACCAGCAAGAACAGCAGCAAGCCGCCGTCATCCGATCCCAATCGGAAAAAGGCGCCGAAAGAACCGGGAGCACGCAAACCGGGTGGACAGAATGGACATATCGGCACCACGCTGAAGCCCTTTCCCGAGCCTGATCTGGTCAAGGAAATCCGGGTTGACAGAGAAACCTTGCCACCAGGAAACTATCAATCAACTGGATACGAACGCCGCCGGATTGTCGATCTCGACATCAGCCTCTTTGCCACCGAATGGCGGGCCGAAATTCTGGAAGATGAGAACGGCAAGCGTTTTGTTGCACCGTTTCCAGAGGATGTTGCCAGGCCGGTGCAATACGGTATCGGCGTCAAAGCCCATGCGGTCTATATGTCCCAGTACCAGTTGATCCCGTACAACCGCATAGAGGATCACTTTCAGGACCAGATGGGAATACCGGTCAGTGCCGGGTCGATCCACAATTTCAACAAGGATGCCTCTGAACGGCTTGAGTTCTTTGAATCGTGGGGCAAAAGCCGGCTTGCGGAATCGGCATTGGTTCACAGCGATGAAACCGGCATCCATATTGATGGAGCCCGGCGTTGGTTGCATAGTGTCTCGAACGACAGCTTTACCTGCTTTTATCCCCATGCCAAACGAGGGTGCGAAGCGATGGACGAGATGGGGATATTGCCGAAGTTTCAAAGGACCCTCTGCCACGACCATTGGAAACCCTACTTCCACTATGGCGGTTTGCATGCGCTCTGCAACGCTCGTCACCTCCGCGAGCTTGAAAGAGTGATAGAACAGGATAACCAGCAATGGGCGGCGCAGATGATTGTCCTCCTGAAGGCAATGAACAAGGCCACCCATGAAGCAGGGGGACGCCTTGAGGAAACAGAGTCGGAACAGTTCAGAAAGCGCTACCGTGACCTGCTGCGAGAAGCCGAGTTGGAATGTCCAGCACCAGACGAAACAGCGAAAAAGAAAAAAGGCAAAACAGCAAGGTCAAAAGCAAGAAATCTTCTGGAACGCCTCGAGATCATGAGAACGAAACAGTAAGATTCATGGAGGATGCCAATGTGCCGTTCTCGAACAACCAGACCGAAAATGACCTGCGAATGACCAAGGTTCAACAAAAGATATCAGGTTGCTTTCGATCAATGGAGGGTGCAGAAAATCTTCTGCCGGATCCGAAGCTATCTGTCGACTTGCAGAAAACAAGGCGTTACTGCGTCTGAAGCTTTGCGGCTACTGTTTCAGGGCAAGTGGCCCGAGTTTATGAATGTTAAAGAACAAGGTGCTGAATAGTCCCCATTTTTTTTGTAAAGGTACAATAAGAATATCATGGAATTCATCAAATCGACGGCTCTGTTACTGATGCTCCTTAACCCGTTCCTGATCATCATTTATCTTATCGATGTGGTGCAGAGGATGGACAGGCGGCAATTCACCCGGGTGATCTTTCGCGCCGCGCTGATCGCGATGATAGTCTTTTGGTTTTTCGCTATTCTTGGGGATGTCGTGTTTATAAGCGTTGTGCAGGCAGAGTTCGCTTCCTTCCAAATCTTTGGGGGTATCGTCTTTCTTCTTATCGGTCTCCAGTTTGTCTTTCGCGGCCCCACAGCGATCGAGATTCTAAGAGGCGACTCGAAACAACTGGCCGGTGCGATCGCGATGCCTTTGCTCATCGGTCCAGGTACGATCAGTGCCAGCGTTATCGCAGGGAAGAAGCTTGCTCCTCTAGCAGCGTGCGCCTCTGTTTTTTTGGCAGTCAGTATCTCCATTCTGATCATGATCAGTCTCAAGATCTTACACGATTTTACGCTACCAAAGCGAGAGGCCCTGATTCAGAGGTACATTGAAATCGCAGGACGAATCACTGCATTGTTCGTGGGAACCATCTCCATTGAGATGATCATGAAGGGAATTCGGGCCTGGGCAGAGAAGTTCTAACGATCAAAATCTGGTCACCGGTTAGTGGGAGACGCAATATATATCGATCCGCATGTCAGTTTGAATTATTTGTGAAAATTTTGAAAAATATAGGGGAAAAATACTTTTTAAGTATGGATTGCCTTGTAGGCAATCAAGGAAAAATGTAGTCAACAGTAGTCAACAGGCATGAAAAAAGGGTTACGAAAAAAATTCGCAACCCTTTGATTTAATGGTGGGTCAGGACAGAATCGAACTGTCGACACTCGGATTTTCAGTCCGATGCTCTACCGACTGAGCTACCGACCCAACCTGATGTCGGAGTGGTTTGAAAACTGAGTGACTGATTATAGGATGTGCCCTGGTTTGTCAAGGCCTTTTTTAATCTCCTTCAGGGGTGGATGGTTCGTCATTCCGGTGAATGACCAGGGTTCCGGCAATTTTGTCATGCCAGCCCTGCTTTCTACTGTCAAACATTATCCAGAGGAACCCAAGGAATAGAATCAATCCGGAAAAAATGGAGCCCACCCAGCGGAGAAAAGCGATGCCGAGGGTCATCTTTTCGCCGGAGGACTGGATGACCTGGAGGCCGAAGAGCATCTTTCCCGGCGTCCGGCCGGATATGCCGTGAAAATAGGTGAAATAGAGCATCCCCAGGAGTTGGGTCGTCAAGTAGTAGATCAGGGCAAAACGCCCCAGGGTTTTTTCCGGCTCCAGGCCGTTAAACCCCGCGCTGAGGCCGGACAGGCCGACCAGAAAGAAGAGAAGGCAGATAACAAAAAGGATGATCTTGTCCACGAAAAAGGCCATGGCCCTTTTCCAGAATCCTCCATACCGGTAAGAAGTCATGGTGCTGTTCCTTGAAAGATTGTTGTCAGATTTTTACTTTTCGGAGAAGGCGTCAAACAGGCCTGCCTCATATTGGAGAATGGCCAGGATGGCAATGGCCGCTGTTTCCAGTTTGAGGATTTGTTTTCCGAGGCCGACGGAAACAAACCCCGATGTCCTTGCCTGTTCAACTTCTTCCGGGGTCAGCCCTCCCTCCGGTCCCACGAGAAAGGAAAAATCGCGGGCTCCGGAAAAACGCTGCAACGCCTTTTTCAACCCCAGGCGGGATTCCTCTTCCCAGAAGATCAGTTTGGCCGCATCCGGTTCAGAAGCCTTCAGCATGTCTGTAAAATCCTGAATTTCCGTTATCGCCGGCACATCACAGCGGCGGCACTGCTTTGCCGCTTCCCGGGCGATCTTGCGCCATCGATTGATTTTATGAAGCGCCTTTTCCGGGCCCAATATCGGAACGGATCGCTCGGAGGAAAAGGGCCGAATCTCATCGACACCCAGCTCCGTGGCTTTCTGGACAATGAAATCCATTTTCTGAGCCTTGGGAAGCGCCTGGATAAGGGTGATACGAGCGGGCCTGTCCGCTGCAGCATTCGTGTCGAGAATTTCCACAAGGGCCTGCTCAGCGGAGATGGTGACGATGACGGCGGAGTGATCCCGGCCCGTGCCGTCAAACAGGGTAAGCCTGTCGTCCGCCCTCATCCGCATTACCGAGCGCACATAATGGAGATCATCTTCAACCAGAACACAGCAGCTGCCCACGGACAAAGGTCCCGGGTAATATAGCCTGGGGAGGGTCACGGCTGATTCGTCTCTTTTTTCAGCACATAACAGACCCATTCCTTTTCCGACAGGCTGGATAAGAGTTTCAGGGGTTCACGGAAAAAATGGGCTTCAATGTCACTCTGGTTCTGATCGATGATTCCGGAGAGGATCAGGTAACCTCCCGGGCGCAGGAGGGATGTCAGCGTTTTCTTGAGTTTGATCAGCAATTTGGCCGTCAGGTTGGCAACAATCAGGTTGTAGGTGTCCTTCAGGGTGCTTATTTCCTCCTGGGTGACGGAAACCCGGTCGCCCACGGAATTGATGATGATGTTTTCCATCGCGATTTCCGTTGCTTTCGGGTCGATGTCCACGCAAAGTACCCGTTCCGCCCCCAGCTTTGCGCAGGCAATGCCCAGGATGCCTGTTCCGGTACCCACATCCAGAACGTTCAGAGGTTCCGGAAAGCGGTGCGTGAGAATAAGAGTTTCCAGGGCTTCCAGGCACATCCGCGTGGAGGCATGCTGGCCCGTCCCGAAGGCCATTCCGGGATCGATTTCGATGACGGTATCCCGCCCCTGGGGGGTGTAGCGCTCCCAGGTCGGCTTGATGACGATTCCTCGACTGACCCGGAGCGGTTTGAAGTACTTTTTCCACTGCTCCCCCCAGTCCGGGTCCGTGATGATCTCCGTGGCCAGTTCCGGGGCATCGAGCTCGGGGAAGATCTGGGAGAGGCTCTCAAGGTACGATTTAAGCGAAGAGACGCGGGTTTCCAGGCGAACGTCAAAGGGGAGATAGGCATTTACCGATTCCTTCGAGGCCGCTCCAGGAAAGTCGCCGGACGACTGGATCTTATTCTCTTCCTGGTAAACGCCTTCAGCTCCCAATTCCGTTACAAAATTGGATAGCGCGTCCACCAGCTCGGGTGGAGAAGACAGCACGATTTTCAACCATTTTCCCTTGTTGCCCGCGTCCTTTGCGGTGCGGCTCGCCATGGTTCGGCCTCCTGAAATGGACTGGAAAAACCCTTCCCTCGATAACATCCCGGACGATCTGTTCCGCATCCGAACAGCCTTCCGGCAAAACAAGCGTGCTGATTTATAACCCCTTTCCGTCGATATTTCAAGCGGCTTGAAATTTCATGGCCATCATGATAGCGTTCACTCTCCGTTCTTAATAGAATGCAGGTATCAGGGTTTGTCTTCCAGATGAAATACTATCCCGTTTTTTTTGATTTGAGAGAGAAAATCTGCCTTGTCGTTGGTGGTGGGGGCGTTGCCGAACGCAAGGTCCGGCGGCTTCTCGAATGTGACGCCGCTGTCCGCGTGGTCGGCGAATGCCTTTCCGGGGGGCTGCAAACTCTGCAGAAGGAGGGGCGGATCCAATGCCAGGTTGGCCGGTATTCCCCATCCTGCCTGGATGGCGCGTTCATGGTGATCTGCGCCACAGACGACAGGGCCGTCAACGAGCAGGTGATGCAGGATTGCAGGAAGCGCGGGATACCGATCAATGTAGTGGATGATCCGGAGCGCTGCGATTTCATCCTTCCCGCCATTGCGGAACAGGGGGATTTGAGCGTCGCCATCTCCACGGCTGGAAAGAGCCCTGCCCTGGCCAAACGCCTGCGCCAGGAACTGGAGCGCCAATACGGGCCGGAGTACCGGGAACTCCTTGACATGCTTGGGGAGCTCCGGAAGCGGAGATTGGCGAAGGGACATCCTTCCGAGGAGAATCAAAAGGTTTTCGAGGCCATTGTCTTTTCAGACATCCTGGAGCACCTGCGAAAGGGAGACCGGGCCGCAGCCGACGAGAAAATCCGCCGTCTTGCCGGGGAGGATCTGGAACGGAACGAGCCATGACACCCTTTCTTTTCAAAGCGGCCTTTTGCGCCTATCTGTTGAGTACACTGGGCTACGTGACTTCCATTCTGGGGAAGCGGGTCCGGATTGCGAGGGCGAGCCTATGGCTGATGAGCGCCGCGTTCGGCTTTCATTCCCTGTTTCTTCTTTTCAGAATCGTTGAAAGGGGGCACATCCCGATCCTGGGTTACCATGAAGTCCTCAATTTATTCGCCTGGATCATGGCCGGGATCTTCATCTTTTTTCAATTCCGCACCCGGACGGTGGTCCTGGGGGCGTTCGTGTCTCCCGTTGTGCTGCTGATGATGATCTATGCCAGCCGCGGGATCGGGTCCGTGGCGGTGATGCCCGCCGTTCTGAAGGGGAACCTCGTGCCGGTGCATGTTCTCCTTTCCGTAACTGGAGAGGCCCTCTTCGCCCTGGCCTCATGTGCGGGAGCCATGTATCTGCTGCAGGATCATTTCCTCAAGCGGAAAAAGGCCCGGCGCGTCAGTTCAATCCTCCCTTCCCTGGGGGATCTGGATCGGATCAATCACCTCTGCCTTCTCTGGGGGTTCCCCCTGCTCACATTGGGAGTCCTCATGGGGGCCTTCTGGGCTCGAGTGGTCTGGGGAAGCTCCTGGCAGTGGGATCCGAAACAGGTCTGGACCCTGGCCGTCTGGGGGACTTATGCCGTGCTGCTTCACCAGCGCCTGGCCATCGGCTGGAAGGGGCACAAAACCGCCGTGTTTTCGCTGTTGGCCTTCCTCTTTTTCCTGACGGCCTTTCTTGTGGGAAAGAACCTCTTCCCGACGATCCACCGGTTTGTTTGAAATCATGGGCATTCTTCTTATCGGCATGAGTCATAAAACGTCTCCCCTGGCGATCCGGGAGCGCCTTTCTCTGTCCTGCGAAAATTCCGGTCATCCCCTGGAGCGGCTCCGGCAGATGCCGTCGGTTCGGGAAGCCCTCTATCTGGCCACGTGCAATCGTGTGGAGGTGCTGGTCTGCACGCCGGACCAGGCGGAGCGGGAGGCCGGGGAAGGGTTGAAGGCCCTGCTCGCCGAGCGGGCGAAGATTACCCTTTCTGAACTGGAGCGCTGCCTGTACGCCTTTTCCGATGCGGAGGCTGTGCGCCATCTTTTCCGCGTGGCATCAAGCCTGGATTCCCTGGTCATGGGAGAGGCGCAGATTCTCGGTCAGGTCAAGGAGGCCTATCGCGTCGCTGTGGAGCATGAGGCGACGGGGATGATGCTGAACCGGATTCTCCACCATGCCTTCCAGGCGGCCAAGCGGGTGAGAACGGAAACGGGCATTGCCGACAATGCCGTGTCCGTCGGGTTTGCGGCGGTTGAACTGGCGAAGAAGATCTTCGGGAGGCTGGAGGGGAAGGCGATCCTTCTGGTGGGGGCGGGGGAGATGTCGGAACTTGCGGCCCGCCACCTGTTGAAGCAGGGTATTTCAACCATCTTCGTCGCCAACCGGACGTATGCGCGGGCCGAGGAAATCGCCGGCCTCTTCGAGGGAACGGCTGTTTCCCTGGAGCAGATTCCGGAAGTTCTGAAAAAAGTGGACATCGTGATCAGCTCCACCGGCGCGCCCGATTATGTGCTGACCCGGGAAATGGTTGCCTCCGCCCTGCACCGGAGGAAAAACCGCTTTCTCTTTCTTATCGACATCGCCGTTCCCCGGGACATCGAGCCGTCGGCCGGGGAAATTGACAACGTCTATCTCTACAATATCGATCATCTTCAGGAGCTGGTGGATGAAAACCGCCACCTCCGCGAGAGGGAAGCGGCCAAGGCCGAGATCATCCTCGAGGAGGAGATTCAGAACCACCTGGACTGGATTTCCAGCCTGGAAGTGGTGCCCACCATCGTGCGGTTCCGGGAGAAGATCGAAGGGATCATGAAAGCCGAACTGGAAAAGTCCGCCTCGTGGCGACAGGCGCTCAGCGAAAGCGACCAGAATCATGTTGAAAGCCTGGTTTCTTCCGTCGTCAACAAAATCCTTCATGAACCCACGGCGTGCCTCCGGGAGGAGAGCCGGAACCGGAACGGCCTCGCGTACGCCGCCGCCCTGAGGCGGCTGTTCAAGCTGGAAAAATAGAAGGGGAGGGGAACGCACATTCGAGAGAAACTGAACATCGGAACAAGGGGGAGTGCCCTGGCCCTGACTCAGACGCGGCAGATCGCGGCGCTTCTGCAGCGTCACTATCCAGCGATGCGGATTGAGGTGGTGGTGATCAGGACCAGCGGCGATATCCAGAAGGATGTGCCCCTGGCCAGGATCGGAGGCAAAGGACTCTTTATTAAGGAAATCGAAGAGGCCCTGCTGGCCGGGACAGTCGACCTGGCCGTCCACAGCATGAAGGATCTGCCTGCCGAACTGCCTGAGGGGCTCAGGATTGCCGCGGTCCCGTTGCGCGAGGACCCGAGGGATGTCCTCATCTCCGGGACGGGGCTTGGGATCGGTGAGCTGCCTGCGGGGGCGCGAATCGGGACAGGCTCCCTTCGCCGGATCGTTCAGTTGAGCTCCTGGCGGCCCGATCTGGAGATCCTGCCGATCCGCGGCAACCTGGACACGCGGATCCGGAAGGTGACGTCGGGGGATCTCGACGGAATCGTCGTGGCTGCGGCGGGCATCCGCCGGATGGGATGGGCCGGGCAGGTGACGCAGTTTATCCCGGCGGAAAAAATGCTGCCGGCGGTGGGGCAGGGGGTTCTCTGCCTGGAAACCCGCTGCGGCGAAGAGGATCTGGACGCCGGCCTCGCCTTCCTGGAAGACGAACGGACGCGGCGGGAGGTGACGGCGGAACGGGCCTTTCTGAGGCGCCTGGGCGGCGGCTGTTCCCTG
Organism: Syntrophus sp. (in: bacteria); assembly: GCF_040768185.1. Taxonomy (NCBI): domain Bacteria; kingdom Pseudomonadati; phylum Thermodesulfobacteriota; class Syntrophia; order Syntrophales; family Syntrophaceae; genus Syntrophus; species Syntrophus sp. (in: bacteria). Next base: position 110,877 of record NZ_JAXGNC010000005.1, on the reverse strand, counting down.
CCCGTGGCTGCCTTTGCCGAGGAGCGGGAGGGCTCCCTGACCATCCGGGGGCTCGTGGGAAGCCTGGAGAAGGGAAAGATGATCCGCCATGAACTTCAGGGAAAGGCGGCAGACGCCGCCGACCTGGGAACAGAACTGGCCGATGCCCTTCTGGACGGGGGCGGGCGCATTCTTCTGTCTGCGTTGAACAGCGGGCAGCCCTGAAACGGGCCTCATTTGATCAGGCCCCGGTAACGAAAGAAAGCAGAGATGATCATGTTATGAGCAGGAAGGGAAAAGTCTATATTATTGGTGCGGGACCGGGAGATCCGGGCCTGATGACGTTGAAGGGAGCGAAATGCCTCCAGGAAGCGGAGGTGGTGATCTACGACCATCTGATCAGCCCCGAACTTCTCGACATGGCGCGCAGGGATGCTCGCCTCATCTATGCGGGAAAGGAAGGGGGCCGGCATACCCTGTCGCAGGCGGAAATCAACCAAAGGCTCTTGGAGGAAGCCGGTTCGGGGCGTGTGGTGGCCCGTCTGAAGGGCGGCGATCCCTTTGTCTTCGGGCGCGGCGGGGAGGAGGCGGAAGAGCTGGCCCGGGCGGGCATCCCCTTTGAAGTCGTTCCCGGCGTCACGTCGGCAATCTCCGTTCCTGCCTATGCGGGAATCCCCCTGACGCATCGCCGCTTCACGGCATCCGTGGCCTTCGTGACCGGCCATGAAGATCCCCTGAAAGAGCAGAGCGAGATCGACTGGAAGTCCCTGGCCGGCATGGGTACGCTGGTTTTTCTCATGGGGGTCCGCAATCTGCCCCAGATCGCGGCCAGCCTGGTTGCCCGGGGTAAAAAACCGGACACCCCGGCGGCCATGATCCGCTGGGGAACGACGGTGGATCAGGAGACCCTGACCGGCACGCTGGCCGATATCGCCGAACGGGCCGAAGCCGCTGGATTCAAGCCGCCGGCCATCCTGGTGGTCGGCGGAGTCGTCGGCCTGCGGAAAGATCTGAACTGGTTCGAGACGCAGCCCCTCTTCGGAAAGGGCGTCGTGATCACCCGACCTGAACCCCAGGCGGCTTCCATGGCCGCCCTGCTGCGGGATGCCGGGGCGCGGGTCGTTTCGTTCCCCACCATCCGGATCGCCCCCCCGGAAAGCTGGGATGAACTGGATGCGGCGATCCAGCGCCTGGAGACGTATTCCTGGCTGATATTCACCAGCGCCAACGGCGTCCATCATTTCCTGGAGCGGCTGCGGGCCGCCGGCAAGGATCTGCGGGATCTGAAGGGAATACGGCTCTGCACCATCGGTCCCGCCACGGCGGCGGTTCTTGAAGGCCAGGGCCTCCGCGTCGACCTGGTCCCGGAGACCTATCTCTCCGAGGGCGTCGTAGCGGCCTTCGAGCGCTACGACCTTTCCGGACAGCGGATTCTCCTCCCCCGGGCGGAGAAGGCCCGCGATGTCATTCCGAATGAGCTGGCCCGCAGGGGAGCCTCCGTGGATGTTGTGACGGCCTACCGAACGGTGAACTCCGGCCGGAAGGCGGCGGAACTGGCGGAGCAGATCGCCCTGGGGCGTGTGGATGTCCTCACCTTTACGAGCCCCTCCACGGTGACCAATTTCCTGGAGATCATGGGGCCGGATTTTCTTCCCATCCCCGCGGGCATCCGGGTGGCCTGCATCGGACCCGTGACGGCCGCCGCCGCCAGGAAAGCCGGCCTGCCCGTGGATATCCTACAGGAGGCGTACACCGTTCCGGGCCTCGTGGAGTCGCTCAAAGACTTTTTTGCCAGAGGTTGAATGCTGGAGCATTCTCCAGTTTCTGTTCATATCTTGTTGCTCGATAAAGGACCGCAGGGTCCATTAGGAGGGATACAGCCATGCCGGGAAGCTTTCCGAAACCCGTCGTTGTGGTCAGCAAATGCCTGGGCTTTGATTCCTGCCGCTATGACGGCTCGAAAATCGATACGCCCTTTGTGGAAAAGCTCAAGGCCCATGTGACGTTCCTGCCTGTCTGCCCCGAAGTGGAGATCGGGTTGGGCGTGCCGCGCAAGCCCATCCGGATCGTCTTCGACAGTGGGAAAAAGGCCCTGTATCAGCCGGCCACGGGAAAGGATTTTTCCGGGCCGATGCAGAGCTTCGTCGAGACCTTCCTCGATTCCCTGGCGCAAGTGGACGGATTTTTTCTGAAAAGCCGTTCGCCTTCCTGCGGGGTGGGAGACGCCAAAATCCACGACGGCTTTGAAGAGGGGGCGCGCACTTTCAAGGGGCGCGGGTTTTTTGGCGACGCCGTCCAGGAGCGCTTTGCCGGGCTGCCTGTTGAGGATGAAGGGCGGATCCGCAATTTTTCGATCCGGGAGCATTTTCTATCCCGGATTTTTCTCTTCGCCCGTTTTCGCGAGGTGAAGGCCAATGGGACCATCCAGGGGCTGGTGAATTTCCATTCGGCCCAGAAACTCCTGCTCATGGGGTACAACCAGGCACAGATGCGCCTTGCCGGCAAAATCGTCGCCAACCACGAGAAAGCCGATTGGAAGACGGTCGTAACCCGCTACGAAGAGCACCTGGAACGGGCGCTGGCCCACCCGCCGCGTTTTACGGCGATGATCAATGTCCTGCTGCACGCCTTCGGCGGGTTCTCGGAAGTGCTCTCGAAGGAGGAAAAGGCCTTCTTCCTGGAGAGCATCGAAGAGTACCGGGACGAACGGATTCCCCTGAGCGTCCTGCTTCACATCTTACGGGCCTGGTCCATCCGGTATAAGAATAACTATCTCCTGGGGCAGACCTTTCTTCAGCCCTATCCCCTGGAGCTGGTGGAAATCTCCGATTCGGGGAAGGGCAGAGACCGGTAACGGCTGCGCCGGAGAAACCCCGGCCTTCCGCTCCCGGCCCCTCCGTTTGCGCCCCTTCAGGCAGGACCCGGCCTGCCGTTTGGTCCGAGGCGCGCCTTCGCCGAACCGGCGGGCGGCACCCTGGCCGCTTATTCAGAAGCAGCTCCCCATCCGGAGCTGCAGGAGATTCTGGATCATGAGCGAGCGGTTTATCAGTGAAGCCTTGATCCCTGTCGTTTCCACCTGCGACACCTCGCGGATGGCCGCCGGGGAGCCCGGTCTGCCGCGGGAGTTCCTGTGGCGGGGCCGGAGCGTTGAAATCGCCGCGGTTCTCCGCACCTGGCGCGAAACGGGAACGTGCCGCCACGGCAGCCCCGAGCGGTATGTCCGCAAACACTGGTTCGAGGTTGCCACGACATCCGGGGACGTCCTGAAAATCTACTTCGAAAGACAGCCCCGCCGCGGAAAGAAGGAGCCCCGCTGGTGGCTCTTCAGCATCCGGGGACCGGGGGAACATTGAAATACGAAGCATGATTTTTCAGACCTGACAAAGGCAACTTCTCCCTGGCGGCTCACGCCCCCTTGAGGTCATTGATCAAGGGATCGCCTGCCAGAAGTTGGTGAGATTCGACGTCCTTTTCGGTACAGGCCCTCTCTTTGCGCATGTGGGGATAGATCCTTGCTGCTTCAACAGTCAAAGGAAAACAATCGCGGGAACGGATCCCTTGGTCGACCTGAAGGGCGTTCTGCATTCCTGTGCGGTCCGGGTCAGTCAGGGCAGAAGCGGCGCTTGAGCCCTTCGCCGCTGCCGTCCGGGGTTTTGAAAAAGGAGGGGGTCGGGAACAAAGGGGTGTCCGGACCTGTCTAACCACAAAAACGAAGGATCACCTGGGCAGGAACGGGCGAACTGGAGACATCCTGCCCATGAAGAAAGGGAACCCTATGGGAAAAATTCGAAAGGCTTTTTGTTCGTTGCTCCCCTTTGGCGCAGCGCTGGCGATTTTTCTGGCGGCTCCGGTGATTTTGGCTGACGCTGAGGGGGTGCCTATGGAACCCCTGGTCAAAGGCAATACGGCCTTTGCCGGAAAACTCTACGCGGAATTGAGGAGCACGGAAGGCAATCTCTTCTTTTCCCCCTTCAGCATCTCCTCGGCGATGGGCATGACCTACGCCGGGGCGCGGCAGAACACGGCAAGGGAGATGGCGGAAGTCCTTTTCTTTCAGATGGAGCCGGAGCAGCTGCCTTCGGCCTTCAGGCGCCTCAATTGTGAACTGGCGGCCAATGCCTGCCGGGCGGGCCAGAAGCTCCGCATCGCCAACGGGTTGTGCCTTTCCGGGGGCGATGTGAGCCGCGATTTCAAGACCCTGCTGAAAGAAAACTTCGACGCGGAGCTGTTCTCCGGCGGGGTGGACGAAATCAACGGCTGGGTCAGGGAGAAAACGGAAGGGAAGATCGAGAAGATCCTCGAAGGACTCGATCCCAACTCGGTCTGCGTCCTCCTGAATGCCGTCTATTTCAAGGGCCGGTGGGAGAGCCGCTTTCGGGAAAGCGACACCCGCGACGCCCCCTTCAGGGTGTCGCCCGGCCATGAGGTGACGGTTCCCTTCATGTTCCGGAAAGGCGATGTTTCGATCCTGAGGAAGCCGGATTTCCAGGCCGCCTCCATCCCTTACGAAGGGAACACCCTGTCGATGGTCGTTCTGCTGCCCGCCGAGGCGGACGGGCTGGGCCGCCTTGAAAGGCGGTTGACCGGTGAAAACCTGGAGCAGTGGCTGGAAGAGCTCGATGCCTCCCCCGCCGGAGAAACGGAGCTTTATCTTCCGAAGTTCAAGCTGGAGACGGGGTACGACCTCGTGCCCCCGTGCAAAGCCCTGGGCATGAAGGACGCCTTCGACGCCTCCGGCAGGGCGGACTTCCGCGGCATGGGCTGGCGGAAAGGCGAGCTGTGGATTTCTCAGATCAAGCACCGGGCCTTTGTCGAGGTGAACGAAGAGGGGACGGAGGCCGCCGCCGCGACAGCCGTCGCCATGGTGACGAAGGCGATCCGGGAGTCCCCGGTGTTTCGCGCCGACCATCCCTTTCTCTTTCTCATCCGGGACAACCGGACCGGGACGATCCTGTTTCTGGGCCGGATCGTCAATCCCGCGGACGCGACCCGATCGGTCAAAGTTCCTTGACGTACTTGTGAATGCGGGTTAAGAATGCAGTGGCATCTGGCTTGAGGAATCAAGCCAGCATAACAACGTTCAAGGAGGTCAGCTATGGAGACTGCTCTGGAGTTCATCAAGGCCAATCCGGTTTTCCACCTCGCCACGGTCGAGGGAAATCAAGCCCGTGTCCGCCCCTTCGGTTTTGTCATGAAAAGAAACGGCGCCCTCTACTTCTGTACGAACAAAAGCAAGGACGTGTACAGGCAGCTGGTGCAGAATCCGGATATCGAGATTTCCGGTATGGGAAAGGACAGCTGGCTGAGGATCCGGGGCCGGATCGCCTTTGACGACAGCCGTGAGGGCAAGGCCCAGGTTTTCGAAGAGATGCCGGATCTGCTGAGAATGTATCCCAAGGGGGCGGATGACGAACTTTTTGTGACCTTCTACTTTACGGCGGCGGAAGCCAAGCTGTTCACCTTTGCCGCGGCTCCGAAAATTATTCCCCTTGTCTGAGGGCCGTAAAAACGAGCGAAGGACAACTTCGAAAACATGAACGCTTCTGCCGGGGGCGCTCCCGCTCCCCCAAAAAGCAGAAGGCGATATAAGGTTGAGATATGATTGGTATTTCCAAGCTTTACTGCGGGGCGGTCGAACCGGCGGATGTGCTTCGGTACAACCGGGAATCAGGCCGGCTGCCCTCCCATCTGCTCCAGTTTTCCAAGGACAAGCGCCCGGTCGTCGTCTGGAACATGACCCGGCGGTGCAACCTGAAGTGCGTCCACTGCTACTCCAGCTCCCAGAACATCCAGTACAGCGATGAGCTGACGACGGCGGAAGCCAAGGCGATGATCGAGGACCTGGCCGCCTTCGGCAGCCCCGTCCTGCTCTTTTCCGGCGGCGAACCCCTGATGAGGGAGGATCTTCCGGAGCTTGCCCGGTACGCTGTCGAACGGGGCATGCGGGCGGTGCTGTCCACCAACGGGACCCTGCTTACCCGGGAAAAGGCGGCGGTGCTGAAGGAGATCGGCCTGTCCTATGTCGGCGTCAGCCTCGATGGCCGGCGCGAGACCCATGACCTCTTCCGGGGCGTCTCCGGCGCTTACGCGGCGGCCATGAAGGGGATCTCAATATGCCGGGACGAGGGGATCAAGGTCGGGGTGCGCTTTACGATCAACCGCCGGAACGCCGCCGACATTTCCGACATCTTCGACCTGCTGGAGGCGGAGGACATTCCCAGGGTCTGCTTCTATCATCTCGTGTATTCCGGGCGCGGTTCCGCCCTGGTCGCCGAGGATCTCTCCGCAGAGGAAACCCGGCAAACCGTGGATCTCATCCTGGACCGGACCCGAGACCTCTTCGAGCGGGGGCTGCCCAAGGAAGTGCTGACCGTCGACAATCATGCCGACGGCCCTTACCTTTACCTGCGGCTGCTGAAAGAGGACCCCCGGCGGGCGGCGGAGGTGATGGAACTTCTGCAGATGAATGAAGGGAACAGCTCCGGCAACGGCATCGGCTGCATCAGCTGGGACGGCGAGGTCCATCCGGACCAGTTCTGGCGGGGCATTTCCCTGGGCAACGTGCGCCGCAGACCCTTCAGCAGGATCTGGACCGATGAGGAGAACGGGCTGCTGATGAAGCTCAAGGACAAGAAGCCCCATCTGAAGGGCCGCTGCGCCACCTGCCGCTGGCTTGAAGTCTGTGGCGGAAACTTCCGGGCGAGGGCGGAGGCGGTGACGGGAGATCTCTGGGCCCCCGATCCGGCCTGTTATCTGACAGACGAGGAGATCGCGCCGCCGGACAAGGCCTGAATTTCAGGATAGATCCGGAACAACTCAAAAAGCGAGGTGACGAACCCATGAATTTTCCTGAATATCGACCGCGGCGCCTCCGGAAGAACGAACTCTTCCGGAAGCTCATCCGGGAAACCCGCCTGTCCGTGGACAACCTCATTTTCCCCCTCTTCGCCACCGTGGGCAAGGGCGTGAAAAAGCCCATCGGTTCCATGCCGGGCCATTTTCAGCTTTCCGTAGACCTGCTGGTGAAGGAGGTGCAGGAATGCCGGGCACTGGGGATTCCCGCGGTGCTGCTCTTCGGGATTCCGGACAAAAAGGACGAGGCCGCCTCCGGGGCCTTCGCCAGAGATGGAATTGTGCAGCAGGCGGTCCGGCGGATCAAGGACAAGGTCCCGGATATCCTCGTGGTGACCGATGTCTGCCTGTGCGAATACACGGACCACGGCCACTGCGGGATGATCGAAAAGGGTGAGGTCCACAACGACATGACCCTTGAGGTTCTGGCGGAGACGGCCGTCTCCCACGCGAAGGCCGGGGCGGACATGGTGGCGCCGTCGGCCATGATGGACGGTCAGGTCGGGATGATCCGCGAAGGGCTCGATGAAGCGGGGTATGAAACCGTTCCCATTCTGGCCTATTCGGCGAAATACGCCTCCTGCTTTTACGGACCCTTCCGGGAAGCGGCGGAAAGCGCCCCCCGCTTCGGGGACCGGAAGGCCTACCAGATGGACCCGGCCAACGGGGACGAGGCCATCCGGGAGATGAACCTTGACGTGCAGGAGGGTGCCGACATCCTCATGGTCAAGCCGGCCCTGCCCTATCTCGATGTCATCCGGCGGGCCAGGGAGGAATTCGACCTGCCCGTGGCAGCCTATAACGTGAGCGGGGAATTCGCCATGATCAAGGCGGCGGCTCAGCTGGGCTGGCTTGACGAGGAGAAGGCGATGATGGAATCCCTGACGGCCATTCGCCGGGCCGGTGCGGACATGATCCTCACCTATTTCGCCATGGAAGCGGCCAGGGTTCTGCAGCGATGAGCGCCCCCCTTCTTCCCTCAACCCTGCGGATGGTGGCCTGGGAGGTGACCCGGAGCTGCAATCTCTCCTGCATCCACTGCCGGGCCTCATCACAGAGGGGCCCCTATCCCGGTGAGCTTTCCACGGAACAGGGGAAGAAGCTTCTGGAAGAGATTGCAGCCTTCAGCCGGCCGATCATCATTCTGACGGGGGGTGAGCCCCTCCTGCGGGATGATATCTACGAACTGTCCGCTTACGGGGATGGGCTGGGATTGCGGATGGTCCTGGCGACCAACGGCACCCTGGTGACGGAGGAGATCGCCCGGCGGATGCGTGAGGCGGGGATTCAGCGGGTCAGCATCAGCCTGGACGGGCCGGATGCCGCCAGCCACGACGCCTTCCGGCAGATGCCCGGAGCCTTCGCCGGCGCGCTGGAGGGCATTGAAGCCCTGAAAAAGGCGGGAATGGAGTTTCAGATCAACACGACGATCACCAGCTCCAACCGCCATTCCCTATCCGCCATGATGGAGCTGGCCGTCCGCCTTGGGGCCGCGGCCCATCACATCTTTCTGCTGGTCCCCACCGGCCGGGGGAGGGACCTCGCCGGCCAGGCCATTTCTTCACAGGATTACGAGGACACCCTCCAGGCCTTTCATTCGGCGAGCCTGACCAGCCCCATTCTCTTGAAGGCCACCTGTGCACCCCATTATTACCGCATTCTCCGCCAGAGGGGCGGCGCCGGAAGCCAGCCGCCGCCTGAAGGCCACGGGGGCCTCCATGCCGTGACCCGGGGGTGTCTCGGGGGGATTTCCTTCTGCTTCATATCCCACACCGGATCGGTGCAGCCCTGCGGCTATCTGGAACTGAACTGCGGAGAGGTCACGGAGACGGGGTTCGAGGGGATCTGGAAGAATTCCGCCGTGTTTCAGAAATTGCGAAATCCGGAATCATACAGCGGAAAGTGCGGCCGCTGCGAGTTTTTCCGGGTCTGCGGCGGCTGCCGCGCCCGGGCGCATGAGCTGACGGGCGACTACCTGGCGGAAGAGCCCTTCTGCGTTTATGAACCGAAGGGAAAAGGGGCACCGCGCGGGGCGGATTCGTAGCCCCTCATTTAGGACGGAGAAAGCGGCATGGATGCCCTCGATAAACATCTTCTGAATCTGCTCCAGACGGATTTCCCCCTGGAGGCGGAACCCTTCCGGGCCGTGGCGGAAAAGCTGGGGATTTCAGAAGATGAGGTGCTGCGCCGCATTTCAAGCCTCAAGGACGAGGGTGTGATCCGGAGGATCGGGGCCGTGCTGGACAGCGCAAGGCTCGGTTTTGCCAGTCGCCTGTGTGCCGCCCGGGTTCCCGAAGAGCGGGTGCCCCTCTTTGTGGGCCGGGTCAATGTCCTTCCGGGCGTGACGCACAACTACGGGAGAAGCCATGCCTGCAATATCTGGTTTACCCTGATCGCCCCATCGGAAGAGGAGCTGGAGGGGACGATCGAGCGCCTTTCCGAGGAAACGGGGATCGAAAACATCATGACGTTCCGGGCCGCTCGAACCTTCAAAATCGACGCCAAATTTCTGTTCGATGAGCCCCCGCCGGAAGAGGAGACGCCTCCCGCGCAAGACTGGGAAGGAAGGCCCTCTACGCCATCATAAAGAAAAAGATCGTTTCAACGGAACATGAAAAAGCTTCTCCTGCTGATTCTGCTTGCCTCTGTGTTGTTTAGCCTCTCCGTTCTGGGTGTTCCCTGCCGGCTCGATGCCGGGGAAAAAAGGCAGATCCGGATCCTGCATGTCAATGATTTTCACGGTTTTGCGGAGCCATACAGGCCCTACGGTTCCGATGAACTCTGGGGCGGCGCGGCATTCCTCGATGCGGAGATCCGCTCCCTCCGCTCCGATCCAGCCGTTCCTACCCTGCTGCTCGCGGCGGGCGACATGATCCAGGGGGACAACTGGGCCAATCTTTTTCAAGGGCGATCGGTCATCGAACTGATGAACGCCATGGCCTTCGACGGCATGGTTATGGGCAACCATGAACTGGATTTCGGCCAGGCGGCTTTGAAGGAGAGGATCCGTGAGGCGACGTTTCCCGTCCTGGCGGCGAATGTCCGGGGAATTCCGGGGTTGAAGCCTTTTGTGATCAAGGAAATCGGTGGTGTGAAAGTTGCCGTGATCGGGCTGGTTACCGAGCGCACCCCCCTGTGCACCCATCCGGCCAATGCCGTGGGACTGACCTTTCTCTCCCCGAGAGCGTCTTTGGAGGCCGACCTGCCGGAGCTTCGCAAGGCTGCCGATGTGGTGATCGTTCTGACCCATCTCGGGCATGATGCCGATCGGGTACTGGCACAGCAGGTAGCCGGCGGCGTGGATGCCGTGATCGGCGGCCATTCCCACACGCGGGTGGCGAATCCCCCCGGAATCGGCAATGCGCCGGTTCTTCAGGCCTGGGAGCATGGCAAGGCCCTGGGTGTCCTGGATCTTACCCTCGAGGACGGCAGGGTAACGGCTTACAGCGCCCGCCTGGTCGATGTGAAACCGGGTGGCCGTCCCGCCGAAGGGCCGGTGGCGTCGCTCGTCGGTCGCTATTCGCAGCGGATGGAGGCCCTGTTGAGCGAGGTGGTCGGCCGGACCCGGATTTCCCTTAATGCCGCGGAGGCGCGATATCGGGAAACCAATTTCGGCAGTTTCGTGGCGGACGTTGTCCGTCGCACCGCGGGGGCGGACGTCGCCCTGATCAATGGGGGGACCCTCCGCAGGAGCATCAGGAAAGGTCCGATTGTGTTGAAGGACCTCCATTCGGCTCTGCCGTTCAACAATTATGTCGTGGCATTCCGGCTGCGGGGAGATAAGCTTCGAGAGGCTTTGGAGCATGGTGTGGCGGCTGTGGAAGCGCGCGACGGCGCCTTTCCCCAGATTTCCGGGATGACGGTTGCCTATGATTCTTTAAAGCCGCCGGGGCGGCGGATACAAAGGATAACCGTAGGCGGGCGTGAGCTGGAGTCGGGGCGGGAGTACACGGTGGCGACCCATGATTTTCTGGCGGCGGGCGGCGACGGTTACAAGGTGTTCGGGGAGGTCGTCTCGGCTGAAGATCTCGCCCATCCGGCCGAAGGAGGCCGGCAGGGCTCGAAGCTGGTCTACAATGACGCCAGCCGCTGGTTGCGTGATATCGTGGCCGACACCATCCGGACACTTCATGAAATCCGTCCGCTGACGGAAAACCGCATTGTGGAGGTTTCCGCACCGTGAAAGTCTATGTCAACGGCCATGCCGTTTTCCTCATGGAGGGGATGACGGTCCGCCATGCCCTGCTGGCGTCTCAGTTCGGGGAGAGCTGGGAGAAGGCCGCCGTTCGTGATGAATGGGGCAATGAAGTCGGCATGGAGGGCGCTCTCCAGGAGGGCCAGAAGCTCCATGTAACGTTCTCTCCGCACGATGCAGAATAACCGCAGGCCCCGTCGTCAGCCCGAACGCCCCGGATGACCGCCATGGAAAAAGGCGGCGGGGCTGAAATGCAAGGAACCCGGACCGAAAGCCCTGCCTTGCGAAAGCGCGGCTAGGGGTGGATTAGGAGGGGTTTCTATGGTATGGAAGACGAAAACTCAGCAGGGCTGAACAGTCAGGATTCTTATGCCGACAGGGAAAAACGGGAAAAACAAGGGAAGTGACGCCGTCTATCTGATCGACGGCAGCAACTATCTCTACCGGTCTTTCTATGCGATCCGGGAGCTTTCCAATTCCCGCGGCTTTCCGACCAACGCCGTTTACGGATTCACCAATATGCTCATCAAGCTCCTGAGGGAGCATGCTCCGCCTTACATTATCGTGATCTTCGATCTCCAGGGTCCGACCTTCCGCCACGAGACCTACGACCAGTATAAGGCGACCCGGAAACCGACTCCCGAGGCCCTGATTGCCCAGATCCCTTCCGTCAAGGAGATGATCCGCGGTTTTTGCATCCCCATCCTGGAGCAGCAGGGAATCGAAGCGGATGACCTGATCGGAACCCTGGCCCGCCGCTTTGCCGGAGAGGGACGGAAGGTCGTCATCATTTCGGGCGACAAGGACATGATGCAATTGATTTCTCCCGAAGTAACGATGATCGACACCATGACCGATCGGACGTATGACGAAACCGCGGTCAGGGAGCGTTTCGGGGTGGAGCCGGAGAAGGTTCCCGAAATCCTGGGGCTGATGGGAGACCTCTCGGACAACATCCCCGGCGTGCCGGGAATCGGGCCGAAAGGCGCCCGGCGGCTCATAGAAGATTACGGGAGCATTGAAGAGGTCATCCGGAATGCGGATCGCTTGCACAACGCCAAACTTCGGGAAAGCATCCGGGCGTACACCGATCAGGCCCTGCTGAGCCGGGATTTGGCCCGCATCCGCACCGATGTGCCGCTGAACTTCGACCTGGAAGAGGCCCGTCTCCGGAAACCGGACCGGGAGGCCCTGACCCGCCTGTTCCGGGAGATGGAATTCTCCTCCCTGCTTGAGCAATTCAGCGTCCATGAGGACCCCGGGGAAAGGGCATACCCTGTTCTGCAGACCCCCGAGGCCCTGGGCGCTTTCCTGTCGCCCCTGAAAGAGGGCGGTATGCTGGCGCTGGAGATGGTGCTGTCCCATCTGGAACCGATGCGGGCTGAATTGATCGGAATGGCCCTGGGGCGCGCCTCCGGAGAAGCGGGTTATCTCCCGCTGGCGATTCCCGGAGAGGAGGAATCCCGCGAGTCCCGGGAGGCGCGGGTATGGTCTGTTCTTTCCCCGTTTCTGGCCGATCGGAACGTGACTCTGGCGGGTCACGACATCAAAACGGCCCTGATCGTTCTGTCCCTGAAAGGAATGGAGGTGACGGGCCCTCTCCTGGACACGATGGTGGCGGCTTACATCCTCAACCCGGCGCGGCGGGGCTTCGAGCTTTCCGAGGTCGCACAGGACCATCTGCAGCGCCGGATTGACTCCCTGCGGAACCTGACCGGCAGCGGATCCCAGGCGCTGTCCCCTGCTTCCCTTCGGGTGGAGAGCCTCGCGGAGTTTGCCTGCCGCAGGGCGGAGGCCGTTCGGGATCTTGCGTCCCGGCTGACGGCAAAACTGGAGGAAGCGGGGATGCGGCAGCTCTTCGAGTCGGTGGAGATGCCCCTCGTGCCGGTGCTGGCCGCCATGGAGGAAAAGGGCGTTCTCCTCGATCTGGAGCTGCTGAACAAAATGTCTCAGGAACTGGAATCTCTCCTGGCCCTGTCGGAGGGAAAGATATACGCCCTGGCCGGGGAAAGATTCAACATCGCATCCCCCAAGCAGCTGCAGGTGATCCTGTTCGACAAACTCGGCCTCCCCAGGGGCAGAAAGACCAAGGGAGGCTATTCCACCGATGTCGATGTGCTGAGCAACCTGGCCCTGAACCATGAACTGCCCGCTGAGATCCTTTCCTACCGGAGCATGACCAAACTGAAATCCACCTACATCGATGCCCTGCCTCTGCTGGTCAATCCGAGGACAGGCAGGATCCACACCTCCTATAACCAGGCGGTCGCCGCAACGGGGCGGCTCTCCAGCAGCAATCCCAACCTCCAGAACATCCCGGTCCGCACCCTGGAGGGAAAGCGCATCCGCCAGGCCTTTATTGCACCGCCGGGCTGCTATATCGTCTCCTCCGATTATTCCCAGATTGAGTTGCGCGTGCTGGCCCACCTGTCCGAAGACCCCGTCCTGATCGACGCCTTTATCGCCGGTGAAGACATCCACAGCCGGACGGCCGCGGAGGTCTTCGGCGTCTTTCCGGAAATGATCAACGCGGAAATGCGCCGGCAGGCCAAAGTCATCAACTTCGGCGTGCTCTACGGGATGAGCGCCTTCGGCCTGTCGAAAGAGCTGGGCGTTTCCCAGAGACAGGCCCAGCTTTACATTGACGGTTATTTCAACAGATACACCGGTGTCAGGAATTATCTCGACAGAATTCTCGCGTCGGCCAGGGAACGGGGGTATGTGACGACTCTGCTGAGCCGCCGCCGCTATCTTCCGGAGATCGACAGCAGCAATGCCGCTGTGCGGCAGCTGACCGAACGGATGGCTATCAACGCCCCGATCCAGGGCACGGCTGCTGATCTGATCAAAATGGCCATGCTGAAGATCGCCGCCCGCCTCCGGGAAGGGGGGATGAGGTCGGCAATGACCATGCAGGTTCACGATGAGCTGGTTTTTGAGGTGCCCCGGGAAGAGAAGGATCTGCTGGTGGATCTGGTCCGGCAGGAGATGGAAGGGGTTTTTCTGCTGAAGGTGCCTCTGAAGGTGGACATTACCGTCGGACGAAACTGGGATCAGTCTCTCGTGCAGCGTCCCGACCAGCCGGAAAATGCGATGTGATCAGAGTGGAACAGGCCGGGCGGCCGGCCCTTCGAGCCGCCGATGAAGATTCCGGCGTCATGGGGGCAGGAAGAGGCCGCAGGCGCGGCGGATGGCCCGGTACGCTGAGACGAAGCTGATAAACAGAGAAACAGGAGTACCTGAAGGATGAAGAAGTTTTCCGTTTTGCTTTCCCTTTTGCTGATGATGATTTTCTTTTATCCCGCGGAATCGATGGCCCGCAACGAGGAGAAAAAGAAGGCTCCCGCAGCCAAAACGGCTCTCAAAAAGGCAAAGAAGTCGCCTGGAAAGGTTCAGGATAAAAGGAACAGCCGCAAGAGCAGCGCCCCCGAAATCCAGTCCGCCATCCTGATGAATATGAACAACGGACGGATCCTTTATGAGGAGAATGCGGACAAACCCCTGCAGCCCGCGTCCCTGACCAAGGTGCTGTCTCTTTTTCTGACCTACGAGGCAATGGGCAAGGGAAAGGTCTGCTGGATGGATCCTGTGTTGATCAGTTCCGCCGCCCGGCAGGCGGACGGGTCGAGAATGTATGTTGAAGCGGGGGAAAGGGTCCCTCTGGAAGTCCTGATCAAGGGGATGACGGTCATATCCGCCAATGACGCCTCCGTGGCGGTGGCGGAGCATGTCGCCGGAAATGTCGACCGCTTTGTCGAGCGAATGAACCATAAGGCCGCCGAGCTCGGGATGAAGAGCAGCGCCTTCCGGAACCCAAACGGTCTGCCGGCGGAAGGGCAATACACCACGGCGCGGGACATGCTGATCCTGGCCAATGCTTATCTCCACCGTTTCCCGGGCTCCCTGGCCCTTCATTCCATGCGGTTTTATCGTTACAAGAACATCACCCAGCACAACTGTAACGCCCTTCTGCAAAAATATCCCGGTGTGGACGGGCTGAAAAGCGGTTTCGTCCGGGCGGCGGGGTATCATCTCATTGTAACGGCCCGCCGGGGCAACACCCGCCTCATTGCCGTCGTGATGGGGGCGAGAAATCCGGAAATCCGGGTGCGGGAATGCCGGAAACTTCTGGACATCGGATTTCAGATGCTTTCGGCGGACAGTGGCGGCCATACAACAGCCGCAGAAAGGGCGTTTTTCGCACAGCCGCGGTTAGAGAAAGTCCCCGAGCGTGCGATAAAAGCACGCTATTCGTGCGATATGTGCACGCACCGTAACTACTTCAATATACACGTATAAATTGAATATCGCCCTGCCGCTTTGCCTTTAACAGGCAGATATCGCACTTTTTGTCCTGCCCGAATAGCGTAGTACGGGCTCCTCCCCGGTATTCATCCAATCCATCCATTCCGCAGATAAATGTAAATCATTGATAATATATGTAAATTTCTCGGGCTTTCTGGATGGCGATCTGGAGAGAAAGATGGAATTGAATTTGGTATTGCTCTTGCAATAGTTATGGTCAAGCGTGAAATGTTGTAGAGAACGGTGAACGACCAAGGGGTTCTCGCTTCTGAAACTGTGTCCGGTTAACGCGGAGTAGGACAGGCGGTTGGTTGTTGTTCCATGAGTCAGGAGTGCACAAAAGAAAAATCGCCCGGTGAAGAACAGCGGAAGAAGCTGTCCGGTGACTCGAATCAGGCCGCTGTCGCAAATGAGTACGAGTTTTTTCTTTCGGAAAGTGATCTTTCCGAGGATAAAGAGATAGGGGAAAACCAGAAAAGCGATTTGATGGACTTTTTCCTCTCGAAGTAGCGGAAGTAAGTGTTTCTCGTGTGACCATTTCAATAGAGCGGTGGGTGGTTGTTTCCTCCCCTCCTTTCCCACCCACTGCTCTCGTCTCGTGATCTGAGAGCGGATCTTACAAGATGATTCCTTTCAGTGTCCATAATGGTGGATGGTTTTTGGCTCCCTCCTTTTCCATCCACCATTTTTTTATCTTCCAACCCTTCCTTTCAACTCCCAATCCGCTTCAGACCATTTAATCCATCCGCCGCAAAACCAGGGCCGATCGAGTCGGAAGATAGAGGCTGGCATAATGCCCTGTCGGCCCCCCGGGCTGGGGCCGGGAGGTGGTGAAGTAAACCTGGCCGGGCTCAAGCCGGCCGTGGCCGCCGAATTCAGGTGCATCGCTGTCGAGGATGAGCCGGTACTTCCCGGGCAGCAGGTCAACCGGATAAGAAGTGAAGGATTGATGGGGATGAAAACAGAAGAGGAAGACCAGCCCTGCCCGGTGGAAACCGAGAAGCAGGTGCTCCTGGTTTTCCAGGATCAGGTGCGGTCCCGGGGAATTCAGAAGGTCATGCTGGTCCGCAAGGTGCATCATGGCCTTGTCGAACTCCGCAAGGAAGCGGTAACGAAGGTTGGCGTCGTCCCTGAGGTGCCACTGGCGGCGTGCATAATGGTAAGACCAGTTGTTTCCCTCACGGGGGAAATCGATCCATTCGGGGTGACCGAATTCGTTGCCCATGAAGTTCAGGTAGCCATTGCCTGCGGTGGCCAGTGTGATCAGGCGGATCATCTTGTGAAGGGCAATTCCCCGGTCTACCAGGAGATTGGGTTCAAAAACGTTCATGTGGGTGTACATGCCCGCGTCGATGAGGCGGAAGATGATCGTTTTGTCCCCCACAATGGCCTGGTCGTGGGATTCCGCATAGTTGATCGTTTTTTCGTCAGCCCGCCGATTGGTGAGTTCGTGGTACAGGTGACCCATGGGCCAGTGTTCGTCCGGGATTTCCTTCAAAAGCCTGATCCAGTAGTCGGGAACTCCCATGGCGAGGCGGTAATCGAAGCCGAAACCGCCCTCCTCCGGAGGGGTTGCCAGGCCGGGCATCCCACTCACATCCTCTGCAATGGTGATGGCATCGGGCCGCACAATATGGATTACCCTGTTGGCTAGAGCGAGATAGGTCAAGGCATCCTCATCCACATTCGCATTGAAATAATCCTCGTATCCGCAAAAGGCTTTTCCCAGTCCATGATCCAGGTAAAGCATGCTGGTCACACCGTCGAAGCGGAATCCGTCGAAGTGATACTCATCGAGCCAGAAGCGGCAGTTCGAGAGAAGAAAGTGAACGACTTCCGGTTTCCCGTAGTCAAAGCAGCGGGAGTCCCAGGCGGCATGATCCCCCCGCGGGCCTTCATGGAAATACTGGTAGAGAGTCCCGTCGAAGCGGCTGATTCCTTCCTCTTCGTTCCTGGCGGCATGAGAATGGATGAGATCCATAATGACCGCTATCCCCATCTCATGGGCGGCATCCACTAGCTCCTTGAGCTCCTCCGGCGTGCCGAAACGGGATGATGCGGCGAAAAAGCTGGATACGTGATAGCCCAGGGAGCCATAGTAAGGATGCTCCTGGATGGCCATGAGCTGAAGGGTGTTGTAGCCGGCGTCAGCCACGCGGGGCAGAACCCGTTCCCGGAATTCCGCGTAGGTTCCGACCTTCTCCTCCTCCTGGGACATGCCGATATGGGCTTCGTAGATCCGGGGGGCCTCCGCCGGCCGGCGGAAGAGGGGATGGCGCCAGGGGTAGGGATGTTCCGGTTCCCAAACCTGTGCGGTGAAAAGCTTCGTATAGTCGTCCTGGACAGCCCGGCGCGCATAGGCGGGAATCCGCTCGCCTTCGCCGCCCGGCCAGCGGACCAGGAGTTTGTAAAGCTGGCCTGAGCGAAGCATCCGGTTGGAAAGGCGTACTTCCCAGTCCCCCCTCTCCCCGATTCTCTGAAGAGAAAACTCCTGTCGTTCGCGCCATTCGTTGAAGTCGCCGATCAGGAAAAGTGCGGTGGCATTGGGAGCCCATTCGCGGAAGATCCAGTCGTCTCCCTCGCGGTGCAGGCCGTAATACTCATGACCCGAGGCAAAATCGGCCAGACGGATCCGCCCTTCGGTAAGGCGCTGCTCCATCGTGCGGATTTGTTCCAGCCGGCGCCGGATTGCGGGAAGATACGGGGACAAGTAGGGATCGTTCATCAGTGACATGGGTGAGTTCCTGGTTGGAATGGAAATGAAAGAAAACGCGTTCAGTTTAAGATAGAGGAAGGGACTGGGGCTGTCAAGGACAAAGAAAATGGGCGTCTCTGCCGCCGCCGGAATGCTCTGAGACTTCGCGGCATTCAGGCCGGCTTCCCCTTTTGCGCCCTCAGGTTCCCGGGGAAGCCGCGGGCCAAGCCCGTCAGAACCCGGATTCCTGCAGCACTCTTGAGTGCGGATACGTGGAGCCGGCCATAAGCCGGCTGGTTACCGGAACTCGACGGTGACCGTTTCCTGCGTCTCTGCCGTGATGCCGGGAAAAGTGCGGAGCATCTCCGTTAGCTCTTTCGGGTTTTTCCTGTCGGCCTTCACAATGTTCCGGAACAGGTCTGTATTGGAGGTTAACTGGTCAAAATCCATCTCCATCAGCGTAATCCGGGAGCCCTCCCGATGGGTTGCATTTGTGGCGAGCACGGAGCCCTCGACTTCCACGGCAAACACCATTCTCAATCCATGAAACAGGGATTTGAACACTTCAACCGACTCTTTCGTTATGTCCTGTTGTTCCGGGTCACCCGTCGGTTTTTCGCTGGCTGTTTGACTCTTTGTGGAGTTCGGCTTTTCCTGCGGTTTGGGTATCCGGATCGTCAGGGTTGAAGGGCTGCCCTTTTGAAAGGAGAAGGAGATCTTCTCCGGAAGAGGGCCTTCTATGGCCCCGGGGCCCGAAACCGTCGGTTCATCGGGATTCTGGAGAATTTTCAGATTGTTGATGTCCTCAAAGGCATACAGGGCGCGGTACCCGTTTCCCTGCTGGGAGGTGATCCGTTCCGCTGAAACAAACCGCACGCCCATTCCCATCTTTTCCGCGTTTCTCCTGAGTTTTTCCTCATCCAGGAGGTCCAGTGGACGGCTGCCTCCCTTCGTCCCGCCCTGCATCAGTTGGCTGGCCTGCTGGTTCATCAGGACTCTCGATTCAAGGGTCCCGCTGCCGTCAGCTCTGACCCGGACCGTCGTTTCCACGTTCAGGCAACCCCAGAGTCCGAACATCAGAAGCAACGAGACCAAAACTCTGATCCGGAAATTCATTTTTTTGACTCCCGACGATTTCCTGTTAGCTGAAGGCGATCCCCATCTCTGAGGGGCCATGGCTTCCAGGGTCAAAAGGCCCGTTCGAAGCATCCGCATGCAGGAAACAACCAACGCGTTTCAAACGGCAATAAAAAACCCGTCATTTCTAACGGGTTTTTTATATCTGCGGACTTCCAGAACCGATGATCTGGTGGAGATGAGGGGGATCGAACCCCTGGCCTCGGCATTGCGAACGCCGCGCTCTCCCAGCTGAGCTACATCCCCATCCGGAAACGGAATACTTACCAGCGAAAGAACGATGCCTTATAATATGAACATTCCTCCTCTGTCAAGTAATTGTTCACCGTGAAAGATTCCCGACCGACGACGGCATCCTGCCTATCCGGGCCATCTTTTTGAATTTGCCGGAGCGTTCTTGCCGACCGGCTTTTTGTTTCGATCATCGACCGGCGGATATAACAGGATCTCCTGAACAGGGGAAGGATCCTGTTCCAGGTTTTCCGGGCGGAAGGCTATGGACCAGGGGGATCTTCCGATCCATGCAAAGGGGTGTCACCTTTTTTGCATAAAGTGCATTCCGTATGACCGTTTCACGGGTCAGAATCCATCAAACTCAGCAAGGTGAACACTTATGGCAAAAATCGATGCTTTTTTTCAATTGATGCATGAACAGGGCGCATCGGACCTTCACCTCATTTCCGGGCAGCAGCCTGCCATTCGGCTACGTGGCGAACTGGAGCGGGTCAAGTATAACACCCTGGATAATGATGAACTGAAGGCCATGCTCTATGAAATCACCCCGGAACACAAGGTCAAGCAGTTCGAGGAAACGGGCGATGTGGATTTTGCCTATGAAATTCCTGGATTGGCCCGCTACCGTGCCAATTTTTTCGAGCAGAAGTTCGGCGTGGGGGCTGTGTTCCGGGAGATTCCCAGCGAGATCCTGACCTGCGAGCAGCTGGGACTTCCACCTGTCATTTCCAAGCTGGCCTCGCTCCCCCGGGGGCTGGTCCTCGTGACCGGACCCACCGGCAGCGGAAAGTCGACGACCCTGGCGGCCATCGTCAATGAAGCAAACCGCATCCGCAAGGATCACATCATCACGGTCGAAGATCCTATCGAATTTGTCCATCAGAGCCAGAGCTGCATCGTCAATCACCGGGAAGTGGGCATCCACACGCAGAGTTTTTCGGCGGCTCTCAGAGGCGCCCTCCGTGAAGACCCGGACATCATCCTGGTGGGCGAAATGCGGGATCTGGAAACCATCTCGCTGGCCGTGGAGGCCGCCTCCACAGGCCACCTCGTCTTCGGGACACTCCACACCACAAGCGCGGCCAAGACGGTTGACCGGGTCATCGAGGTGTTTCCCTCGAGCGAACAGGCCCAGATCCGCTCCACCCTGGCAGATGGTCTGCGGGCCATCATTGCCCAGGTTCTGTTCAAAAGAATCGACAAGAAAGGGCGCTGCGCCGCCCTGGAAATCCTTATTGCCAATGCGGCGGTACGCAACCTGATCCGCGAGTCCAAGACGTTCCAGATCCCCTCCATGATTCAGACGGGGAAAAAGTACGGGATGCAGCTTCTGGATGACGCCATCATGGAGCTGTTCAATAAGGGCTGGATCAGCGCCGACGAGGCCTACATGAAGTGCAACGACAAGGCAAAATTCCGGGCTCTGTTGAAAAGCCCGCCGGCTGATTTCACGGAAGTGTAATCCCGGCAGCTGCAACCAGGCAGCGGATCGTCGCGAAGAGTGTGGAGGGGGAAAAGGCCTGCCCCCAGTGATCTATTTCTGAGGAGCCAGAACATGCGAAGGCAGGAACTCGATTATATTTTAACGGAGATGCTCGATAAATTCGACCATGTGTCCGATCTCAATTTTACCGTGGGTAAGCCCTTTCAGGTTGAAAGTTCCGGGCAACTGACCTCCGTGGACTTTGACCCTCCTTTTGAACGCTTGACGCCCTTTCAGACGGAGATGCTCGCCCTGAATCTCATCGGCGGAGACCGCCGCCTGACGGAAAACCTCATTGCCTCGGGGTCCTGCGACTCTTCCTATGAACTGCAGGGAAAGGCCCGTTTCCGTGTCAATATCTTCTCCCAGCGGGGAAACTATTCCATTGTCCTGCGAAAGCTGGAAACCACCATCCCGACGATTGTGGATATGAATCTGCCGGAGGCCTTCGAAAAAATGGCCCAGGAGATCAACGGCATCATTCTCGTCACCGGAGCCACGGGAAGCGGAAAATCCACCTCCCTGGCCGCGATGCTCAACGCGATCAACGAGTTGAAATCCGTCCATGTGGTGACCCTGGAGGATCCTGTGGAATTCGTCCATCCTCACAAGAAGTCGACCTTCAATCAACGGGAAATGGGGATCGATTTCGACACCTTTGCCAATGGGCTTCGTGCCGCTCTGCGCCAGGCGCCCAAGGTGATCCTGGTCGGGGAAATGAGAGACAGGGAGACGGTGGAAATCGCCCTGGCCGCGGCGGAAACGGGGCATCTGGTTGCGAGCACCCTTCATACGGTCGATGCCGGGCAGACCATCAACCGCATTCTCGGAATGTTCCCGCGCGAGGAGGAGCGCCAGATCCGCATCCGTCTGGCCGACACGGTCCGCTGGATCGTCTGTCAGCGGCTGCTCCCCAAGGAAGGGGGAGGGCGGGTGGCGGCCTTTGAAGTGATGGCCAGCAACCTGCGCGTGAAAGATACGATCCTCAACGGGGAATCGGAGGGCAAGACCTTTTACGAAATCATTACCGCCGGCAAAGCCTTCGGGATGATCACCTTTGATGAGTATATCGTGGAATTGTATGCACGAGGCCTCATCAGTGAAGAAACGGCGAAGATTTATGCCTCCAACAGGGGAGTCGTGGGCCGGGGAATCGATTCGGTCAAGAGCGCCAAGGGTGAGGCGACAACAAGCCTTGGCAAGCTGGAGGTCGATACCGGCTATGGAAAGATGAGAAGATTTTAGAGGGAGGCGGTAACCTATGGAGGAAGGCAAAAATCCTTTGATTGAGAATGCAGCCGGTTCGTATGACGCTTCGGAGCGGCTCTTTGACTTTCTGGTTGAGCAGGGGGAGACGGCGCTGGTTTGCGAGAGCGATTCCGGCGCGATAGAGAACATCAGCACGGCTCTTAAACGCCTGGACTATGCTGTGAACGTGGCGGAGTCCGCGGAGGACGCTCTTCAGAAGATGCGCTTTCACATTTTCGATGTGCTGATTCTTCATGATGATTTTGACGGGCAGAAGGGGGGCGAGAACCTTCTGAAGGCCCTGGAATTGCTGGACATGTCCATTCGGAGGAAAATGTTTGTCGTTCTCGTTGGCGACTCTTTCCGCACCATGGACAATATGGCGGCCTTCCACAGGAGTGTGAATCTCGTTGTTCATACCGGGGATCTCAATGAGCTTGCGGCCATCGTCAAACACGGGGTGCAGGAGAACAAGGTCTTTTACCACACCTTCATGGAGACCTTGAGGAACATGGGGCGGATCTGAGGCGGGCAGGATCAGGCTCTG
Source organism: Syntrophus sp. (in: bacteria) (assembly GCF_040768185.1). Taxonomy (NCBI): domain Bacteria; kingdom Pseudomonadati; phylum Thermodesulfobacteriota; class Syntrophia; order Syntrophales; family Syntrophaceae; genus Syntrophus; species Syntrophus sp. (in: bacteria). The sequence continues at coordinate 88,202 of NZ_JAXGNC010000005.1, read as the reverse complement.
TTGCCGGCTGAAAGACCCTTGGCTTTGCGGCGGGCTTCTTCCGCCTGCTCGGGGAGATTGAGCTTTTCGTAGGATTCGGCCTGGTAAAGGTAAAAAAAGGCATTGTTCTCTTCCAGGGCGATGGCGCGGTCGAACATTTCCACGGCGTCAAAATGGCAGCCTGCGTCGGCCAAGGCGCGTGCCAGGCGGTTGTAATAGCTTGCACCAAATCTGGGGTTACAGGCAACGGCGGCTTCCACGCTGTGCCTGGCTTCGAAAAGGTGCTGCTGCTTCACCTGGACTTCCGCCAGGCGGATCAGGCAGAGGGGATCGCCGGGGCAGGTTGCCAGGCTTCGGCTCAGCAGGATTTCCGCCCGGTCCAAGGCTCCGGATTCCGCAAGGGCATTGGCCAGGCGCTGATAGAAATGGGCCGCTGCTTCCGGATCCAGGGCGACAGCCTCCCCATAGGCCGCTTCAGCGGCATCGTATTTTCCATCGGCGACAAGGGCGTCGCCATAAAGACAGAAAAGTTCCGGGGCGTCCGGCTCCAAACGGGTGATCTTTTCGAAGACCTCCACCGCTTCAGAAGTCATCCCTGCCACCAGAAAGGCATTGCCCAACTCCCTGAGAAGGGGGTATTCATCCGGCTGCGCTTCAACCGCCTGGCGGCAGATCGCTACAAGACGGTCATACTGCCGCCCATCGCGGTAGAGCCGAACCAGTTCGTCAAAGGCGAATCCGGTGAAGACTTTGAGCTTCAATTCCGCGGCAAAAAGCGTTTCAAAACAGCAGATGGCCTCTTCGCGGGAGCCGCTGTCGTGAAAGGCCCATGCCTGAGCCAGGAGGAAGGATTCTTCGCCGGGATACTGCTCGACAAGCCGGCCGTAGAGCACGGCCGCTTCAGCATACCGCCCGGCTTCCATCATCTGTTCCGCCGATGTTAACAGGATTTCCTTTTCGGAATCGGGTTTACTGGACATACTTCAACATGATGCCATCGCTTTTTCCCCGGAAGAGGACCGCTCGACCGCCGTGCAGCCCCCTTCCGGGATTACGCGTCTATTTCAGCAACTGCAGGATCCGCAGCAGTCGCCGGGTGCCAGTGATGAGGTCACCTGAAAGCCGGATCCTCGTTCATCTTCGATAAAATCGACATAAACGGGTTTAATCTGTTCAAACAGGTCCGTGGTAATCAGGAACGTGATTCCCCTTTCCTGAAATTGTTCGTCGCCGTCTCGAGGCTCATCCAGAGCCATTCCCAGTGAGGGACCGGATCAGCCGCCCTCCGTCAGCGTCAGCCTGATCGGGTGGACCTCCTCCAGGGTTTTTAAGAACTCATGGATCTTCTCTCCAGCTTTTTCCGAAACTTGAAACATTCTTTTCTCCTTCGGCAGAGATGGTGGCATCTGCCTCTTCTTTTGAATTTAATATGCGGAATACTGAATGATTCCTGGAATTTTGTCAATGAATTTCTGTCATCGGGGAGGGGACGGTTCCGCTTCTCGAAGTTCATTCCTGTCCAGTTTTCTCGCCTCGCTGATCAGCAGGATCGGTATCTGGTCCCGAATTTCATAAAGAAGCCCGCAGGCTGAGCAGGTCAGCCCGTCCTCATTCTCTTCCGGATCGAATTTCCCCCTGCATCGCGGGCAGACCAGAATGTCCCGCAGCTTTTTCCCGATCATGCTCTTCTCCTTTTCCTCTTTCTGTATTGCCTTTTATAGGCGGGTGATTTCGACCGGTCCGCTTCCTGCCGCTCATGGCGAGTCGGGATCCGGCAGGGGAATGCACCTCCGGGCCGCAGGAGACTCCAGGACGCCCTTCACGGCGTCGAAGACCTCGTCCACGGAAATGTTGTGCATACAGATCCGCGTTTTGCAGGATTTCCGGAGGCAGGGGCTGCATTCCAGGCCTTTGCGCAGGACCCGGTGCCCTTTCCCATAGGGCCCCGTCCGGGCGGGATCGGTCGGTCCGAAAAGGGCGACAACCGGTGTTCCCACCGCCGCCGCCAGATGCATGGGGCCGGAATCCGTGGTGATCAGCAGCCGGGCGCGCTGGTAAAGATGGGCCAATTCGCGCAGAGACGTTCGCCCGCCGAAATTGAACGCAGGCGCGGTCATCCGAGAAAGAATGTTCTCCATGGGGGCCGGATCGCTGCCCGTGAAGACGACCGCCGCCTTCAATTCCCGGGAAATCCGATCTCCCAGGCGGGCGAATTTTTCGTCGTCCCAGAGCTTGGTGTCCCAGAGCGCCACGGTGTTGATGGCGACGAGATTTTCCTGGCCGCTGAGATGGAATTCCTCGAAGAGGTGATCGATGTGCCGATGCTGGGGGGCCGATATATCGAGGAAAAATTCCGGCTGCTTCACATCGGCGCCCAGGTGCCGCGGAAAATCCAGGTAGCGGTCTACGGCATGGCGGCTCAGGTCTTCGGGAATTTTTTCCGTATAAAAAAGACCACTCAGCTCCTGCATGCTGTCGTAGCCGAGCCTTCGGGAAGCGCCGCTCAGCCATGCCAGAACGGCGCTTTTGAAGAGGCCGTGAAAATCAATGACCAGATCGTACCGCCGGCTGCGAAGGTCGGAAATAAAGCGCCCCGCCTCCTTCAGGACTTTGGAATATTTCCCCTCCTTCAGCTCTTTGATCCAGCGCTTCCTGCCTGAGATGATGAGTTCATCGAGGCAGGGATGATTTCTGAGCAGATCGGATGCGGCCTCTTCGACGACCCAGGATATGTGGGCCCGGGGGAAGCGGCGCCGGAGGGCGGCCAGGGAAGGGAGGGTGTGGATGACGTCGCCCACCGCGCTTAATTTGACGATCAGGATCTTCACGGTTCGAGGTCCTGAATAATCCAGCGAACGGCGTCGAGGAGACTGGCGGCGATCCTGTCCGGCCAGGCCCGGCCTTCCCATTCTTCATGCGGGAGATCCGGCGTATGCCCGGGGAGGCAACCGCCCCGAACGAGGACCGATTTGATTCCCGCCCTTGAAGCCGCTTCGATGTCGGTGGGCATGTCGCCGATCAGATAGGACCGGGAAAGATCGAGATTCATCTCTTCCGCCGCCTGCCGCAGCATGCCGGGTTCCGGTTTGCGGCAGGGGCAGACCTTCCGGTACAAGCCGAGCCCTTCGGTGGGATGATGGGGGCAGTAGTAGAAGCGGTCGATCTGCGCCCCCTGCGCCAAGAGCAGCTTCTGCAGGTGGACGTGCAGCATCTCCACAACGGCTTCCGTAAAATAACCTCGCGCAATGCCGGACTGGTTGGTGGCGACGACGGCCTTCATGCCGCTCATGTTGATCAGGCGCACCGCCCTGGCGCTGTCCGGAAAAAGCTTGAGCCTGTCCAGGCGGTCGAGATATCCGACCTCTTCAATCAGCGTACCGTCTCGATCCAGAAAGACGGCGGGATATTTCTTCATTTCCTTACCTCCGTTCTTCGGTCCGCCTGTTCGTCGGTTGCGTTGAACGGCCTGTTGATGATGAGCGCAATATAATTCCAACTGCGGGGAAAAGCAATTTCAAAGCTGTCAAAAAATTTCTGATTTCTCGGACAAGTTGCTTCTGTACAAGGTGCGGCCATAAATGTTAAGGTCTTACACCCTCTGTTTGGTGAATAGTTCTTCTTTATCCCCAGACTGAATTCGACAACGTTGCCCGATTCCAACGGTTCCCAGGGGGGCGGAAACCGCTCATCATTCAATTCCCGGTCGATGTTCGTAGGGGATGAGGAAGGGAAGAAATTTTTCGACGTTTTTTAAGGAGGCGGTCATGGAATGCACGATCTTAATCGGCGGTCAGGCCGGACAGGGGCTGGCTTCCATCGAAAGGGAACTGGCGGCGCTCCTCTTCCGGCTCGGCTACTTCTTTTTTGCGACCAAGTTTTATATGTCCAGGATCCGCGGAGGGCACAACGATCACCTTTTCCGAATCGCGGAACGCCCTGTTCACGCCCTGAGCGGAGAATCCTGGGATGTCCTGGTTTCCCTGGATGAGGAAACACAGCGGAGGTGCAAGGCGGATCTGAGCGCCCGGGGGCTCTGTCTCTCTCCCGCGGAAATCGCCGAGATCGAGAAGAGGGCGAAGGATGGGTTTTCCAATGTTGTCATGAGCAATCCCCTCCTGGTGGGGGTGCTTCTGCGGATCATCGGGGTCCGGTCCGATGCGCTGGAAGCAGCAGCCAGGGAAGAGGACCAGCCGGCGGCCCTGCTGGCGGGAATGGCCCTGGCGGAGGAGTGGGACATGGCCGACCGCTTTGTCCTTCAGCCTAGGGCGGAAAGCCCCTATACCTTTGACGGAAATTCCGCCATCGGATTCGGCTCGCTTCTGGGCGGGTGCCAGTTCATGGCGGCGTATCCCATGACGCCGGCCACCTCCCTGATGCTCTATGTTGCGAAGGCGGCCCTTGAGCTGCCGGTGCATTTCGAGCAGGCCGAGGATGAGATCGCGGCGATCAACATGGCACTGGGGGCCTCTTATGCTGGGCTTCGGTCCATGGTGGCGACATCCGGCGGCGGTTTCGCCCTGATGACGGAGGCCGTTTCCCTCGCGGGAATGACGGAAACGCCCATCGTGATCGTCATCGCCCAGCGCCCCGGACCCTCGACGGGATTGCCGACACGCACCGAGCAGGGGGACTTGAATGTTGTGCTTTCCGCCGGGCATGGGGAGTTCCCCCGCCTGGTTTACGCGCCCGGTTCCCTTCAGGAGGCCGTCGATCTGGCAAAGCGGAGCTTCGAAATGGCCGACCGGTACCAGATTCCTGTTTTTATCCTGACGGATCAGTATCTGGCGGATTCCATTCAGCTGCTGGAAGGTTCTCCCGAGCTTTCCGTTGCATTACGGCAGTATGAGATTTTTGATGCCTCTTACCGCCGCTATGCCCTGACGCCTGACGGCCTGTCTCCCCTGACCTATCCGGGGCTTGGCGAGGCCCTGGTCCGGGTGGATTCCGATGAGCACACGGAGGCGGGGAAGATTACGGAAGATCTGGATCTGCGGGTCCGGATGGTGGATAAACGCCTGCGGAAGGCGAGCCGGATGGATAAAGACGCCGTTTTGCCGACCCTGTACGGCGATCGGGATGCGGACATTTGCCTGATCAGCTGGGGTTCGAACCGGGAGATTGTGGAGGAGGCGGCCGACCGGCTGACTTCGGAAGGCCATCCTGTGGCCGCTTTGCACTTTTCCCAGGTTTATCCCCTGGTGCCGGCCATGCTGGAAGGAGTTTCACTGGCCGGAAAACGCCTCATCGCCATCGAGAACAATGCCACAGGGCAGTTTGCCGGACTGTTGAAGAGGGAACTCTCCCTGGAGATCAACGACATGATTTTGAAGTATAACGGCCTGTGCTTTTCCGTCAGGGAACTTTGTGACGAAGTGGCGGCCCGCTTTTTTGTTCCCGGAGGTGTGAAATGAACGACCACGGTGAAATAGCCTGGTGCCCAGGCTGTGGAAATTTTGCCATTCGCGACGCCCTGGAAGGGGCCCTGGCCGAGCTGGCCATTCCGCCGCGGGAGATCGTCCTGACTTCGGGGATCGGCCAGGCGGCCAAGATGCCCCAGTATCTGGCTGGAAATTATTTCAATGGGCTCCATGGCCGCGCTTTGCCCGTTGCGGTGGGCGTCAAGCTGGCAAGGCCGGAACTGACGGTCATCGTTGTTTCCGGCGACGGCTGCAATTACGGGGAAGGGGGAAACCATTTTCTCCATTCCCTCCGCAGGAATCTGGACCTCACCGTGCTGACCTGCAACAATCAGGTCTACGGACTGACCAAGGGGCAGAGCTCTCCCACAACCGACCTCGGGCGGATGAACATGTTCGATCCACGGGGCAATGAGAACGAACCCCTCAATCCGCTGGCCCTGGCCATCGTGCTTGGGGCTCCCTTTGTGGCCAGGGGATTTGCCGGGGAGAAGGAGCACCTCAAGGGCCTTCTGAAGGAAGCCATCCAGTTTCGCGGAACGGCAGTCGTGGATATTCTTCAGCCCTGTGTTTCCTTCAACAAGGTCAACACCTACGCCTACTATCGGCAGCGGGTTTACCGGCTGGACGCCTCCGGAAAAGACCGCCGGGAGGCACTGGAGATCGCTGAAATCCAGGGCGACCGGATTCCCGTCGGGGTATTCCTGAAAGATGAGAGCCGGTCCCCCCGGGAGACGGCCGGACGACTTTTCCGGAAGAGCGTGACCCCCGGAGACATGGAGAACCTTCTGCAGAAGTGGCATGGCGCCGCCTGAATCGCGATCCGCTGTCAAAACGGATGCTGCGCGGAAGGCCTTGCCGGCCCCTCGACGCAAGGCGGCCTGCGCCTCTGTCCACGGCTCTTGCCCCGTTACGCCATCTCTGATATGGAGTTGGGGATAAAGGGGGAAAGAAAAATCGCAACCACGGATGAAAAAAGCAATCGCGGCCCCTGGCAGGACGTGGATGAAGCGGACTGGCAGGATTGGCGGTGGCAGGTACGAAACCGGGTACGGACGGAGAAACTCCTCGATGAATTATTGAAGGATGCGCCGGAGATTTCCAGGCTGAGGCGCACCGTAATCCGGACCTATCCCTTCGCCGTCACCCCGTATTACTTCTCCCTGATGAAGCCCCGGGATGCCGGAGACCCCATCCGCCTTCAGTGCATCCCCGACCCCCGCGAGCTCACCTTTTCCCTGGGGGGAGTGGAAGATCCCCTGGAGGAAGGCAGGGATATGCCTCTGCCGGGTTTGATTCACCGTTACGCCGATCGCTGCCTGGCCATGGTGACCCACTCCTGCATGATGTACTGCCGCCACTGCAACCGCAAGCGCTTCTGGAAGGCGGGAAGGGCGGAGAAAGCCCGGCTTGGCGCCATGATCGATTATGTCGCCGCGACGCCGGGGATCCGCGAAGTCATCGTCTCGGGAGGCGATCCGCTGACCCTGCCGGAGGCTGTTCTGGACTCGTTCCTCGGGGCGCTGCGCGCCATTCCCCATGTTGAGGTCCTGAGGCTCGGAAGCCGGGTGCCTGTGGTTCTTCCCATGCGGATTACGCCGTCACTCGTGCGGATGCTCAGAAAGCACCGTCCGCTGTGGTTCAATACCCAGTTCAACTCTCCGCGGGAGCTTACGAAGGAAGCCGCCCTGGCCTGCCGGCGTCTTGTCGATGCCGGGATTCCCCTGTCCAACCAGTCGGTTCTGCTGCGGGGCGTCAACGACACCTGCGAAACGATGCGCGAGCTTCTCTACGGGCTGCAGCGGATTTCCGTACGGCCCTACTACCTGTTCGCCTGCGACCCCGTCCGGGGGGCGGATCATTTCCGAGTGGACCTCTGGAAGGGGATGGAGATGATGGAGCGGATCTCCCGTTCGACTTCCGGGCTCTGCGTGCCCCGCTATGTGATGGATGTGCCGGGCGGCAAGGGTAAAATGCCTCTCCAGACCTTCTCCCTGCTGAACGATTCCTTTTTGCCCTGAATGTCCCGGGAAAGAATCTTTTTTTGACAAGTCGCTGAAAATGCATTAAGAAACGTCACCCCTGAAGCCCAGAGGAGGAGAGGACCGGCTCTCCGGGACGGAGGGGAGTCTTTAAAAGCCGAAAAAATAAAAAGGAGTGTCATCCGATGTACAGCGCCAGTGATTTGAGAAAAAATTTAAGGATCAAGCTTGAAGGAGATCCATACATCGTTACGGAATTCAATTTTGTCAAGCCCGGCAAAGGGCAGGCCCTTTACCGCTGCAAACTGAAAAACATGATCACGGGAAATCAGTTTGAGCGGACCTTCCGTTCGGTGGACGTCTTCGAGCCGGCGGATCTCCAGGAGAAGAAAATGCAGTACCTTTACGAGGAGGGGGGGCAGTATCATTTCATGGACAACGCCTCCTACGAGCAGATCGCCCTTTCCGCCGATCAGGTGGGCGACGCCGCCCATTTTCTGATCGACAATCTTGAAGTGGAGATCCTCCTGTTCGAAGACAAACCCCTGGGAATCAGCCTGCCCAATTTCGTCGACCTGACCGTCACCCGTGCCGATCCCTGGGCGAAGGGGGATTCCGTTTCCGGCAACAGCAAACCGGTGATCCTTCAGACAGGTTATCAGATCCAGGTTCCGCCCTTCGTTGAGGAAGGCGAGAAGATCCGCGTGGACACCCGCACAGGCGAATACCTGACCCGGGTCAAGGGATGATGGCCGGAAATGACTGAACATCCCGGCACGGGCACCGTGGGGCGCTTTAAAAAAAATTTTTCAGATTGCGGGATGGACCCGCACCCTTCCGAAACCTGGAAGCTGGCCGGGAAGCGGGACATCTTGAGGATCCGGGGGGAACTCCTCCATTTCATCCGCCTGTTTTTCCGGGAGCGCCACTATCTGGAGGTGGAAACGCCTGTCCTGATCCCGGCGCCGGCACCCGAACCACATATCGATGCCGTCGCCTGCGGCGACCGGTACCTGCAGACCTCACCGGAACTCTGCATGAAGCGCCTTCTTGCCGCCGGATATCCAAGGCTTTTCCAGGTCTGCCGCTGCTTCCGGGAGGCGGAGCGGGGAAGCCGCCATCTGCCGGAATTCACGATGCTCGAGTGGTATGCGGTGGAGAGGGATTACCTCTTTCTCATGGACGAGTGCGAAGCGCTGCTTCGTTTCCTGAGCGGAACGCTCTACGGGAAAGAGGAATTTGCCTACCAGGGCCGCTCCATACGCCTCTCTCCTCCCTGGGAGAGGCTTTCCGTTGAGGACGCCTTCCGGATGTATGGGGGATTGTCCGTTCGGGAGGCCCTGGCGGAGGACTGTTTCGACGAGGTCCTTGTGAGCCGCATCGAACCGAACCTGGGGACGGAGCGCCCCACCTTCCTGTACGACTACCCTGCTGAGCTGGCCTCCCTGGCCCGGACCAAGGAGGCCGATCCCCGCCTCGCCGAACGGTTTGAGTTGTACCTTGGGGGAATCGAACTCGCCAATGCCTTTTCCGAACTCATCGATCCCCGTGAACAGGCCCTGCGATTCGAAGAAGCGCAGCAGCAACAGATCGCTTCCGGCAAGAGGCCCTATCCCTGGCCCGGACGCTTTATCGAGGCCCTCTCTGCAATGCCCCCTTCGGCGGGTATCGCCCTGGGCGTGGATCGTCTGGTGATGTTACTGACGAACCAGGCCTCTGTGGATGACGTCGTCGCTTTTCCCCCGGAAACACTGTAAAGGCGGATAAGGAATCGAATCCCGGATTCCATGCCTGGGTGGGAGCCTTTTCAACGGCCTTTTCGGCCTTCAGCCTGCGCTGTTTGGAACCTCCCGGCCTTTTTGCCCTGTTTTCCATCTTTAATAGGAATCCGGACGATAGCGGATCTTGGGGAAGAGGTTTATTGACAAGGGCTCTTTTTTTCATTAGAAGAAAACCTGCAGGTTAATCCAGAAGTGATCAGGGAGTGAAATGTGAACGAACTGGCATCGGTCAACACCGCGAATTTGGGAGGGCAATTCCATGGCAGCGTACTGAGCATGATTATGGACGCAGGGATCCTCGTTCAGCTCGTGCTGCTCATCCTGCTCGTATTTTCCGTCGTCTCCTGGGCCGTCATTGCAACAAAATACCGAAGTCTCCGCAAGGCCAATTCCGAGAACAGCCTTTTTCTGCAAGCCTATATGAAGAGCAGCAACCTGGCGGATGTCTTCCCGGAGGCAAAAAGATACACCTCATCAACCCTTGCCGCTGTCTTTCGCGCCGGATATGCGGAGCTGATCAGCATGGCCAAGGCGGCGCGTACAACGTCGTCATCCCGGGGGCAGGAGGACCCGTTCGTTTCCGGTCCGGATCTGAAGGGCCTCGACAATGTCGAACGAGCCTTGAACCGGGCCTGCAGCGCCGAATCCACCAAGCTGGAAGCTGCGCTGGGCTTTCTGGCAACGACCGGCAGCGCCAGCCCCTTTATCGGCCTGTTCGGGACCGTCTGGGGAATCATGGACACCTTTCGCAGCATCGGATTCCGGGGTTCGGCCACTCTTGCCGTCGTGGCGCCGGGTATTTCCGAGGCCCTCATTGCGACGGCGGCGGGTCTCGCCGCAGCAATCCCGGCCGTTATCTTCTATAATTACTACCTGAACCGCATCAAGAACATGTCCCTGGAAATGGATTCCTTCGCATCGGAGTTGATGAACATCATTGAACGCTACTATGTCAAGGCGTAAAGACGGAAGGGTGTGAAGCCGGTTATGCGCTATACGCGAAAGAGGCAGCGGACCGAAGAGCGGCCCATGGCTGAAATCAATGTCACCCCCCTGGTGGACGTCGTCCTGGTTCTGTTGATTATCTTTATGGTGACGGCTCCGATGCTTCAGACGGGCATCGACGTGAACCTTCCCAGGGCGAAGTCTCAAAATGTGCATGTCACAGAGGAAAAAGTCGTCCTGACGATCGACAAGGCCAGGGGTATTTTCGTGAACAAGGCACAGATCCCCCTGGCCGAACTGGGCACACGCCTGGAAGGAGCCTTTGCCAACCGGAGCGAGAGGGAGCTTTACCTGCGGGCGGACAGGGCCGTTCCCTATGGTTTCGTTGTGGAAGTGATGGCGGAAATTCGAAAGGCGGGCATCGATAAACTGGGCATGATCACCGAACCGCCAGAGGACATCAAATGACCTTCAACAGCGCATTCGAGGAGTCCCCGGGAAACCGGGGTTTCCTGCGGCGCATGATTGTTTTCTCCCTCCTGCTGCATGTTATAGCCCTTTTCCTTTCTTCTGTGCTTTCGACATCGTCACCGCCGAAAAAAATCATGAGCCCGAACTATACGGTAGATCTGGTCAATCCCGTGGATGGTGGCGCAAGGGGGCGTCACGGCGGCGGCTCGGAAAAGCCTGTGCCGAAGCCCGCGGACATTCCAGCTGCGGAGCCCAGAACGGAAGCCGGCAGGGCGGAGTTGCCTTTTTCCAGGCCGATAAAGAGGGCCGAAGCGGAAAAATCCCCGGCCAGGCCCATGGAAAAAGCTGTTGAGAAGAGCGTCAAGCGGGAGCCGTCCGCCCCGGTGATTCCGTCGAAGCCGGCGGCCAAGGCGGAAAAAAGCCGGGGGGCCGAGCCGGCAAGGGGGGACGCCATTGAGAAGATTCTCAAGAGGGCGGAGTCCAGCCCGAAGGCGCCAACGCCGGCACAGAGCAAGGCCACCGGGCCGGCAAGGGGGGACGCCATTGAGGAAATTCTCAGGCGGACGGATTCGGAACGGGGGGCGAAGCCGGCTTATAAGGGGGGGGCAGAGGCATCCCTGGGAAAGGCCATGGATGAGATCCGCAAACGGGTGGATTTTGCCGAGCGGAAACAGCAGGTTGCAGGTGCCTCCTCCGCTGCGGGGACTCTGGCCGGTGCCGCGTCCGGCAACGGCGCCTCGGGAATTTTAACGGAAAACAGCCTCTCCGGAGCGGGGAGCGCTGCGGAAGTTAATGCCCGCATGTATGCCTACTACCGCGCTGTCTGGGCAAGAATCAAGAAGCACTGGACCATGTCTCCGGGGCTGCTGCCCAAACAGAATATTGTCGCCGTCATCCACGTCCGGGTCCTTCGCAACGGATCGGTTGAGGGGATCAACTTCGAAAAGCGTTCAGGAAATGCCTATTTTGACGAGTCGGCCCTCAGGGCGGTGCGTAAAGCCAGCCCCTTCCCGCCCCTGCCGGCAGGCGGAAGTGAAGATTACGTAGAAATCGGCATCCGCTTTCACTCATCGGAGCTCAGATAAGAAGAGCACCCGGGTCAGCCGGAACCGAACTTTTTCGCTGCCGGCCCGGAATCGGGGCCGTGGCGGAGGCGTGAATAAGGGGTACGGGAAGTCTGTAGAGGAGCAGGGCGGGTCCGATGTCCGGGGCTTTGATCTCCTCGAATTGGATCAAGGTGCCGGAGAGCCGGTACACGGGAGGTTCTGGCATGGAGAAGGAAAATAAACGGAAAAGAAGACCATGGGCGGCGATTCTACTCGTATGTTGCGCCCTTGCGTTGTGGGGAGGAGCGCCGGCGATGCGGGACGCCAGGGCAAGGGTCTATATTGATATCGATTCGCCGGCATTTCAGAAAATACCCGTTGCCGTTGCCGACTTTGCCCCCATGCAAGGCAATTCGGGTCATGAGGAGCTCTCTTCATGGTTTCCCGGGGCCCTGAACAAGTCCCTTGACCTGACCGGGTATTTTACACTTTTGGATGCGCACGGCAGTTCCCTCAAGGCGAATCCGCCCGCTTCGAAGGAGGGTGGAGTCGACTTTGCGGGCTGGAGCAATCTGGGCACGGAGTACCTGATATCGGGGGGATTTTCCCATCACGGAGGGAAGCTCTCCGCGGAATTCCGGCTCTTCGATGTCGTGCAGGGCCGTCAGGTTCTCGGGAAGCAGTACTCGGGCGGATTTGAAGACCGCGGGGAGATGGTTCTTTCTTTCACCCGGGAAGTACTCCGGTTGCTGACTGGAGCGGAAGGTTTCTTTGATACGCGGGTTGCCTTTGTCGCCCGCCAGGGTCAATCTTCAACCCTCTACACGGCGGGATTCGGGGCAGTCCTCGGCGCTCAGGAACTGACCAGAGTGATGAATTCTCCCGCTCTGATTCTTTCTCCCCGCTGGTCTCCCGATGGCCGTTATCTGTGCTTTGCCTCGTATCGCGACGGGCAGCCCGATGTCTTTGTGATATCCCCTTCCGGTTTCGGTCTGAAAAAGATCGTCGGTTTCAAGGGGCTTAACCTTCCCGGTGCGTGGTCTCCCGATGGCCGGCGTCTGCTGCTGACCCTGAGCAAGGATGGAAACGAGGAAATCTATGCAATGGAAATTGGCAGCGGGCAGTTGCAGCGTCTGACAAGCAATTTCGGAATTGACGTGTCTCCCGTCTGGTCGCCTGATGGACGGAAGATCGCCTTCGTCTCGAGCCTTTCCGGGTCGCCGCAGATTTACGTGATGAATGCCGATGGTGGAGACGCCCGCCGGCTCACCTATTCGGGCAGTTACAATACGTCTCCGGCCTGGTCCCCCAAGGGGGATAAAATCGCCTACGAGGGGCGATCGGGAAGCGGCTATCACATTTTTTCCGTGGATGAGGATGGCGGCAATGTCCGGCAGTTGACCTCCGGAGCGGGCGATCATGAATCGCCTTCCTGGTCTCCCGACGGCCGTTTTCTCGTATTTACGATCCGCAGCGGCGGCCGCAGCAGGATCAACATCCTCAATGTGAACACCCTGGACACGCGGACCATTTACGAAAGCGCCGACCGCATCCTTAGTCCGGCCTGGTCCCCCCGGTTAAAGTAAAAAAGTTTCAATTTCCCTGATTTATTGAGAAATAAATTTTTTTAGAATTAAGGATTGACCTTTTTTTACAGATTGTGATTTAAAATTGCAGCGTTGTTTTTTCCTTGGGAAACGGGACGGCGGATACCGTATAAGCAAGCCCTTTTTCTGGTTTCTGAAAGGGAGGATATTTCCCGCTTCGGATGTTTTTAAGGGGTAGAGAAAGGAGAAGGATCGATGATGAAGACATGGTGGGTGCTGGGGATATTGATCTGCGTGCTTTTTTTAACCCTTGTTTTTACGGCGGGATGCGCAAAGAAACCGACTCTCGGGGAGGGGGCGGGGGGTGCACAACCGCCAGGCGGAAAGCTCGAGGGTGCGACAGGGATGGCGGCGCCCACCTCTGAAGAATTGGCGGCCATGAATAAGGCGAGGGCTCTGAAGGAGCAGACGCTCAGGGAGCAGGCGGAAAGGGAGCGTCTGGCAAAGGAGCGGGCAGAGAAAGAGCGGTTGGAGAGAGCGAAGGCCGAACGAGAGCGCCTGGAGAAACAACGGGCGGCAGCCGAAGCGGAAGGAACGGTCCAGGCAAGGGGTGAAGGCCCCCTTGTGGATATCTATTTTGAATTCGATCAATTCACCTTGAACTCCGAGGCGCGTGAACTGCTGCGGAAGCATGCGGCGTGGCTTTCGGCTCATCCCGGGCACGATCTGACGATAGAAGGCCACTGTGATGATCGCGGGACGACGGAATACAATCTGGCTTTGGGCGAGCGGCGCGCCGCGGAAACTCTGAAATTTCTTGCTGCACTGGGAATCGACACGGCCAGGATGAAGACGATCAGCTACGGGGAAGAGATGCCCCTGGATGCTTCAGGAACGGAAGCCGCCTGGGCAAAAAACAGAAGAGTGCATTTCGTCGTCAATCCGAAAAAGTAAGATGCGGAGGTAAGTCTTTTGAAAATCTTGAAACTCCTTGCCCTAGTTGCCGGCCTGGCTCTTGTTTCGGGCTGTGCCACAACCAAAGACCTGGACCGGACTTCGGCTGAGCTGAATTCGAAGATCGGCGTCGTCAACGAGAGAATGACGGCGACCAATGAAAGCCTTTCGGCCTTGAAGAAAGAGGTCGACGCCAGTAAAACCGTCCTGGAGACTTTGCGAACAACTCAGGCCAATGAAGGCGCCGACCTGACCGAGCTTCGCGACCAGGTGCAGAAGTTGCGGGGCCAGATCGAGGTGCTCAGAAAAGAGGTCGGAGGGGTATCTGGACGGAGCGGCCATGATGAACTGAAGGAAAAGGTGGATCAATTGGCCCAGAAGGTCAATTTCCTGGAAACCTTCCTTGCCATCGGGAACAAAAACAGCCCGGCCTCCGGTATGAACGGGACCAAGGCCAAGGAACCGGTGAAACCCAAGACCGCCAGGGAGGACCAGTATGCTGCCGCCTACCTGTCCTTCAAGGAGGGAAAATACGAAAAGGCAAGGACGGAATTCCAGAATTATCTGAAATCCTATCCCAAATCCAGCTATTCCGATAACGCCCAGTTCTGGATTGGCGAAAGCTACTATTTCGAAAAGAAATATGAAAAAGCCATTCTGGAGTACGACAAGGTGGTCAAAGGCTATCCCAATGGAAACAAGGCGGCCAACGCACTGTTCAAGCAGGGGCTGTGCTTTATGATGCTGGGCGACAAGGCCAGCGCCAGGCTGATTTTTCAGCAGGTCATCAAGAATTATCCGAACACGAGCCAGGCCAGGACAGCCCGCGCCAAGCTGCTGGAAATCAAATAAAGAAGCGAATTACTACTCCTCATTGTATCTGACAGGTTCCATGCCGTCCGGGATTTCGAGAGCAAATAAAGCCGCCTCGATGCCATCGAGGATCTGGAGGTCCGTATAGCGAAGGGTGAGGGTCACGGGATTCGAATCCCCGATGACAACGGATATCTTTGCCGGAAAATCGCCCGTCTCCTTGATGCTCCCGCGGTCTTCAAAGCGTGCCCTGTAGCGCAGCTCCCCATCCCGCCCCCAGAGAGCCGCCTGGTGAAGGGCTCCTGATCCCTGCTCCAGCCAGAAAGCCTGAATCTTATTTTCCCCCCGGTAGACTTCCAGGCGGTCGTATTTCCCTTCCAAAAATCCTTTCAGGGTGACATCCGGTCCCTGGAACCTGGGGACAGTTCCCCGGAGGAGGGCAAGCATGTCGGAAAGCTGGAAACGGTACGAGAAAAAGGGCAGAAAAGCGGCCAATTGAGCGGGGGATGGCGCGCCGATGTAATATTTTCCCTCCTGGGGCAGAAGGACTTTCATCGTGTCCTTTTCAAAGGTGAGATAAAAATCGGGGGGGCCGAAGAGAGGAATCGATTCGAGGCGGAGGCGGTCGGGATACTGCAGCAGAATAGCGGCTTTTAACGGGTAGCGCCTGGAGGGGGTGGCAATGTCGATTCTGGCCAGGGCCTTCAAGGCCGGGGGCTTTTCTTCCGCCGCCGCAAGCTGCTGCCAGAGCATTGGCGGAGGTACGGAGCTCATGGCCACTGGCTCCGGCGCCGTCTCCGTCATTGCGGCGCAGCCGGCAAGGATCAGTATGGCCGGCAGGGCGAGAAGGAGCATACGGCAACGGCCCATCGGTTTTCCGGATCCGCTCTTTTTCTTGTTTTTGATGGGATTCATGGGGGCAGCCGCTTCTTTCCTCTTTGAATATCCCGGTCGGATCCTCAATGGCCCAGCTGTTCGATCTTTTTTCTCAGGGAAGAATTTTCGGGAGAAAGCTTCAGCGCCCGCTCGTAAGATTCCCGAGCCTCTTTCATCTGTCCGAGCTTTCTGTAGGCATCGCCGAGATGCTCTGCAATGGTCGGATCGTCGGGAATCAGCAGGCTGGCCTGTTTGAGGTACCGGATCGCCTGTTCGATCCGGTTCATTTTAAAATAGACCCATCCCATGCTGTCCAGGATATAGCCATTGTCCGGCTTTAACGCCAGCGCCTTGCGGATCAGGCTTTCAGCCTCATGAAGATGGATGCCCTTTTCGGCATAACTGTAGCCGATGAAATTGAGGGCCTCCGCATGATCCGGGTTGAGTTCCAGAACATGTCTCATGGTGCGGATGCTTTCCTCGAAGCGATCCATCTTACTGTAGAGTTCACCCAGTCCGTAATAGAGCTCCGAGTTTTGAGGGAACTCTTTCAGGCCTTCCTGGAGAAGGCTTTCCGCCTCCGGGTAGAGCTGCTTTTCCGAATAAAGTGCTGCCAGGTAGGTGTAAAGATTGGGCGCTTTTTTCCCCTTCGAGAGAGCTTCCCGGACGATGCCGATGGCCAGATCGGTCTGCCCTTCTTCCTTGAGCAGTATGGCCATCCGGATGCGGGTATTGGCATACAGATCCGAATCCGGGGGGATCTTTTCATAGATCTCCATCGCCTTTTTGCTCTCATGAATTTCTTCATAGGCTGAGGCCAGGAAGTACAGGATTTTCGGATCAGAGGGCGCCAGGATTAATCCCTTTTTAAATTCTTCGATAGCGGCCTGGTGATTACGCCGTTCATAATAGATCAATCCGAGGGTGAAATGGATGTCCTTATTGGAGTCGTCGATGCTCAGGATCTCGCGGAATGTCTGTTCCGCTGCCTCGTAATTGCCCTGTCGCAGGTAAAATTCCCCCAGGCGGATTCGAATGTTGACCCGTGACGGATGGCGCTGAATGAAGTCCTGATATGCCGTGACGGCCTGCTTGAATTTCTTCTGCCGCTCATAGAATTGAGCCAGATCGATCAGCGCCGCTTCCAGGGAGGGCTTCAGGGAAAGGGTCTCCAGGAAATAACGTTCCGCTTCTTCATATCGCTTCAACTCTGCCAGTACTTTGGCCATGTAGTAGGTCCCGAGAACATTTCCGGGATCTTTTTCCAGGAGGAGGGCGAAGACCTTGACGGAATCGTCGTAACGACCGCTTTCAGCATAGAGCGTTCCCATGTAGAGATAGGCAGGGATGTTGTCCGGGTCGAGTTCAATCACCTTCTTGTAGGTGCGTAAAGCCTTTTTATAGTCCTTCATCGTGATATAGAGGTTTCCCAGAATGAGGTAAACCTCCGTGTCCCCGGGGTCGTAGACAAGGGCTTGTTTGCACAGGTCGATGGCTTTGGTGATCTCCCCCTTCTCGACATAAAGCGAGGCCAGTTCCTTCATCAGGTAGGGGGAAAGAGGATCCTCCTGGAAGGCGGTCTCCAATTCTCCGATGGCGTCGTCCAGCCGGCCGTCCATCGCGGCAAGGACTCCCAGCATGTAATGGTATCCCGCGCTGGAGGCTGAGGCGGATGAAGCCCTGTCGGGAAGAGCCCTTCCGGATTCCGGCGGGACTAGGGCGCATCCCCCCAGGGCGAGAAAGACCGAGAAGGTAAGAAGTATCTTGACTATCAGCGTGTTGTGCATACGTCCTTTGGAGATAACATCTCGATTCTTGAGGGAAGTTTCATGTGTCTCAGCGTTGTCTGCCCGTTGCCTGGTTTTTTCACTGAACCATGTGTGACACGGGAACAATGAGAACCCCCCGGGATTTCCATTCCGGAACAACCTTCTCCAGGGCCGCGATGGTGCCCGCATAGGGGTGGCCGATGAGAACCAGGCCGCGATGGCTGCCCTTTGAAGAAGACAGCACGTCCAGCAGGATTCTGCGGGTGGCGCGGTAATCCTGCCCGTTGTCAATGAAAATCTGCCTGGCGGCAAAGGGAACCCCGACTTCTCGAGAGGCCGGAGCCGCTTTGGATTCCGCTGTCGTGCGGCTGTCGATAAAAAAGAGCCCCCTGCCTTTCAGTTCCTTCATGACCACAACCATCTTCTCCTCATCCTCGGTGAACAGGGATCCCATGTGGTTGTTCACGCCGGATATATGTGGCACGGAGTCCAGGTTCCTGGTGAGAACCTTTTTGAGTTCGTCGTGGTTCATCGCCGTGAACAGCGCCCCCGGCCCCGGCTTTTCCTTCGGGTATGCATGGGGCTCCATGGGCAGGTGGAGGAGAATGTCCCTGCCCGCTTTGTGGATCATTTCCGCCGCGGCAACAGAGTGAGGCCGATGAGGCAGAATGGCGAAACTGATGGGTGCTTCAATCTTCAAGAGGTTTTTTACCGAAGACAGATCGAAGCCGATATCATCAATGAGAATGGCCACCTGCAGACCGGACAGGCGCTCCTGCGAAGCCGGCTTTCTTTTTTCTGGCTCCGGGGAAGGGGCCGGTGTCCCCTTTTCGCGAGGTTCCTGAACGACGGGAGGCGCTTTACCGGACCCCTCCTGTTTCATGGGGGCGTGTTTTCCGGGAACGGGCCTGCTGACCGCCGGGGGAAGTTTTTCCTCGCCTGGGCGATCGGAAAAGAGTTCATAAAAAACCGCGGCGGCAACAACAAGAAGCAGCAGAATGACAATTCGCTTGATTGTTTTAAAAGGGTCCGCTCCCTTTCTGCCTTTCCGCTGGGATCGTCCGGTGGCTTTCTTATTCAAAGGTCTTACCTGACTTCAGCTCTCGTCACATCTTCCCGGCGCCCTGAAAAATGCCCCAACTTTTCAAGATGTCGACAGCCGCCTTGAGCTGATTGTCCTGTGACTGATCATCAAAAGCCCGTTTTTTCAGCTCGGCCGGTTTCTTGTCTTCCTCTCCGGGGGCCTTGATGTGACCCTTGAGATCCCTTTCCCGCATGCCTTCACTTTCTGTACCATTTTCATCGGCTGGTTTGATATATTTGACCGTGACATCCGGAGTGATCCCCTCGGCCTGGATGGAGCGCCCTCCGGGGGTGTAGTATTTGGCTGTTGTCAACTTCAGTGCCGCGCCCTCCTCCAGGGGGATGACGGTCTGGACGGACCCCTTGCCGAAGGTCTGAGTTCCGAGGACGAGCGCACGCCCGTTGTCCTGCAGCGCCCCGGACACGATCTCGGCGGCGCTGGCCGTTCCCTCGTTGACCAGAATAACGATGGGGCAGGTCAGCTCATTTCCGTCATCCCGCGCCACAGACTTGCTTTCCACGCTCTTGATGCGTCCCCTTGTAGAGACAATCGTCCCGGACTTCAAAAACACATCTGAAACCTCGATCGACTGCGCGAGCAGCCCGCCTGGATTATTCCGCATGTCCAGAACAAGCCCCTTCAATGGGAGGGGCGACTTTCCCTGCAGTTCAGAGATCGCCTTTTTTAAATCTTCGGCGGTTCTCTCCTGGAAGGCGGAAATACGCACATAGCCGAACTGATCATCGATCCTCCTGGATTTGATGCTCTTCACCTGAATGATGGCCCGCGCGATGGTGATGTCCTTCGGTTTGGGGAGCCCTTCCCGCATGATGGTTATGGTCACCTTTGTATCCCTGGGGCCGCGCAGCTTGGTGACCGCTTCCATGATGGTGATGTCCTTCGTGGACTGACCGTCGATCTTGATGATCTGGTCTCCCGCCTTGACGCCTGCCAGAAAGGCCGGGGTGTCTTCAATGGGGGACACCACGGTCAGAACGTCATTGAGAATTGTAATCTCGATGCCGATTCCGCCAAAAGAGCCCTTTGTTTCCACTTCGAGCTCCTTGAACATTTCCTCGGTCATAAAGGTGCTGTGAGGATCCAGCGACTTCATCATCCCGTTGATGGCGCCTTGAAGAAGTTTTTTGGAATCGACGGATTCAACATAATTTTTATCTATGATATCAAGTACTTCACTGAATACTTTGAGCTGTTTGTAGGCGCTGCGGTCCAGGGCAAAGGCCTGACCGTTCCCGATGGGAGATAGAAAGATCAAGAGCGTGAAGAGGCATCCTGCCTTCAGGATCCTCCTGTTCAAAATGCTGTTCATTCAAACCTCCATGGTTGAAGTTTCTGGTTTCCGCGGCCCGCCAACCGGTGATCTTGGGCGGGCCTTGAAGCAAAAGGTCAAACTTGTTAAAAAAAACGTCCTGGTGATTACAGGACTTCGTTGAAATAAAAAAACAATCATTGAATTTTGTTGCGTCAAAATAACATTTTTTTTTATGAAATTTCCATTACTTTTTCATTTCAGAAGCGTTGCCGTGCGGCCGGGCAGGGCGTCTTTTTCGCCGCCTGCCATGAAATGAAGAAAGGTGGATTATTCTGTTGCCTGTCGCATTGGTGTGTAATAAAGAACAGGGATGCTGATACAAGAGAACTCGGGCCGGGCAGGAAAAGGTCATGCCGGCCGCATCATAACCCTTCTGACGGATTTCGGGCTCCGGGATGTTTATACGGGAATTCTGAAAGGCGTGATAATCGGCATTGCACCCTCTGTTGCGATTGTCGATTTGACGCATGAAATTCCCCCTCAGGACGTTCGGGCCGCGAGCTTCTGCCTGGCCATGGCTTATCCCTTCTTCCCGAAGGGGACCATCCACCTGGCCGTTGTCGATCCGGGGGTGGGCACACAGCGGCGGGCCGTTGCCGTTGCGATGGACGATTCGGTGCTCGTCGGGCCGGACAATGGAATCTTTTCCGGAGTCTTTCAGAAGGGGGTCATCCAAAGGGCGGTGGCCCTGACCCGGGCGGAATTCTGGCTGACGGAAAATCCAGGCTGCACGTTTCACGGCCGGGACATTTTTGCCCCCGCAGCAGCCTATCTGGCCTCCGGAGTGCCCTTTGCCAGGCTGGGCGAGGCCGTTGACCCGGCCACGCTGGTGCGCCTGGATCCCGCCGGCTGGAGCGAGGACGGGGATGGCTTTTCAGGGTGCATCCAGTATGTCGACACGTTCGGAAACCTGGTGACGGACATTCCCGGGCGCCTCGTGGAGGGAAAACAGTGGAAAATCCAGGCCGCCGGGCAGGAAATTCCCGGCGGAAAAACCTATGGGGGTGTTTCGCCGGGTGCTTTGCTGGGCCTTGTGGGGAGCCATGGATTTGTGGAGATAGCGGAAAACGGGGGGAGCGCCCGGATCTCGCTGGCCATGAAACTGGGCGATCCGGTGCGGCTTGTGTACGATGACGTCCGGTGACGGATTTCTTGGAAGGATGTGAGCAGATTGGTCATGAACAGCCCTGTTATCCTGGTTCTTGTCGCCCTGGCGGCTATCGCGGTCGTTCTCCAGGTGGTTCTTGTCTTCCGTAAACCCCGCGTCGATCCGGCCTTCAGGGACGATGTGATTCAAGGTGTCGAGCGGTCGGCTGAGCGGGCGGAGCGGACCGTCAGAGAAGAAATATCCAGGAACCGGGAAGAATCGGCCAATGCCCTGCGGCAGTTCAGGGAGGAGCTTGCCGGCACCCTCAAGGGCGCCGGAGATACCCTTCATCAGCAACTCTTGAGCCTGACCCGCATCAATGAACAGAAGCTCGAGGCTCTGCGGGTATCCGTGGAGGATAAACTTCAGGCCATTCAGAGCGACAACGCCACGCAGCTCGAACGGATGCGGGAGACGGTGGAAGAGAAGCTGCAGGGGACGCTTGAGGCCCGCCTGGGTGAGTCCTTCCGGCAGGTAAGTGAACGACTGGAGCAGGTATATCGGGGACTGGGCGAAATGCAGTCCCTTGCCGCCGGGGTGGGGGATCTCAAAAGGGTCCTGACCAACGTCAAAACGCGGGGCATCTGGGGCGAGGTGCAGCTCGGGGCGATGCTGGAGCAGGTTCTCCATCCCGAGATGTATGCAGAGAACCTTTCGACGAAGGAAAGCGGAGAGCGTGTGGAGTTTGCCGTAAAGCTTCCCGGGCGGGACATGGAGCGTGATGAGGCGGTCTGGCTTCCCATTGATGCAAAATTTCCCATGGAGGATTATCTGCGCCTCCTTGAAGTCCGGGAGAAAGCCGGAGGGGAAAGCGCGGAGGCTGCCGCGAGACAGCTGGAAAGCCGGATCCGGCAATGCGCCCGGGACATCTGTGAGAAGTACATCAATCCACCGAAGACGACGGATTTCGCCGTTCTGTTTCTGCCTGCGGAAGGGCTCTTCGCCGAGGTGGTCCGCCGCACCGGCCTGGTGGAATACGTTCAGCGGGAATGCAAGGTGGTCATTGCCGGACCCACCACGCTCTGGTCTCTTCTGAACAGCCTCCAGATGGGCTTTCGAACCCTGGCCATCCAGAAGCGCTCCAGCGAGGTGTGGGCCCTGCTTGCCGCGGTGAAAACGGAATGGACAAAATATGGCGAAGTTCTGAGCAAGGTCCAGAAGAAGCTCTCCGAAGCGTCGGATACACTGGACAAGGCTCAGAGCCGGAGGCGGGCGATCGGGAAAAAGCTCAAGGATGTGCAGGAGCTTCCCGATACAGAGGCGGAGGCCCTGCTGAGGGTTGAAGAGAGCCGGGAAGAGGGTCCCGCCTGAACGGAAAAAGAAGGCCCCTCAATGCTGTCGATCTTTCGCATTGAGGGGCCTTCGGTTTTTCAGGGTTCAACGAAGCGCCGGATTAAGGCTTACCGCTGAAACACCGCGCTGACTCTCCGGTTCTTCTGCCTGCCTTCGCTGGTCGCGTTGCTGGCGATCGGTTTGTCGGGGCCGTAACCCACAGCCTTGATGCGGGAGGCATCGATGCCGAATTCGCTGACAAGATAATCCTTGACGCTGTTGGCGCGGCTCTGGGACAGATTGATGTTGGCGGCTCTCGCCCCGGCATTGTCCGTATGGCCTTCAATGACTACGGTTGATCCGGGATTCTCTTTCAGGAATTCTGCAACCTTCTCGATTTCAGCTCTGTACTGGGGCTGAATGTCGGATTTTCCCGTGGCAAACTGGATCTTGAGGGTCATGCCTGCGGGTGCCTTTGCCTTGGGTTCGGGAACCGGCTGGGGTTCCGGAGCTGCCGGAGCAGGAACCGGTTTGGGCTCTTCAACAACAGGGGCCGGTGCGGGGGCTGCCGGCGGAGGGGTTTTCAGGAAGACCTTCTCCACAAAGTCAGCCATGCCCTGCGGGGTGGAGATGCTCTCTCCCGTGACCATGAATCCGCACTTGCCGGCATCGGCTACCTGCTGCATCATGTTGACGCCTTCATTCTTGTCACCAATGTCAATCGTTTTCGTTTTGTCGCCAAGGAGAACGGTGTAGATGCAGACTCTATCGCCGTAGGCACTCTTCATTTTCTTTGCTGCTCCAACCGGGTCATAGGCTTCCATATCCTCACCGTCGCTGAAGGCGATGACGGCCAGCTGGCCCGACTCCGATTTCAGATCGGCGGTTGCACCATCAAAAGCCTTGTCCAACGGGCTGAGGCCTCTTCCCCAGGTAAAGGGCTTAATGGCGTCCGGCAGAGCGGCCTTGTTGTACGCCGCGGGGCCGAAGAGATTCCATGAAGTCGCATCCTCGAACACGTCCTTCTGGCCGAAGGCACGCGCCGCAGCATTGAGCTTCAGGTTGGGGATCGTGTCATTAAAGAGATTTATAAGGGCTTTTTCCTGCTTCAGTTTGGTGGTCAGTTTGCAGTTGTCATTCATCGATCTGGACTGATCGACAAGGACCTCGAAGGAATTGACCTTCTGAACGAGCTGTCCTGAGGTCAGCTTCGGGTTGAGGTCCACCGCCGTGACGAGGGGTGCCGCTTTCTGCGTGGCGCATCCCGTCATCAAGGCAAACATCGCGAGGGGAGCAAGGATCTTGAAAATTGTTTTTCTGTGCATTTTTTTCTCCTTTCTGACTTAGTTTAACCTACAAAATTTAATTTGTAACACGCTTTTAAACTACGGCATAATAATAACATTGTTGAATTGTGTCAAATGGAATCATCACCTGGAACATGCTTAAAGCGTTTTTTCTTCATTTTTAATGCACTTCAGCTCACCAAGGCAAGATATGGTTCCAGAACAGGCTCAAAGAAATCAGGGAGAACCAAAGGGTTGCGATCTTAAAAAAATTGAGAGAAAGGGTTCTTTTTCTTGATGAAATGAAAACATTTGGAAAAATGATTCAGATTGCGGGCGTGATGGATATGGCCGAAGCCCGCCTGCTGGCTGCCGCCGGCGTGACCCATCTCGGGTTTCCCCTGCGTCTTCCAGTCCACCGGGAGGATCTGAGCGACGCCGAGGCGGCGGCGATTATTGCGCGGTTGAGTCCGTCCGTGGGGGCGGTCCTGATCACTTACCTCGATGAGGCCCGGGACGTTGCCGGGTTATGCCGTCGACTGGGCGTTCGGATCGTTCAGCTTCATGGAGAAATCTCTCCGGCGGAAGTTTTGCGGCTGCGGCGGATCGCTCCGGAACTGGCCGTTATCAAAAGCGTCATTGTGAAGGACAGCCACCTGGGAAAGGTGGGGGCAGAGGTCTTGAATTATGCGCCGCTCGTGGACGCCTTCATAACGGACAGCTGGGATCCGGCAACGGGAGCCTGTGGAGCCACGGGCCGGGTCCATGACTGGGATGTCAGCCGCCAACTGGCGGAACTTTCTCCGAAACCTCTGATTCTGGCAGGCGGCTTGGGGCCGGAAAACGTTCGGCAGGCGATTATCCAGGTGCGTCCGGCCGGAGTGGATGCGCACACCGGGGTGGAAAGGCCGGACGGCCGCAAGGACGAAAAGCGGGTGCGCTCCTTCGTGGAGGAGGCGAGGGCGGCCTTTTGGGAGTTGGACGCCGCCCGGGATCGGGGATGATCTCAAGGCTGCAAAGCGGAATTTTCCCCGGCCCGCTCCTTAATTGCCCCGCCGTTTCGCGGATTTTCCGGAAAACGGGCGCTCCCGGAGGAGGACGTAAGTCGCTCCTGCGCCCCCATCGAAGGATTGGGCGCTGGAAAAGGCGATGAGCCATTTCTTCCAGGCCCTGGAGGTCAGCCGGGCGCGGACGCTGTTTTTCAGCACCGGCTCGGCACGCGAGGAAAGGCCGCGTCCATGGATGATCAGAACGGCCCGCTTCCCCTTTGCCAGGGCCTCCTTGAGAAAGGCGTCAACGGCTGTTTTGGCCTCCTGTGCGTTCATGCCATGAAGATCGATGAAGGCCTGGATGGAAAAATCGCCGCGATGAAGCCGCCAGGCGTAGGACGAAGGGACGGAGCATCCCGTTCCTTCCATATATTCCGGCGTTTCCGAGACGTTGAAGCCCTCTCCCATCTCAACGAGCTTCCGCAGGCGCAGAAAAGCCTCAGAGGCTCCGTTGTCCGGCGGACAGAGGGCTGCAGCCGGTGATCTTCCGATCGCCCCCACATCGCTTCTGCCTTCGTCCAGGGGCTTAACCCCCTCCCTTCTCATGGCGTCCAGAAACTGCCGACGCTCCGCTTCGACGTCAAGGAACCTATCGCCCCGCCCGGCTTTCGGCGCTGCCGAATCCCCGGCGGCCGGGGGAAGAGCGGCGCTTTTTTTTGAGACCGGGACAGCGATATTCTCAAAGGGGTTGAAGGTCAACGGGAAGAGTGGAGCAGTCATGGGTTCACCTCCTGTTTTGTATTCAGAAGATGCCTGTTGTTTACCGGAAAACTCTGTTCAGGGCAACGGGTTTTCCTCTCCCGGCTGCTGAAAAACCCTTTTCCTGCCCGATATGCTCGGCAAATTCGGGCCTTCCTGAATTCCTGGTTCCTGAAATGAGCCGCCTATTCACGGATTTCCGGTCACGGATGTCCGGTTGTCTTCAGCTTCGAGAACGGCGCGCAGAAAACGGCCCGTGGGGCAGGACTCCACGGCGGCCACCTCTTCCGGGCTTCCGGCGGCCATAATCCGCCCCCCGCCCGGACCTCCCTCGGGGCCGAGATCGATGATGTAATCGGCGGATTTGATGACATCCAGGTTGTGCTCGATGACCACCACCGTATTGCCCATGTTCACCAGGCGCATCAGGACATCCAGCAGCTTCTGGATGTCGGCGAAATGCAGCCCGATGGTCGGTTCGTCGAGTATGTAAAGGGTGTTGCTGTTGGCCCGTTTGCCCAGTTCCCGGGAAAGCTTGATCCGCTGGGCCTCGCCCCCGGACAGGGTGGTGGCCGATTGCCCGAGGCGGATGTATCCCAGGCCGACATCGTAGAGGGACTGCAGGCGGCCGCGGATGGAAGGGATGTTCTCGAAGAAGGCAAGGGCCTGATTGACGGTCATATCCAGGACATCGGCGATGTTTTTGTCCTTGTATCGGATGTCCAGGGTATCGGGATTGAAGCGTCTGCCCCCGCAGGTGTCGCAGGTGACATACACATCCGGCAGGAAGTGCATCTCAATCTTGATCAGCCCGTTTCCTTCACAGGCCTCGCAGCGTCCGCCCTTGACGTTGAAGCTGAAGCGACCCGGCTTGTAGCCCCGCATCCTGGACTCCGGCAGCCCGGTGAAGAGGTCCCGGATGTAGGAAAATCCGCCGGTATAGGTGATCGGGTTGGATCGGGGGGTTCTGCCGATGGGCTGCTGGTTGATCAGGATGACCCGCTCGATGCCGCCAAGATCCACGATGCGCCGGACCTTTCCCAGGCCGCCCCTGCGGTTGTTCAGCCGCCTGAACATGACCCGGTAGAGGGTTTCAATGATCATTGTGCTCTTTCCGGACCCGGATACGCCTGTGACGGCGGTGAAGACACCGACCGGTATCTTGATCGTGAGGTCCTTCAGATTATGCTCGTGGGCGCCTTCCAGGTGGATGAAACGCGAGGAAAGAGACCGCCGGGCTGGGGGAAGGGGAATGGAAAGGCGTCCCGAGAGGTACTGTCCGGTCAGGGACTGTATGCTTTGCATGATTTCCCCGGGAGTGCCCTGAAAGGTCACCTCCCCGCCGTGGACGCCGGCGCCCGGTCCCATGTCGATGATGGAGTCCGACGCCAGCATCATGTCCTGGTCGTGCTCCACCACCAGAACGGTGTTTCCCATGTCCCGCAGGCGCTTCAGGGTCGCGATCAACCGTTCGTTGTCCCGCTGATGGAGTCCGACGGTGGGCTCATCCAGGACGTAGAGGACCCCGACCAGGCCCGAGCCGATCTGGGTTGCCAGCCGGATGCGCTGCCCTTCGCCGCCGGAAAGGGTTCCCGCGGAGCGGGCCAGATCCAGGTAGTCCATTCCCACGTCGAGCAGAAAGGTCAGGCGATCCTTGATCTCCTTGAGGATCCGCTCTGAGATGAGCATTTCCTGGGTCTTCAGGGACAGGGAAAGGAAAAAATCCATACACTCCCGGATGGAAAGCAGGCAGACCTCATGGATGTTCCTGCCGTTGACCCTCACGGCCAGGCTTTCCTTCCTGAGGCGTGTGCCCAGGCAGGTCGGGCATTCCCGCAGGCTGATGTATCGCGACAGATCCATCCTTGCGGTGCTGTAGGGGGATTCGCGGTAGCGCCGGTCCAGTTGGGTGAGCACGCCTTCAAAGGAGCGGTTGTAAAAGAAGCGCCTACCGCCGCGATCGATAAAGAATGGGATCTCCTCTTCCCCGGAACCGTAAAGGAGAACACTCCGAATCTTATCGGACAGATCCCGGAACGGAGTGTTGAGGTCGAAGCCGTAATGCTGAGACAGGGCGTCCAGCATCGAGAAATACTTCATGGAGCTGCGTCCCGCCCAGGGGGCGATGGCGCCTTCGCGCAGGGACAGGGCCGGATCGGGGACGACCAGATCTTCGTCAAAATACATCCGCGTTCCCAGGCCGCTGCAGTCCGGGCAGGCGCCATAGGGGCTGTTGAAGGAAAAGAGCCGGGGCGCCAGCTCGGGGAGGCTCACCCCGCAGACCGGGCAGGCGTAATGTTCGCTGAAGAGGATTTCCTCCCCGGCGCCTAAATCGATGCGGACCAGGCCGTCGGTCAGGGCGGAGGCCGTTTCCAGGGAATCGCGGAGGCGCTGCCGGATGCCTTCCCGAAGAACCAGGCGGTCGACGACCACGTCGATATTGTGCCGGCGGTTCTTGTCCAGCCGGATCTCCTCCTCCAGTTCACGGGTTTCACCGTCTACCCGGACCCTGACATAGCCTTCCCGCTGCAGTTTTTTGAATTCCTTCTGAAACTCCCCCTTTTTCCCCCGGACGATCGGGGCCAGGACAATCAGGCGGCTTTTTTCCGGAAGGCTGAGGATCGTTTCCACCATGGAATCGATTTTCTGAGAGCGGATTTCCCGTCCGCAGACGGTGCAGTGGGGGATGCCGATCCGGGCGAAGAGAAGGCGGAGGTAATCGTAAATTTCCGTAACGGTGCCCACGGTGGAACGGGGATTGTGGCTGGCGGACCGCTGCTCGATGGCGATGGCCGGAGACAACCCCTCGATGGATTCCACATCCGGCTTGTCCATCTGGCCGATGAACTGCCGGGCGTACGTGGAAAGAGATTCCACATATCTGCGCTGGCCCTCGGCATAGATCGTATCGAAAGCCAGGGAGGATTTCCCGGAACCGCTGACCCCGGTGACGACGACCAGCTGGTTGCGGGGGATGTCGAGGCTGATGTTTTTAAGGTTGTGCTGTGACGCACCCTTGATGCGGATAAACTCTGACATGCAAAGACAAGCCTTGAGGCGTGCATCCGGTTCCGGATTACAGCTTTATTTCTATGTGCGATTTGGCCCTTAATTCGGTGAGCCAGGAATCCAGTTTCTTGTCGATCTTCTCATCCTCGATTCTGGATTTAATTTCTTCCCGAACCGTTTCAATCGGCTTGTTGCCTTCGCCGCGGCGGTCCGTCACCTGAAGGATGTGAAAGCCTACAGGAGATTCAATAACGTCGCTGATCTCGCTTGTGCTCAGGCTGAAGGCGGCTTTTTCCACTTCGGGCAGCATGGTTCCCTTTTCCACAAACCCGAGGTCTCCACCGGAGGAGGCCGCCGGGCCCTGGGAAAACTGCGCCGCAAGACTGTCGAAGGATTCGCCTCCCTTGAGGCGCTTTCCGATGTCCGTCGCCTGGGCCTGAAGTTTTTCCCTGACTGCGTCATTCATGTCTTTGGGGAAGACCAGGAGGATCTGCTTGAGCCTCACCGCTTCGCTCCCTTCATAGGAATCCCGGTGCAGGCGATAGTATTCGCCGATTTCCTCGTCGGTTACCATAACCTTGGCGCGGACTTCCCGCCGGACGAGGCGCGTCCGCATCATGGTTTCCTTGGCTTCCCTCTTGTAGGTTTCCAGGGTTTTTCCCTCAAGGGCAAGGGCCTGCTGGAATGCCTCCTGGCTCATCTTCCTCCTGGCAAGCATCCCCCGGATCGAGGCCATAACCTCTTCATCCGTGACGGTAATGCCTGATTTCCTCGCTTCCTGCTCGATGAGCAGGGTGTCGATCATCCGGTCCAGGAGGCTTCGCCTGGTCTGCGCCATGACCCGGTCCTTGTCGGGCCCCTTATAGCTCTCTTCGATCTTCTGCCTGTAAGTTTCAAAGGCGGTATCCAGCTCCACGAGGGTGATGACCTCGTCATTGACAAAGGCGACAATGCGGTCGACCACTTCCGCCCGTCCTGATAACGCGAAGGTCGGGATGGCCAGCAGGACCAGGGCAAGGATACGTAGCTTTTTCAAGGAATGCCTCCTTCATGAAATGGTATTTTGGTGTTGTCCGTCTCAACCCCTCCAGTCGCCTGGAAGGCAAAAAATGCAAGATGAAGGGAACTCTAGCAGAATGCGCTTCCCGCTTCAATTCTTAATTCGGGTTCCGGAGCTGTTTCCTCCGAAGGGCGCCCTTTTCAGGAAAGCAGCCGCAGCACTTCCCCCGCAGCGGAAAGGATTTCCTGCCCCTGAAGACCGGGAAGGGGGATATAGAGCTTGTAATCGGGGGTCAGGCGCAGGCCGCGGTATTTCCGGCGGGCGAGGGCCAGGATCCGATCCGGCTCCACCGGGGTGTCGGCGGAGAAAAAGATGAATATCTGCTTCGAGTCGTAGCCCATTTTTCTGGCCCGGATCCCCTTCAACCGGCTGCGAAGGCGGATGACGCCGAGAAGGTTGGCCACTTCCGGCGGAAGGTAGCCGAAGCAGTCCGCCAACTCTTCCCGGATTTCCTCCAGTTCCTCATCCGAGTCGGCCGTGGAAATCCGCTTGTACGTCACCAGCCGCCGGTGAACGTCTGCCATGTACTCTTCCGGGATGTAGGCGGGAAGCCCCATGTGAATTTCCGGAACAATCTCCTCTTCGGGGATGGCCTCCCCCTTGATCTCGCGAATCGTTTTTTCCATGAGCTCCGTGTACAGCTCATAGCCGACCGCCGATACGTGTCCCGACTGCGAGGTTCCCAGGAGGTTGCCGCCTCCGCGGATCTCCATGTCGCTGGAGGCGATGCGGAAGCCGGATCCGGGTTCCGAAAAGTCCATGATGACCTGCAGGCGTTTCTGGGCGTCCCGCGATAGCAGCACCCCCTTGGGGACAAGGAGATAGGCGAAGGCCTCCTCGCTCGATCGCCCCACGCGCCCCCGTATCTGGTACAGCTGGGCCAGGCCGAACCGGTCCGCACGGTTGATGAGCATCGTGTTGGCCGTGGGGATGTCCAGGCCGGATCCGACGATGGTCGTGCAGACCAGGACGTTGCATTCCCTGCGGAGAAACCGGCCCATGGCATCCTCGATTTCCCTGGGCTTCATCTGTCCGTGGACGACACTGATCTCCGCCTCCGGGACCAGCTTTTCCACGAGGCGGGCCATGGTGTAGATCGATTTGACCCGGTCGTGAAGGAAGAAGACCTGCCCCTGGCGGGCCAGCTCATTCCGAATGGCGTCCCGGATGATTTCTTCGTTGAACTCCAGGACATAGGTCCTGATGGTCTGGCGGTCCTCGGGCGGCGTGTTGATGATGGACAGATCGCGGATTCCCACCAGGGAGAGATGCAGGGTGCGTGGAATCGGCGTGGCCGACAGGGTGAGGACATCGACCAGCGTCCTGAGCTTCTTCAACTTTTCCTTGTGGGAGACGCCGAAGCGCTGCTCTTCATCGATCACCACGAGCCCCAGGTTCTTGAAGGTCACATCCTTCGAGAGCAGCCGGTGCGTGCCGATCACGATGTCCACCTGGCCCCTGCGGAGTCCATCCAGGACCGCCGACTGCTCCACCCTGTTCCGGAAGCGGTTGAGGGCCTCGATGCGGATGGGGTAGTCCTTCATGCGGCTGACGAAGGTGGAAAAATGCTGCTCCGCCAGGATGGTCGTCGGGACAAGCACGGCGACCTGCCTGCCGTCCATGACCGTACGGAAAGCCGCCCGCATGGCCACTTCCGTCTTGCCGAATCCCGCATCGCCGCAGATCAGCCGGTCCATGGGCTTCGCGCTGTTCATGTCGTTGTGGATGTCTTCGATGGCCCGGGCCTGATCGGGGGTTTCGTCGTAGGAAAAGGCGGCGCAGAATTCTTCATACACGGCATCCGGGGGAGCGAAGGCCCGCCGCTCCATGATCTCCCTGGCGGCGTAAATGGCCACTAGCTCTTCGGCGACTTCCCGGATGGATTTCTTGACCCGCTCCCGCACGGCGTCCCAGGATGTCCCGCCCAGTCTGTCGACTTTGGGGATGTAATTGTCGGGGCCGATATATCGGGAAATCTGATCAAGGCGGTCCACGGGAAGATAGAGCTTGTCGCCGCTCTGATATCCGAGCAGGAGGAAGTCGTTTTCAATGCCGCCGACGTTCAGCTTCTGCATCCCCTGGTAGAGGCCGATGCCGTGGTCCTTGTGGACGACGTAATCCCCTTCCTTCAGATCTCCGAAAGAGCGGAGAAAGTATCCCTCCCGGGCGGAGCGGACGCGCTTGCCCGCTATTTTCTTCCCGAAAAGCTCCTCTTCGCTGATGGCGGCCAGGTTCAGGTCGGAAAAGAGAAAGCTCCGGCTCAGCCTGCCCTCCCTCAGGCTCAGTGCACCGGGTCCGGAACCAAGCAGGGCCTCGTCGATCAGCAAGCCTTCAGGCATCCGGACGGTCAGCTCGTAGTCTTCCAGGAGGTGGTGCATCCGCTGAAGGTTTCCCTTGCCCGAACAGAAAATCGTCACCAGCATGCCCGACTGCAGCCACGGCCGGATCCGCTCGATGAGCGGTGAAAGGAGGGTGTCCTCGCTGCCGGGCCCCCGATGGAGATCGCCCAGTCCCGGGTCCGTGTCCAGGGGAAGGTAAAGGGATTCCGCCCTTGACGGGGTGGAATCCGCGCCGGCTCCGGGGTGGGATTCCGGCAGGCGGTCAAGAGCAAGCCCCTCCAGGATCATCCGTTGAAAACGACGCAGGTCTTTCAGGAAGGAGGACTTGCTGACATAGGAGGCTTCCCGTTCCAGGTAGAATTTTTCTTCCCGTCTCGCCTTCAGCAGGCAGCGGTCAATCTCGTTCTCAATGCTCTGGCCGGCATTTTCAATGGCCAGGGCGTCGTCCATCACGATGAGGCATTTCCCGGGAAGGTAATCGAAAAAGCTCCCCAGCGGGCTGGTCTTCGGTGAGATGCCCCGTTCCGGCGCACCGGAGTCCGGCTCCAGGGATTCATAGAACAGGGGCAGAAATAGAGGGTTCAGCGATGTGGACAGGCCCGCGTCGATCATTTCCGATAGGTGCTCCCGCACGGTCCGTGGCAGCTCCAGGGCTTTCGCCCTGCTGTGGATGTTGCGCAGCGCCTGCTGGCGGCAGTCTTCAGAAAGAATCACCTCTCTTGCCGGGCACAGCACGAAGGCATCCCGACGGCCGGTGGAGCGCTGAGAGGCGGGGTCAAAGGCCCGGAGAGATTCGAGGTCGTCCCCATCGAATTCCAGGCGGAGCGGCTGGTCCTCCATGGGCGGGAAGAGGTCCAGCACATGCCCCCGCAGACTGAATTCCCCCTTTTCTTCCACGAGGGTTGTTCGCTGATATCCGCCGGCGATCAGTTTGGCGACAAGATCCTCCCGCGGGATCTCGCTTCCCGGCGTGACAATCTCCAGGTATGCGTCAAGAAGGCTCCGGGGAACAACTTTCTGCATGAGGGCCTTCAGGGGGGCGACGATGATGGCTGGTTCATCCGCCAGCAGGCGGGCCAGAACCTCCATTCGGACCAGTTCGACCTCGCGCTGCAGGGCGAACATGTCGATGCTCTGGATGTCCCAGGGAGGGTACAGGAAAACCTTGTCCCCGCCGAGAAAGAGGGAAAGATCCGAAAAGGTCTGCCGTGCCTCTTTCTCCGTCGGGCTCAGGACGACCATGGGCCTGCCGAGCTTCCGCGACAGGGCCGCGATGAGGAAGGCGTTGGCCGAACCGTGCAGCCGGTTCACGGATAACTGCTCCGCGCCGTGGTCTATCTTTTCATAAAGCATCCGGAGAACCGGAGCGGAAGGGCCTTTGGATGTGGAAAGTATTTTTCTCAATGTCACAAAATTCCGGCCGGAATCGGCCAGGGCGGAATTCCGGTCATCAAGCGTTCTTCAAGCAGGCCTTTTTGTCGTGATCAGAAAGGCGGCAGCCGTTTGAATCAGGGGACTCCTTCTTCAGCGGATGGCCAGCATCCGGTCCAGGGCCCTCTTTGCCGGAATGCGGATCGCCTCGGGAACCTTCACGACCGGCTTCATCGTTTTCAGGGATTCCAGGATGTTTTCCAGCGTGATCATCTTCATGGTCTGGCAGACAAGATGTTCGGAGGGGGAAATAAAGATCTTTTCCGGGTTCTGCTTCTTGAGCGGGGTCATGATCCCGATCTCCGTGCCTACGATGATTTCCTTGGCCTCCGTTGTCCGGCAGAACTCGATCATGGCTGACGTGCTGCCCACAAAGTCGGCCATTTCCACGACGGCGGCGTTGCATTCCGGATGGGCGATGAAGAGCGCGTCGGGATGTTCCGCCTTGGCGCGGGCGATCTCCTCCGGTTGAACAAAATGGTGAAAGGGGCAATAGCCGTCCCAGGGAATGATTTCTTTGTCCGTAAACCTTGCCACGTAGCGGGCCAGATTGCCGTCGGGGATCATGAGGATCTGCCGCGAATCCTGAAGGCTCTTTACCACCTTGACGGCGTTGGACGAGGTACAGCAGATGTCCGAGTGCGCCTTGATCTCCGCCGAGGAATTGATGTAGGTGACCACGGCTGCGTCCGGATACCGCTGTCGGGCCTTTTCCAGTGCGCCGGGCGTGATCTTGTCGGCCAGGGGGCAGCCCGCATCCAGGTGGGGCAGGAGGACGGTCTTGTCCGGGCACAGAATGGATGCGCTTTCCGCCATGAAATGAACCCCGGCGAAAACAATGACCTCTGCCTCCGTCTGGGCGGCCTCGATGCTCAAGGCCAGAGAATCCCCAAGAAAGTCGGCAATTTCCTGAACCTCTTCCCTCTGGTAATAATGGGCCAGTAGAATGCCGTTCCGTTCGCGAAGCAGATCGCGGATTTCCGACTGCAGGTCTGATCTGTTCATAAGTCGAGTCCTCGATTCCTTGATAGGATGAAACTCCTGTTAAGGGAAATATAATATAAAAACACACATTACAAGATGAAAAAACAGAGGATTGTGGTTGTTGACAGAACGGGGGAATTGGGATAGCTTTCCGGACAGTTCCAGAGCCTGCGAACTGGACGGCGTTTTCCATGGGTTTCTACGGGGAGTGGGAAAATCGGTTGAAAAAAAGGTGCGCCATGATTCAAGTTGAAGATGCCCTGAATATCATCTTAAAAGAGACGTTTCCTCTGGGTGCGGAAAAAGTCGCTGTCCTTGAAAGCCTGGGGCGTGTCCTCGGAGAGTCCGTTTATGGTGGGCGGATTATTCCGCCACGGGACAATTCCTCCATGGACGGTTACGCCGTACGCGAGGTGGATACGCAAGAGGCTTCTCCTTCCAATCCAATCATTCTGGACGTGATCGAAGACATTCCCGCCGGGTCCATTCCCAAACGGGCCATCGGGATCGGCCAGGCGGCAAGGATCATGACGGGTGCGCCCATTCCGGAAGGCGCTGATGCCGTGGTCAAGGTGGAGGACACCCGGCAGACCGGACAAAGGGTAGAGTTGACCGTTGCCGCGAAAAAAGCGGAAAACATCCGGTTCGCCGGCGAGGACGTCCGTG
Source organism: Syntrophus sp. (in: bacteria) (assembly GCF_040768185.1). Classification (NCBI taxonomy): domain Bacteria; kingdom Pseudomonadati; phylum Thermodesulfobacteriota; class Syntrophia; order Syntrophales; family Syntrophaceae; genus Syntrophus; species Syntrophus sp. (in: bacteria). The sequence goes on along the minus strand of NZ_JAXGNC010000005.1, from coordinate 53,263 downwards.
AAGGAGAAGAAGTCATCCCTGCCGGAACCGTCGTGCGCCCTGCGGAAGTGGGGATGATGGCGGCATTGGGGAAGTCCTTTGTCTCCGTGTATCAGCGCCCCGTGGTGGCGGTCATCGCCACAGGCGACGAACTGGCGGACATCGACGACCCGGTTTCATCGTGGAAGATCGTCAACAGCAACGCCTACTCCCTGACGGCCCAGATTCTGCAGTGCGGAGCCGTTCCCCTCTTGATGGGCATCGCCCGGGATAACCGGGAAGATCTGCTGGCCAAGTTTCGGCCGGCCCTCCGGGCCGACGTGATCCTTTCTTCCGGAGGGGTGTCCGTAGGTGATTACGACATGGTCAAGGATATCATGACGGAAGTGGGTACAGACATTGAGTTCTGGCGGGTGGCGATGAAGCCTGGGAAGCCCCTGGTGTACGGCAGGATCAGTGGAAAGCCGATTTTCGGCCTTCCGGGAAACCCAGTGTCTACAATGGTCTCATTTGAACAGTTTGTCCGTCCCGTTCTCCTGAAGATGATGGGGCACCGATTCCTCTTTCGAAGAACCGTACAGGCGGTTCTGAAGGAAGGATTGGACAAGCAGCCGGAGCTGACTTATTTTGTGCGCGTTCATGTGGAGCGCGAGGGCGGCGGTTATGTGGCGGTCCTCACGGGAGAGCAGAGCTCCGGCATCCTTAAATCCATGGTGCGGGCCAACGGCTTGGCGATCCTTCCGAAAGGCGTGCGGAACATTTCTTCCGGAGAGCGGGTCACCGTGCAGATGATCGACGACTCGTTCAACATGACCCTGAATCCGGAATATTTCCAAGAGAGATAATGGTTGACAGGCATCGCCTGTTGGGGTTTAATACCCCCTCTCAAAAAGAACGTCCATATTACCCGCTTTACTCTTTTCCAACGGAAGTGCCAAGGTCACTGGTGGGCCTCCCGGACTTCAAATCCGGTGTGGGGCGCTAAAACCGTCCCAGGTGGGTTCGATTCCCATGCACTTCCGCCAATTATAATCCGATACAATCCAAAACAGTATAAAAAGCCTTGATTAATCAGTCTTTTTTGTATCTCCTGTCGGGGGTTGTCCAGCAAAATCCATCTATAGACGCACTTTTTCGGGGTAGATATTCCGTAGGATACCCCGAAAAAGGTAAACTGGATACCCTATAAAAGGAGAAAAACCTAATTACCGCGATCAAGATCATCGACTATGTCCTGAAGGTGAAGGAATTGAATGATATCGAACAGCGGCTTGATGCCATAGAAAAGGCCGTTCCCAACATGAACAAAAGAAGATCATTCAACAGCTAAGGAAGGAGGACGATCGATGCGAGGAAACATTTTGAAGAGTTTGGAAATTATGGAACATGCAATAAACGTCGGGGGTGAAATTCCTGATAAGGAAAAATCTCAAGGCACCACGGTTGACCGCTCTTTTGTCCTGGCCACCAAGCGATTTGACAAGCATTTGACTTACGTCTCGATGTCGAGACACCGGGAAGATGCAACGATTATTACGGCAGGAATGATTTCAAGAACCGTGAAGCCCTGGTCCATTCGGTGGAAAAGAGGAATACAAAATCGCTGGGAGAGGACTTTGCCAACCATCGAGGTTATGAAACCCTTGAAAGAGAGGCGGACAAGTTCAAGGAAATCTCCGTCTCGGGAAAAAGCTACCTGGAAGTTCCCAAAGGCCGTCTGAATGAGCCGATCACGGGCGAATATTGGGGCGACATCAAGGTTCAGGGGAAAAACTATCACCGGATTGAAAATCTTGAAAGTGGACAGAAATACCTCGTCCCTGCGACAGAGCAGGGAGTACCCCCAATGCTACGGCTTCGGGATGTGGTGTATGACGGCAAGGATGTCTTGAAAGCGGCGGAAAAGGTTCGTGATATAGCCAAAGACAAAGCTATTGACAGGACAATGGAAAGGCTTCTGGAACGATGAAAAAAACCCCAGATAGATATACACAGGCAGCCATCATCACAGCCATCATTTTTCTTGTCCTAATGACTCACGGCCGGATTGGATGGCTGTGCGGAATCTTAAAATAAAGCCTCAATATCCATCATGCCATGCAGGACCCTGACAATCGCAATACCCCCCTTAATCGGCATGTAGAAAATCAGATATTTACCAATAGGGAAACTTTGCAAGCCGGGGTGGAGGTCATCCCGATTCCGGCCCATCTCTGTAAACCGTGCAAGCTTTTGGCAAGTTTCCTCGATTTCATCAAGAAATTGATCCGCATGGTCGGGGCTGTCCTGGGCAATATACAACCAAATCTCGTCAAGATCGTTTTCAGCCTCGGGGTGCTTGATAATCCTCGGCATTAGCCGGTTGCCTTCTTTTGTTGAGCGGCAAGCCGCTTGCGGCCCCGCGCTTTTATGGCTTCCACGTCTAAAGGTGTTGGCTCACCGCTCTCCAAGCCTTTCTTGATTGCCATCTTCAGTTCTTCAAAACGAATGGCGTGGATTCGGTCTCGTTCTTCGAGAAGGCGCAGGGCTTCGCGCAAGACTTCGCTTGCAGAGCCATAAAGCCCACTGGCGACTTTTGCTTTAACCAGTTCTTCAAGCTGCGGCGTAAGGGAAATGTTCATGACTTACCTCCTTTTTTCTTTATATAAAGAATAACATTAAATGTCAATCTTTGTCATAGAAAAGGGTAACATGGAAATTCCCCAACACCCAATCAGAATCCTCTGAGTAAGTTCGATAAATTACTCTACTTCAAAGCGCCGCCGAGGCGGCGTGGGTCGCTATCGAATTCATGCCACACCGAGGCCAGCAGTGGAGAAGCGCTTGGCCTCAATTACAGCCGCTGAACGTCCATGACGATCACAGAGCACATAATCCGCTCGCGTCCCGTCCGGCAGGATATATTCATAGCGGACACTGTTCGGGTCCTGCGTGTTCCATCCTTGATCGGCGAGCTGGGCATCAATCACTACGCGTGAAAAGGCTTCATTATTCGGCATGAGCTTAGAGTTTGACCTTTCAACTTGTAGGAGGAAGGGTTAAATCTGTTTTAGGCTATTGCTTCTAGGCCTTTTTTCTGCACTAGGGCAAGCAGCTTAAGAGAGGGGCCACGCGGCTCTTTTTCTCCTCTTTCCCATTGGCTCACCAAGCCAACTGTCACATTCAGATATTTTGCAAATACGGCTTGGCTGACCCCTGCTTTTTTTCTGACTGCCGCGATTTCCTTCGCCGAAAGCTTTTCTACGCTCGTCAGGCAAGATACATCGAAATCACGCATCGTCTTTGTGTCTATCAGACCAAGGCGATGTAGGCCGGTCGCCGTCTCGTGCAGCGCTTCAAGCGCTTCACTCTGATATTTTTTCGCCATGGTAGTTTACCTCCTCTAATTCACCTGCGTTTAATGCTTTGGTTATGCCATCATCATTGAAACTCATTAATATTTACGCCATTTTTTGGTATACATCCAATTCCACGGCGCTCAGATTGGCCTTTGTGCTCTTCGGAAAACCATACACGAACACGGCTCGATTTTTTGCGCGATAGACAACAATTGTTCTGTAGCCGCCTCTTTTTCCCTCGCCTGCACGTGCCAGCCTCTTTTTGGTAAGGTTTTCCCCAAGATCACCGTCATGCAGGCCATTTTCTAATTCCTGGACGGCATCCGCCAGTTTCTTATCGCTGAGATCCTCTTTTCGTGCAAAGCGTGTAAACCACTTGGTTTTGAATATCCGCACTCAGCTCCTCCAATCCTTAGACGGAATATAATACTTGGTGTTATACATTGCAATAGTTTTTATCGGTCTGAAACCATTTTAGTTCTGTGCCGCCGCTCGGCCTGTGTCCCGCCGCAGCCGGAAATGGACTTTTACCCCACTTGTTTTAACATACAAAGGCTTCTCCTGAAGGATTGATTTCAGAATAGCTCCTCTGTCGTTGATGTTTTCGCAGCTCTCTGGCTGCTTCCAGTTTTCTGTCTCGCTCTTTGAAGATTTCTATGTCTCTGGCTTCAAGTCTGTCCAAGGGGGAAACGTACCCGATGGCGCTGTGCAGCCTGGTCTCATTGTAATACGTGATGTACTTTTGGACCATTCTACGGGCATCGTCATGGGAAAGTGCTCCGATTGCACCGGTGAAGCGTATCATCGGCGATCAGCACCTTCATGTTGGCGGCGCCGGCCAGTGGTTTAAGCTCCTCTTGGATTCCCTGAGCACTCAACAACAGCAGGAATCTTCTCCAATGGGTATGGACTGAGTTGAGAAGGCGATACACCGTGTCTTTGGCCATGCCACAGCTTCCTCCTGTTTCGAGGGTGCGGTACAGGTTCTTGCCGGTAAAAACCAGGGTGAACAGCATGCGGAACACAACGACAGGAGAAATCCCCTTTTCCTTGTCGATGTTACTGCGCTTTCGCAGATTACCGATTTTCTGATTTTGAAAGAACTGATGGATCTGGTTTTTACCGGAAATGTTGTCTGTTACAATCTGGCATATCGCGTCACCCCGTGCGGGAAAGGGGTATTGTTGGGGAACAAAACCCACATATCACACTTTGTGATGCTATAATAATAAATACAACATGTTGTAAGTATTTTACGCCTTCCGACCACTTTCTTGATCTGATCACGAGAACGTGTCTTTTGTATGCCCGTCCGGTAATGTTTGAGAGCATGAAAACATTCAATCTTTTTATTATTCCCTATCGGGAATATATTTCTTGACGATTCCTCTCTGAACGATTATTGTTCCCGAAAGGGAATTATGGAGGAAAGAAATGTGAAACACAAAGCAACGACAGTGGCGGATATTGGCACAGCTGTCAGAGAAAAACGCAGGGAAGACGATTTGACACTGGCCGATGCAGCAGCTTTATGCGGTGTCGGGTACCGGTTCATGTCCGATTTGGAAAACGGCAAAGCGACGGCGCAGCTTGGGAAAGTCCTGCAGGTTCTGACGGCGCTGGGGCTCGATGTTTACATCGAAGCAAGGAATTGGCCGAATGAGTAAAGTGGTCGGCATGGATAACCCTGGCCTGGATGTCTATCTCTGGGATCAAAAAGTCGGACGGCTCTGGCTGGATGATAAAAGACGCTTTGTGTTTCAATATGACACGGAATGGATACATCAGAAGGGTTCCATTCCCTTGTCGCTGCACCTTCCTTTGAGAGAGGAGACATACCCTGATGACGCCGCCCGCCCTTTTTTTTCCAATCTCCTGCCGGAGGCTGAAGTCAAACGGGCCATTGCCCAACGCTTGAGAATTTCTGAGAGCAATGACTTTGCCTTGTTGAACGGCATCGGCGGGGAGTGCGCGGGGGCGGTATCCGTAATGCCCGAGGGAATGGCTCCCGCCATGAAACCCGGCTATCGGGAACTCCATGGAGAAGAACTGCACCGGATGATCATCGAGCTTCCCCGAAGACCGCTGCTTGCCGGAATCGAAGGAATTCGACTTTCGCTGGCCGGCGCGCAGAACAAGTTGCCTGTTTACATGGAAGACCGCCGCATCTTCATCGCCACGGGAAATGCGCCCAGCAGCCATATCATGAAACCGCCGATCAGGGATCTGGAGGATACGGTTGGGAATGAAGCCTTCTGCATGATGCTCGCACACAAAATGGGATTGTCGGTTCCGCCGGTTACAATCCGTCGGGGTCTTGATCGGATTTTCATCATCGCGCGCTATGACCGCAGCAAAGACACGGATGGCCGCATCGTGCGTCTGCACCAGGAAGACTTCTGCCAGGCCCTGGGATTTCTCCCCGAACAGAAATACGAAAGTGAAGGCGGCCCGTCTTTAAAACAGTGTTTTACCTTACTGCACGAAAAAAGTATCCGTCCCGCCGCCGATCGAATGGCCCTTTTGCGGTGGATGATCTTCAATGTCCTGATCGGCAATGCCGACGCTCATGCTAAGAATCTGGCCATGCTTTTTACGGACCGGGGGCCGCGACTCGCGCCTTTTTACGATCTGATCTGCACGCAGGTCTATCCTGATTTGATGGACAAACAGGCCATGAGGATAGGTGGTGAGAACAGACCGTTCTGGATGATTAGGAAACACTGGGAACGATTCAGCGAATCAATCGGGATCAAGCCGAATCTTGTTTTGAAAACATTAAAGGAAATGTCCGCCGCCGTCCCCGCGGCGGCGCAAACGCTGTCAAGCGAGTTCAATCAAATAGACGGGACGTCCACAGTCATCGAGAAGATACGGACTGTCATTGAGAAGAGGGCAGAGTCTGCCTGAGGTGTTGAAGGCAGAGCCTTGACCCTTTCCCATCTTCCTCCTCTACGAAAAAGAGCGCAGTAATATCTGAAGATTGCTCTTTTTGTTCTTCAATCCAAGCTTCTTCCTGATGTTTTCCCGATGGAAATCAATCGCGCGCTTTTTTGCATCCAGGATTTCCGCGATCTCCTTGGTTGTCTTGCCGTCCTTTATCAGAGTGGCAATCTGAATTTCCCTTTTCGTAAGATTCAAATATCTTGAGGTCAACTTCTTGACAAAGGGTGAAGCTATCTCGTCCAGACGATTTTCCGCTATCTGAAGGAACCCCCTCTGGACTTCATCCAACGGCGTCTTTTTCAGCTGTTCCAGATAGGGTAGAACCTGCTCCCGGATGTTGGTGGTCACTCGTTCCTTGAGTTCTTCCGTATCCTTTTCGATGGTGTCCAGCAGAACGTTCAAGGTCGTATTGACCTCCTGAAGATTCTGCGCCTTGACCCTCAACTCTTTCTCCCGTTCCAGCAACGACTCTTCGGCATGCTTCCGGTCCGAATTGTCGAACAAAGAACCCCGGCTCATCAGATAACGGCCATTTTCATCCGAGACCGCCGTTGCGTTGATGAGTACGGGCAATCGGCTGCCATCCTTTCGAATAACGGTGTACTCATGGTCACGCGCCCAGCCCCGCTTTTTGAAGTCAGAAAATTTCGTCATGAACAGGGCCTTTTCTTCAGCCGGCAGCAGATCGGAAAATTTCATCTTTCCGACCATCTCCTCGCGGGAATATCCAAGCCAGGAAAGTTCCGTCCTGTTGACGCGAAGATAGGTTCCATCCTCTGCGAGGGAATGGTAGCCGCAGGGTGCATTCTCGTAGAGGTCGGTGATTTCCTCTGCGTATCTTTTCAGTTGTTCCTCCACCTTTTTCTTTTCGGTAATATCCTCCGCAATCCCCTCCAGATAGGCTATCGTTCCGTCTGAGTTGAGCATCCGCCGGATTGCCATTTTCCCAATCATAATACTTCCATCCTTGCGAATGTGGGGGATTTCTCCATAAAACCATTCACGTTCCTCCAGTGTGGAAAGAATCAGATCCCGGTTTTCGGGGGTTGTGTGGAGATTGGTGGCCGTGTTGAAAACGGAGGAAACCACTTCCTCCGGGGATTCATACCCGAGCATTTCGGAGAAAGCCTTGTTACACCGAAGGAAGCCGCCCTCAGGAGAGGTCTGAAACATGCCGATCGAAGCATTCTCGAACAGATTTCGGTATAAGGCTTCACTTTTCGTGAGGGCCCTTTCCATGTTCTTGAGGTGGGTGATTTCCAAAAGAGAAACTACGCTTTTCGAGGTTCCCGGTATCATGGAAACCGTCACATAAACATCCCGAAGCGAACCGAATCGGTCAATCACTTTCATCTCATAGTTCTTGGGGGCCGCTTCCGGATTCACCCTTCTCAGGCGATGATATTCCATCAACTGTTCAATATCCTCCTGCAGCTTGAAATCCTTCCAGCTTTTCTTCCCTTCCAGCTCATCTCTCGTGTAATGAAACAGGCGCTCAACCTCCTTGTTCGCCAGGGATATGGTCGTATTATCCTCGACAATCAGGGTGGCTGTCCCCGTGTTTTCAAAAATGGTGTGGTATTTATTTTCCGATTCGCACAAAATTTCCTCAACCCGCTTGCGCTCTGCGATTTCCAAATTCAATTGCCGGTTTCTTTCTTCAAGCTGGGAGGTGCGCTCTTTAACCAACGCCTCTAGGTGGCTGCCGTACTGCTTCAGCGTCTCCTCGGCAGTTTTGCGCTCGGTAACATCTTCGGCAAACCCTCGTAATAACGGATTTTCCCCTCCGCGGTGCGAACGGTTCGACCTCGCAGGTGTATCCAGCACAGGCTGCCATCCCTCCGGCGCATTTGCGTTTCAACGCTTGCATTGTTCTGCTGATCCAGGAGCGAAACAAATTCCGTGCGGCCTTCAGGGTCGGCGTAGAGCTGCTTGCCTGCATCGGTCACCCTGCTCATCAATTCCGACGGCGAATCATAGCCGAAGATCCTGGCCATCGCCGGGTTGGCTTCAAGAAATCGGCCTTCAGGGGATGTACGGTACATTCCTTCAATGGCGTTTTCAAAAATCCCCCGGTATTTTTCCTCTGCCGCCCTGAGAGAATCCACCAGGGTATTCCGATCCGCCGCCAGCCGCTTCAGGTTCATATTATTGAAGCTGAGCTGGGAAAACATCCGGGCAAGCTTCATGAGAAACGCCATTCCGGCATCCACGGATTTTCTGCTGAATCGTGGAGCCGCTTCCAGTGCCGCAAGATACTCTTCTTCAGGAAACCCGTATTTCCTGGCCTGCAACCGGAACAGTTCCTCATCGGGGGGGGTATCATCGAAGAAGAATTGCCCGGAAATGATGTTGGCCATGTGCCTGCCGGCCACCACGATCGGGGTCGCAATCTCCCACATGTTGTTCTTGCACCTGTAGAGCCGGTACTTGCCTTCCGGTATGCCGGAGGACAGCTCAATATCACTTTCGATGCAGTTCCTGCAGGTTTCGGGGTGCATCCGATGGAATCTCCGGCAGATCTCTCCCCATCCCGGGCCGGCCAGCACCCTGCCCTTGAGGTCGACGATCGCCAAGGGGATGCCGGCAAACTTCTGGAAGCTGTCCATCAGGGAATGAATGCTCGGAACATCGATGACGGAGGAAAGCTCCAAATCGTCCAAAGATCCTTCGAAGCGAAGCATTTCCTTGTCTGGTGAGTCTCCTCTCTGTTCGACGGGTTTGTCATAGTGACCTCCGGATTCCGATTCCTGAAGGAGTTCAATCATGGTATCCGAATCATTGACACGCTGTAGTTTGGTTTTGTTCTCGCCTTTCATAACACGGTATCCTTTTACGTATTGCTGAAAAATCGTTCCCTGCCGACGGCAGGGATCAACAATCATGAAGTTAAAAAAATCATCCGAATTCTTTCAACAAAGTCCGAGCTCTTCCGCCTGGCGGAACGGCAGACGGCAGCAAGGGAACATGGGCGCATCGCCTTTGTTGATCGTCGCCTTTCCTGGTCAAATCCGCCTGTGGATGGGCGGACGACAGCGAGGGTACAACGATTTCTTTCTCTTTTTCAAATCAAAAGTTTATCGAAGGGGTGAACCGTTGAGAGGTCTGAAGTCTGGAGAAGCGCCGGGATTTCGACGGTCCATCGGCGCCGGTTTCAGTCAAGCCGCTTCCGGAACCGGGCGACGGCGCCGACAAAAACGGCCAGCCCCAGGACCGCCATGGCGGCAAATTGAGGCCACAGGATCTCCATCCCCACCCCCTTGAGAAAAATCCCCCGGATGATGACCAGAAAATAGCGAAGCGGATTGAGCAGGGTCAGCCATTGAACGGTTTCAGGCATGTTGTCGATGGGGAAAACGAAGCCGCTGAGCATGAAAAAGGGGAGGATCACGAAGAACGTCGTCATCATGGCCTGCTGCTGCGTTCCGGAAATCGTGGAAATGAAGAGTCCGATTCCCAGCGTGCTGAGCAGAAACAGGCAGGCGGCAAGAAGGAGAAGAAGAATGCTGCCCGCCAGGGGAATCTCGAACCAGAAGACGGCAATGGCCGTGACGATGACCATCTGGGAAAGAGAGATCACGATGTAGGGAATCGTCTTGCCGAGAATCAGTTCAACCGGTGAAATCGGCGTTACCATCAGCTGCTCCATCGTTCCCGCCTCCTTTTCCTTGATGATGGCCATGGAGGTAAAGAGGAGGGAGATCAGCATGACGACGAAGGCCACAATGCCGGGAACGTAGAAATTCTGGCTGTCCAGATTGGGGTTGTACCAGGTGCGAACGCGGGCATCGATGCGGCCGTAGTCCATCCGCAGCGGGTGAAGCTCCCTGATCAGCTGCCGGTTCAGCCGGTCCAGGACGAGCATGGTGTAGGCGATCCGGATGGAGGCCATATTGCTCATGGTTCCGTCCGCCAGGATCTGAATCCGGGCGGTCCGCCCTTTCCGGATTTCCGAACTGAAATCGGGGGGGATCTTCACGGCCAGATCGATCTTTCCCTGAAGAAGGAGCTTTTCCAGGGAGGCATCATTTTCCGGCCGGTAGCGGATTTGAAAGATTCTGTTTCCGCTGAAGGAATCGGCGACTTGGCGGCTTTCCACGGTCTGTGACTGATCCATGAGGGCCAGCCGGATGTTCCTGATGTCGTAATTGACCACGTATCCGAAAATCAAAAGCTGAATGATGGGGGTAATGATCAGAAGGGGACGGTTACGCTTGTCACGGAACAGCTGAATAAATTCTTTCCGGACCAGTTCCCGGATGCGCAGCCAGCTCATTCTAGATTCCCTCCCGCTTCAGCGCGAAGAAACTCGCAAGGGCCAAAACCAGGAACATGATCAGCAGAACGAGCAAGGAGAACCACAGCTGGGCAAATCCGAGGTTCTTGAGATAAACGCCGCTTAAAATCCTGATATAGTAGGTTGCCGGGACGAATTGAGCCAGAAGCTGCAGGGGCCTGGGCATGTTGAGAATCGGAAACACAAAGTTCGACAGCAGCAGGGAGGGCAGATAGGTAACCAGCACGGCGACCTGATTGGCGACGAGCTGCGATTTGAGAACGATGGAAATCAGGAGCCCGAGGGTGAGGGCAACGGCCAGGTAGAGCCCGGAGGCGAGAATCATCAGCCAGAAGCTTGATTTCATGGTCACGCCGAAGAGGAACTGCCCCATGAGGATGGCGATCAGGACGTCGATCATGCCGATGATGAAGTAGGGAATGGCTTTCCCGGCAAGGAATTCCCCCGTGTTCAGGGGGAGCGACTTGATGGTTTCCAGGGTGCCGTTTTCGTATTCTCTGGCCACAACAAGTGAGGTCAGCATGGCGCCGACGATCATGAGGATGACGGCGATGTTTCCGGGGATGATGAAATTCCTGCTCTCCAGGTCTTCGTTGAACCAGACGCGGATCCTCCCCTCAAGGGGGGGGCGGATCGGTTCTCTCCCCTGGCGGTTGAGAAAGTCGTCCAGGAGCCGGAGATTCTGGTTTTCCAGAAAGGCGTTTATGTAGCCCCTGGCGATACTGGCATAATTCGGATCGCTGCCGTCAAGAATGACCTGTAGCGGTGCCTCGCGATCCCTGGCGAGGTTGTTCGAAAAGTCCGGCGGAATCACGATGGCCAGGAGGGCCTGCCCCTCGTCCAGATAGCTGTCGACCTCCCGGATGCTCCCTGGATGGGCGACGACGTCAAAATAGGAGGAGGAGTCGAGCTTCCGGATCAGGTCCCGGCTGGCGGGGGTCGCATCGTGATCCACGACGATCGTCCGGATGTGGTTGACATCGAGGCTGAGGGCATAGCCGAACAGGAGGATGAGGAGCAGGGGAAGGGCAAAGGCCAGGTAAAGGCTGCGGACATCACGGAGGAGGTGATAGAATTCCTTGCGGATGACCGCTTCGACCTTTGCCGGATTCATCTCTCCTCCTATCCGGCGATTCCGCCGCCCGGGATGGTGAAGAGCCCGCGGCGGTTGATCATGACGGATTGGGCAATGATTCTCCTGACGTTCCGGGACTCGATGCCCTCCGCCAGACTCATGAAAAAAGGCGGAATGCCGATGGAACCGACGGCCATGAAAAGCGGGACGAAACACGGCCGGAAGGGCTTCATGAGGCAATCCTCTTCAAACGCTGTTTGCGGAGACGCTGCCCGCTATTTCCCGTAGTTCTCCCAGGAAACGAGATGCCAGGGGAAAACCGTAAACGTAAAAAGGCCGGCCTTGACGGCCGGATCATTTTCGGCTATGGAGCGGGCCTCCGCTTCCCCGCCCTCCACTTCGAGCAGGGAGGCCCCGCCGCTGCTGTCCAGGAATGGACCCGCCATCCGGACTTTTCCCTCAAAATAATGCTTCTGGATGTACTCTCCATGGGCCTGGAGAGGCTGGTCGAAGATGTGGCGTCCCGGAATCCAGGCCGGGCCGGGTTTATAGAGAATCAAAAAGGTCTTTTTCATGATCGAATTCCTCCGGAACATAGTTTTGTGACGCTTCAGAACCAGGCGCCAGACCGGTTCCAGCCGCCGGCGTGTAGCAGGTACGGGATCGCCGATTCCTGTTTACGGCGTCTGTTCGCCGCGCCCGGCCATCAGTGCCACGAAGGCGTCATCCAGCGTCGCCTCCTTTTTTCCGGGGCAGGCCGACTGGATGATGTTTTCGGGGCTGTCGGCCGCGACGATCCGCCCCTCGTTCAGCATGACGATCTTTTCGCAGTAACGGGCCTCATCCATGTAGTGCGTGGTGATGAAGACCGTGATGCCATCCCCGGCGAGCCGGCGGATAAAATCCCAGAAATGCCGCCGGGTAATGGGATCCACACCGGCGGTCGGTTCGTCGAGAAAGAGAATCTCCGGATCGTGCAGCAGGGCGCACCCCAGGGAGAGGCGCTGCCGCCAGCCGGGGGGAAGCGTTCGGGTCAAGACATCGCGGACCGCCTGCAGACGCGTCAATTCGAGAACCCAGGCGATTCGCTCCTTCCACCTGCCGGGGGCGACCTTGTAGACGCCGAGATAAAAACGGATGTTCTCATAGGGCGTCAGATCCTCGTAAAGGGAAAAGCGCTGGGACATGTAGCCGATTGCCTGCTTTACCGTTTCAGGCTGGGAAATGATGTCGCGGCCGGCTACGTAGCCCTCTCCCGATGTGGGGGTGAGAATGCCGCAAAGCATGCGGATGGTCGTTGACTTTCCGGAGCCGTTCGGGCCGAGAAAACCGAAAATTTCCCCCCTTTCGACTTCGAAAGAGATCCGGTCAACCGCTGTAAAGGAGCCGAAGCGCTTTTCCAGGTTTTTTACAACAATGGCCTTATCGTTGGAAGGAGTCATTCCGGAGCTCCTCATCCACTTCCTGTATCCGGGAAATCACTGCCTCTTCCAGGCTGGGAAAGCCGGATCGCATGGCTTGCGGCGAGGCGGTCTCCAGGATCAGCGCCTGGTGCATGATGGCAACCTGGTCGCACTGCTCGCCTTCATCCAGGTAGGCTGTCGAGGTCAGAATGGTCATCCCGTCGTTCTGCATGACCCTCAGCATGTCCCAGAATTCCCGGCGGGAAACGGGGTCGACGCCGTTGGTCGGCTCGTCGAGAATCAGCACTTTCGGTTCGTGAACCAGAACGGAGGCCAGGCCCAGTTTCTGCTTCATTCCTCCCGAAAGCTGGCCCGCCGGACGGTGGGCGAAGGGCAGCAGATGGGAAAAGCCCAGGTAGCGCTCTCTTCTCAACTTCGCCTCCGTTCCCCTGATCCCGTAAATATCCATGAAAAACTTGAGATTCTCATCAACGGTCAGATCCTGATAGAGTCCGAACCGCTGGGGCATGTAACCGATGCGGTCCCGGACCTGCCGCCGGTGGGTCGAAACATCCAGGCCGTCGATGGTGATGGTTCCGGCGGAGGGCTGGATCATGGTGGCGATCATCCGCAGCAGGGAGGTCTTTCCCGCCCCGTCCGATCCCACCAGGCCGAACATGGAACCCGCGGCCACCGAAAGGGAGGCCTCCGAAACCGCGGTCACGGCGCCGAACCGCAGAGAGACCTTTTCAACTCGGATGATCGGGTTATCGGAGCCAGGCATCAGCAGGCATCCCCGCCTTGAGTACGAAATCGGGGTTCGGGAGGGCGACCTTTACGAGATAAACCAGTTTGACCCGCTCCTTGAATGTCTGGATGATCTTCGGGGTAAACTCTCCTTCCGGGGAGATGTAGGAGACCTTGCCCTTGAAGATGCGGTCCGGAAAGGTGTCCACCTTGACATCGACGGCTTGCCCCGGCCGGACCTTTCCGATCTCCGTCTCGCTGACGAAGATCTTCAGATCGACGGTGGCAAGATTGGACAGGGTCAGGACTTCCCTTCCGGGAGAGACGACTTCCCCCGGCTCGACATTCCGGCTCAGCAGGATTCCATCGAAAGGGGCCCTCAGGGTCGTGTAGGCCCTCTGGATGTTCACTTCCTCGAGGGCCGCCCGGGCCGCCTCCGCCTGTGAACGGGCGGCCTGGAGCTCCATCCGGGTGGCTTCGATCTTCTGCATTTCACTGCGGGCCTTTCCAAGCACGGCCTCGCCTTCCCTCAGGGCGGCCCGGGCGTTGTCATAGCGAAGCCTTACGGCATCCCGCTCCTTTTCCGAAACCACCCCCCGCGAAAAGAGCTGAGCATACCGTGCATTGTTCCTGGCCGCATCGGTCAGCGTGTATTTCAGGTTATCCACCTGGGCCGACGCTTTCGCAACGTCCTCGGGCAGCGATGTTCTGTACAGATTGAGGAGAACTTCCAATTGCTTCACGCTGTTTTCGGACCGGTCCACGGCGGCCCTGGCCTGATCGCGGCGGGCGTTCCATTCCGCCGTATCGAGTTCCGCCAGCACCTGGTCCGCCCGGACGGCTTCTCCTTCCCGGATGTGTACGGCGGCAACCCGGCCAGCGGTCTGAAAGGCGAGCTGGGCGTCCGTACTTTCAATCGTTCCGGAATAGTAGGCTTCCCGCCGGCTGTTCTGCCGCTGCCCGAAATAGACAAGCAGGCTGGCGGCAACCACGACGACGATGAGGATCATTGGAATGAGGCGTTTCTTCAGCATGGAACCTCTGGGGATTCTTCCGGCAGACAGGGGGATTGATCGTTCATAAATTCTCCTCGAGAATGGGCGTTTATATAGCACGTCTTGAAAAGAACGTCCATGTTATCCTCTCGCTGTTAATCCCCTCTGTGTCAGTCAATTGACATCGGGATTCCGGTGCCTGTGAGATTCCAGGCCCGCAGGAAGCGGAAAAGCGTTTTTTCTCCTGCCGGCATCTCCGGCCTGCCGGGGAGAGAATCTTCCCGGAGCGTCAATGGAATGGCTTCATGGCGGAACATGCGGGGCCGAGGTCCTGGAGGATTTCCGCGGTTCCGTCGGTTCGTCCGAGGGCTCGTCGAGGTTGGTTCCCGGCGGCCGCCAAGCCCGCCGCGGGGGATTCGCCGAGCCATCCTGCAGCGGCTGAAGGCGGTTGCCGGGACAGGTGAAGCTGGTATAGCCATTGCTTTGATCCTGTGAGGTTCTTCAATGCGTTGAATGATGGGGGAAATCTGTGATCTGCAGTGCAGCGGTTCCGAAAGCATCCGCAGAAGCGGCCATATCGTGCTCTCCGGCTGGGGTTGATGAATGATGACTTTGCCATGGAGGAACTCCGACAGGATGCTCCGGATTGCCATTCTCTTCTTCTGGGTCTTGAGTCTCACCGCCTGGGGGCAGGGCGTCTGCCGGGCGGAAACGGAACATCAGAACAGCCGGGTCAGGCAGGTTTCGTCCTATCAGAAGATGGAGAGCGCCGTTCAGGAAAGGGACAGGCTGAAGTCGAAAGGCATCGAGGCCTATTTCAAGGAAGTCGAAATCCCTGGAAAGGGGACCTGGTACCGGGTCTTCGCCGAAGAAAAACGGCCGCAAAACCGGATGTCCCCGCCGGCAAAGGAAAAAAAGCGACCGCAGAAGGCCGTAAAGCCGGCTCACAGCGCGTCAAGCGCAACGGCCGGGGGGACTGTTGTTCCCATCACGGATCAGAGGGCGGGTGAAAGCGCCCGGGTAGCCAAAGGTGCCGGTTCCGGAATGAAGCAGGCCATCTTCAGCAGCAGACTCCTGCCGTCGGAAAACGGCAGAAAACCGGAAACGCCGGCGGGTTCCAAGGGGGGCGACGCTCCGGCTTCGATCCCGGCCGGGCAGAGCCCTGTCTGCTCCGAATATGAGGCGGCGAAGACGGAATTCGACGCCCACCGGTATCAGCAGGCAGCGGGCATGCTGAACGCTCTCCTTTCGAGTCAGAAAAGCGACGCCGCCCTGTACGAGAGCAGCCTGCGGCTTCTCGCCGATTGCCTCTATTTTCTCGGTGAAAAGGAGAGCGGGAAGTACGGATCGCAGACCATTGAGTCCTACAGGAATATTCTCCGCCATTACCCGGACCCTCGCAGCGGAAATGATGTGGCGAATTTCCGGCTGGCGGACATCCTGGAACGGACGGGGAGTTACGAAGAGGCCTACGAGGCCTATTCGAATGTCCTATCGAAATATCCCGATTCTCCTTACGGGCAGGAAGCGCTCTTTCGGATGGGGAAGATCCTCTATCAGACAAAACGCTACGCCCATGCCATTGATAAGCTGAAGAAATATTTATCGTTATCTCCCGATGGGTCCTATGCGTTCCAGGCGTCTTTTCTCCTGGGTTATTGCCTGCGGCAGACGAATCAAAGGCCGGAGGGGGATGCCTGGTATCGGAATGCGCTGAACAAGTGGAGTTCCTTTGATGGGCTGACCACCGATATCCTGCATGATCTGGGGCTCTACCGGTTTTCTCAGGGGGATTACACGGGTTCGGCAAACCTGTTTCTTCTGTGCTTCAACCTCCAGCCGGACGGTGATCTGAGAAAGAACGCCTTGTACAACTTGGGGAGATCCCACTATTTCGGCGGCCGCTTTTCGACGGCATTGAAAGTGTTCAGCCTGCTTCTGGAGTCCTATCCGAATACCCTGGAGGCGAATGAAGGCATCCTTTTCATGGCGAATATCGGCGTCATGGATCCGAAGGCGGAGTTCAACGCCTGCATGGCGGGACGGGATTACTTCAAAAATCCCATAGAAACCTACGATTGGATGCGGACAAAATATCCCGGGGGCTATCGGGAGGAGTGGCTTTTGTATCAAAAAGGGTACGCCTTGTGTAAGTCCGGCCGCTTCAAGGAGTCCCTCGAACTGTACTGCAGGCTTCTCGATGCCTTTCCCCATGGACGTCTGCATCAGGAGAGCAGGGCCTATCTTGTTCTGAATGCAACCCACCTGATCGAGGAAGCCCGGGCAGGGGGGGATTTTCTCGCCGTCGCGGACCTTTATTACCGGGTACGCAACAAGGTGCCCCTGTCCGCCGAGTCGACGGCAATGTTCTTCAGGATTGGAGACAGCCTGTGGAAAACAGGGCTGAAAGCCGACGCCGTGGCCCTTTTGGACCGCCTGAAGCAAAAGAACAATCAGGCGATGGAGACATCCGTTTCGGATCTCATCATGTTGGAGTCCGACCGCAGCCAGGGGGAAATGACCGATGAAAAATGGAAAGCCCTGCTGGCGGAGCTTGCAAGGAATGGCGGTGACGCGGCAGATGCGGCGAGGCGGAATCTGGCGGATTATTTCTACGGGAAAGGCCGGTACGATAGGGTGATCCCCCTGTATGAAGAACTGATCAAGGCAAAGGGCCGTGCTGATTTTCTTCCGATCTCCAGAAATTATGCCCATGCCTTGAGACATCAAGGACTCTGCTCTTCGGCCGTCAGCCGGTATCGGGAAATTCTGGACGCGTGCCGCGAGGATCCACAGAAATGCGACCAGGGGTTTGTTGCCGATGTCTGCGCGGGTATGGGGGATTGTTATTATGAAACCGGCGATTATCAGAACGGTCTGGCCATGTATTCACAGGCCTTTCCGGGGATCAGGCACAGGGAATCCTCGATGTGGGCCCTCTTTCGGATGGGGCAGAGCTACCATAAACTGAACGATGGGGCCATGGCGGGAAAAAGCTTTGCCCAGCTGAAGGAGCAAAGCGGCGATGCCTTCTGGCCGAAAGTCGTGGATTACTGGGTTGCCGACCAGGCGTGGTCCAGGAGCAATCGCGATTATCTAGAGAAGAATTGAACGTGCGGGAGTTGGGTCATGAACGATATTTCTTCCCTTCAGAAATCCTTTGAAGGGTTCAATCAGGCGACTCTGCATATCCAGCAGGCCTTTGCGCGTCTGGAGAAGAAGTTTGAAAGCCTGAACCGTGAATTGGAGGCAAAAAATGAGGAACTGCTGAGAACGCTTTCCGAGAAGGAGGAGATGAAGGGTTATCTGCAGAATATCCTGGAAAGTTTAACCAACGGCGTCCTTGTGACCAATCTGGACGATGAAATCCAGGTGCTGAACGCCGCTTCGGAAACTTTTCTGGGAAACTCCCAGGAGAGCGTTTTTGGGAAACATCTTCGTGTCCTCTTCGAGGATCTTCCTTCGAACGAATGGATGGATATTTTTCTGAACAAATCCCACCCGAAGGGAAGAAGCGCCCGCATGAGCTTCAAAGACCGCCTTCTTGAAGTAACGGGATCGCCGATCAAATCGGGCGGGCGGAAAATGGGAACCGTTTTTATCCTTCGCGACATCACCCGCATTGAAAAACTGGAAAGCATGGCCAAACGGTCCGAAAAATTCGCAGCCCTGGGTGAAATGGCGGCCAATATCGCCCATGAAATTCGAAACCCCCTGGGAAGCATCGAATTGTACGCCTCGCTTTTATTGAAGGAATTAAAGGGGGACAGGGAAAAGGATCGTATTTCAAGGATTATCTCGTCCGTTAAAAAGATGGACAACAAAATATCCAATCTTCTTCTCTTCACAAAAAACCGCAATTTGATTTTGCAGCAGATTTCCCTTCACCTTTTTTTGAAGGAGCTTCTTGGATTTTGCGAGCCCATGATCGACCGGGAAAACGTCTTGGTCAAAACGGCCTTTTCAGAAGATGAACCCTGGATTGAAGGGGATGTTGAAATGCTGAAACAGGCGTTTTTCAACCTGATCCTCAATGCGCTGCAGTCTCTGGATCAACAGGGGGGGATCCTCTGCTTTCAAACCTGCTACCCGGACCCCGGCCAGGAGCAGGAGGCGGATGAGCCCTTTATCGAAATCACGATCGTCGATTCCGGAACCGGCATCGCCGGGGAGGCGCTGCCCAGGATCTTTGACCCCTTCTTTACGACCAGGGAAGAGGGATCGGGGCTGGGACTGGCCATCGTCCACACCATCATCGAAATGCATCGGGGATACATCCATGTGGAAAGCGCCGAAGGGAAGGGAACGACGGTGCACATTCTCCTGCCCCTGACGGATCGGGGAATGCGCTCCAGGGGGCCGGGGGGTGAAGTGGCGGCGGCCTCCGTCACGAAGGGGATGGACTTTTAGAAAGATCCGGATGGGAAAAGAATGAAAGAAACGCACATACTGGTTGTTGATGACGACACCTCCATGAGAATGGCTCTCTGCGAAACCCTGGAAAGCTGCGGATACCTTGTCGAGGCTGCGGCCAACGGCATCGAAGCCCTGGATAAGTTCAGGGCCGGTGCCTTCGAAGCGGTCATTACGGATATGAGAATGCCCGGAATGAGCGGCATGGAAGTCTTGAAAAGCATCAAAAAGATCTCTCCGGAAAGCCCTGTGATCCTCATCACCGCTTATGGAACCGTTAACACCGCGGTGGAGGCGATGAAGGAAGGGGCCTCCGATTTCATAATGAAGCCCTTTTCCCTTGAGGACATCGAGTTCGTCGTCAAGAACGTCCTGGCCACCCAGGGCGGTAAGGACGAAAAGGGAGGCCGGGCGGAACGAAAAATCCCGGCTGCCGACCGGGAGATCATCACACAGGACGGCAGAATGCTGGGCATTTTCGATTTCCTCAAGACGGTGGCCAAGAGCAAATCCAGCGTCCTGATCCAGGGGGAGAGCGGAACGGGAAAAGAGCTGTTCGCCCGGTTCCTCTACCGCCACAGCGATCGGAAGCACATGCCCTTTGTGGCGGTCAATTGCGCCGCCATTCCCGAAAATCTCCTGGAAAGTGAAATGTTCGGCTATGAAAAAGGGGCGTTCACCGGGGCGATGCAGCGGAAAATCGGAAAGTTCGAGCTGGCGAACGGGGGGACGCTGCTTCTTGATGAGGTGACCGAAATGAGCCCGCACCTGCAGGCGAAACTGCTGCGGGTCATCCAGGAGAAGGAAATCGACCGGGTGGGTGGAAAGATGCCCTTTCCCATTGACGTGCGGATCATCGCCACGACCAATGCAGACATCCGGAAAGCCGTTGAAGACAGGGCGTTTCGGGATGACCTGTATTATCGGCTCAATGTCATCCCGCTGAAAATTCCGCCCTTGCGGGAAAGGAGGGGCGACATTGAATGCCTTGGCCGTCATTTCCTGGAGAAATACGCCAATCTGAACGGAAGGCCCTTGCCGGTGCTGGACGACAGCACGTTGAAGCGCCTGAACGCCTACGACTGGCCGGGCAATGTCCGGGAACTGGAAAATGTCATTGAACGGGCGGTGCTGGTCTGCCAGGGGGATGCGGTATTGCCGGAGCATCTTTATCTGGAGGATGTCGGGTCCGATGACCCGCCCGGGGAAAAAATGTCCCGTTTCCGGGAAGAGATTGCCGATGGAATTCCTGAAATCGACTTTTCCAGGGACATGACGATCTGGGAGATGGAAAAGGAACTCATTTTCAACACGCTGGACAAGGTGAAGGGCAACAAAACAAAGGCGGCGGAAATATTGGGCATCAGTGTCAGGACCATGAGAAACAAACTCCAGGAATATTCGTTAAAGGGTTCGGAGTAGCGTTAACCTGGAACCTTTTCTCCAGGATGGTACATGCCTTGCTTGAATCGTCTCTGAACAGAGGGGGAAAAGATGGATTTTTTATTCAACAAGACCTTTGGGATGTTGTCCGGGATGCTTGGATATCGTTCTTCAAGAAACAAAGTGGTTATGTCCAACATCGCCAATATGGATTCTCCTGATTACAGGCCGAAGGATTACGTCTTCAAGAGCACCCTGGACAAGGCCCTGGCCGATGTGAACAGCCTGGCCCTCGCGAAGACGGATAAAAAACATCTGCCTGCCCTTCAGGACGAGATTTCGGACAAGGATTTCAAGGTCGTGGAAACGGGAGACAAGGTGAAGATGGATGACGAAATGACCTCTCTGGCCGAAAACCACCTGATGTACAACCTGACCGTTGAAATGCTGGCGCGCAAGTTCAAGGGGTTGAGCACCGTATTGAAGGAGACGAAATAAAATGGATTTTCTGACGTCGTTTCGCATCTGCAGTTCCGGGTTTGCCGCTCAAAGGTCAAAAATGGATGTCATAGCGAGCAATCTGGCCAATGTCTCTACAACCAGCACGCCCGAGGGAGGGCCGTACAGGCGCAAGATCGCCGTGTTCTCTTCGGAAAATGTGAACAAAAAATTCAGCTTCGGAGATAAGTTGAGGGACGCCGTGCAGGAGGTCTCCCTGAAGGAGGTAATCCAGGACCGGGCGGACGCGAAAAAGGTCTACAATCCATCCCACCCGGATGCCGATGAACAGGGCAATGTGGAGATGCCCAACGTCAATGTCGTAACGGAAATGACGGACATGATCACGGCAAGCAGGGCTTACGAGGCCTGCGTTACAGCCTTTGACGCAACCAAGAACATGGCCCTTAAAACACTGGACATCGGGAAATAACGCCATGCGGGATGAACCCTTTTCCCGGAGACCGCGTCGACGGCCGTTCGATCTGTAGCCGGAGGCGAAGGGAAGAAAGGCAGCCTGAGTTGAAGAGGTGAAGAAATGAACGACTTATCGGTCCAGGGCAAGCTGATGCCGCCGTCCGCTCTTTCGGAGAAGAAGACCGGGGGAGAAGGGAATGAAGGAGCGTCTTCGTTTGGCGATGTCCTCCGCAATACCATACATGACATCAATAAGCTTCAGCATGACGCTGATGCGGCGATATCCAAGGTGCAGGTGCATGATACGGGCAGCATTCATGAGGCGATGATCGCCCTGGAGAAAGCGAGCATATCCTTCCAGACCATGATGCAGGTCAGAAACAAAATCATAGATGCCTACCAGGAAGTCATGAGGATGCAGGTATGAGTGTTTTTCTGCTTCGGCACATGAAAGGGTAAGTTGTTATCGGCATGCAACCTCTTCTGGGTTTCTTTGAGAAGTTCCGGCAGAGCTTCACGGAGCTGGCGCCGGCAAGGAGATGGTCCATACTCATTGCGGCTGGAATCACGCTCACCGCTTTAGCGGCGATGGTGTACCTGGCGAACCGCACCGAATATAAAGTCCTGTTTTCCCATTTGTCCGGTGAAGACGCATCCGCCATTGTAACAAAACTCAAGGAGAAAAAGCTTCCCTACGAAGTGACCTCGTCGGGAGATACGATCCTGGTTCCTCAAGAGAGGGTTTCAGAGCTTCGCCTGGAGCTGGCCGGGTCGGGTTTGCCGCAGGGCGGCGGGGTAGGCTTCGAGATCTTCGACCAGAAAAACCTGGGAGTTACGGAATTCGAGCAGCAGATGAATTATCGGCGCGCCCTCCAGGGCGAGTTGGCGAGAACCATCAAGGGATTGGAGGAAATAGAATCCTGTCGGGTCCATATTGCCCTGCCGAAAGAGTCGCTTTTTGTCAGTGAAGAGAAAAAGGCGACCGCTTCCGTCACCCTCAAGATGAAGCCGGGCCGCTCACTCGGTGCCTCGCAGATCGATGGAATCGTTCATCTGGTGGCGAGCAGTGTGGAGGGCTTGAATGCGGAAGACGTCATTATTGTGGATAATAAAGGCAGCATCTTATCCAAGCTGAAAGGAGAGGCGGGGATTTCCGGCCTGTCCGGTTCACAGATTGAATTTCAGCGCAATCTTGAAAAGGACACGGCCGCCAGAATTCAATCCCTCCTGGAAAATGTCGTCGGGCGGGGCAAGGCTGTAGTTCGAGTGTCCGCTGACCTTGATTTCCGCGTGGCTGAAAAGACGGAAGAATCCTATGATCCGGAATCTCCGGTTGTACGGAGCACCCAGAAGCAGTCCGAGAAAACGGCCAATTCCGGGGCGGCCAATTCGAGCGCGGGGCAGGAGAGGCTGGATGAGATCATCAATTATGAAATCAACAAAACCGTCACCAAAACGGTCATGCCCGTTGGCGAGATCAGGAAGCTCTCCATCGCCGTTCTGGTTGACGGTGTCTACACCAAGGATAAGGAAGGCGCCGAGAGTTATCAGCCCAGGGACAAAAAGGAGATCGAATCCATCGAGAGCCTCGTTCGAACCTCCGCAGGGTTCAACGCCGCCCGGGGCGATCAGGTCGCCGTCACCAATATGCCGTTCAAAAAGCTGGATTCGGAAGAAGGCGACAGCGGTGGCTCCTGGCTTGGAGACGGCCTGGTTCAGCACTCCTCGCTGATCAAATATCTGCTTCTTCTGATCGCCGTGATTCTTGCCTTCTTCTTTGTCATCCGTCCCCTCATCCGGGGCCTGGCCGGACAGACTTCCCAGAGGGCCGTCGAAAACCAGGCGCTTCCGGCGGACGTCATTGAATTGAATGGAAGCCCCCCCTCCCTGGATCTGGTGTCTGCCCATGAGAAGGAACTGAGCGAAGTGGAATGGACGAGAAGACTGGCCGTGGAGGATTCCAAGGCTTTTGCGGAACTGCTGCGGAACTGGCTGAAATGAAACGCGGGGAATCCATTCAAGAAAAGAGGACGAGAGGGCTCCGTGGAACGGGAGATCAGGGTGGTGACAAATGGGAAGCATAACGAATGAAGAAAAGGCTGCCATTCTGGTTTTATCATTGGAGGAAGAATACGCTTCCGAAGTGATGAAGCATTTAAAGCCCTCGGAAATAAAACGTCTCGGAAAGTTCATGAGCCGGGTCAGCACCATCTCATCGGATACCATCTCTTCCATTTCCAAGGAATTCTGTTCCCTTGCGAAGGAAAAGGGGAGGCTTATCTCCGTGAGGGACGACTTCACCAGGAACATCGTCATGAAGGCGGTCGGGGAAGCTGAAGCCGAGAATATCCTCAGTGAAGTGTCCAGCGTCCGCTGCGATGACAATCCGATCACGGAAAAGCTCCGGGACGTAGACCCCAAGGTCCTGATGGATTTCACGCGATCGGAGCACCCCCAGACCATTGCGCTGATCCTTGCCCATTTAAAGCCTGAAAAGGCGGCGCAGATTCTGGAAAATTTTACGCCGGAAATGCAGTTTGAAATCACCCGCCGAATGGCCACGCTGAAAAGCGTCCCCCAGGAGTATATCGATGAAATTGCGCAAACCCTAGAAAAGGAGATTGTTTCAGGGGCGACGACCAGCCAGGATATCGGTGGGGTCCGTGTGATGGCCGACATCCTGAACAAGATGAACCGGGCCAGTGAAAATTCCATTCTGACGGCCCTGGAAGATACGGATCCGGAACTGGCTGCCGGCATCCGAAACCTGATGCTTACCTTTGACGATATTCTTCAGCTCGATGATCGCGGATTGCAGGAGATTCTGAGAGAAATCAGCAGCGAGGATATCGGCAAGGCCTTGAAGCTCGTTGATGAGGGGTTAAGGGAAAAGGTGTTCCGCAACATGTCGAAGAGAGGGGCGGAGATGCTTAAGGAGGAACTTGAGATCATGCCTCCCATCAAGGTCTCGGAGGCGGAGGTGAGCCAGCGGGCGATTATTGAAATCGCGAAGAAGATGGAAGCAGAAGGCCGTATCGTCCTCTCAAGGGGCGATGTGCAGGATGAGTATGTATAGGCAGACGAGGATCATCAAGTCGCAGGACGTTTCTTATGTTTCCCAACCGACCGGCGGTGCGATGGATTTTATGCCACTGAGTGTAACGGGGAGGGATCCGGGGGAAGAGAAGAGGGGCTCCCCCGAGGAGACAAGGAAACGGGAAATAGAGACCATCCTTCAGCAGGCGAAGCAGCAGATGGACGAGGTCCGGAAGAGCGCCTACGAGCAGGGATATGCCGCCGCCATTTCGGAGGCGTCCGAGGCTCAAAAAAAGGAGATGCTGAGGGTGGAAAACACCCTGCAGGCCCTTGCAAAAGAGCTCGGAACCTTCAAGGAAAAAAGCCTTGAAACCGCGGAAAGGCAGGTGCTGGATCTGTGCTTTTCAATTGCCGAGATGGTTGTGCACAAGGAGATATCCACCGACCAGAGCGTAATCCTCAACGTCTTAAGAGCGGCCTTTCGCAATATCGTCGAGAGGGAAAACATCAAGGTCAGGCTGAATCCAAGCGATTTCCAATATATGGTGCAAATAAAAAACGATTTCATAAACAGTATGGATGGCTTCAGGAATGTCTTCTTTGAAGAGGATGGAGCCATTGCACGGGGCGGGGCGATGATCGAAACCACTTCGGGGGACGTCGACGCCCGCATCAGCGAACAGCTCAACGAAATAAAGTCCGGGCTTCTGAATCTGCAGGCCCCGTGACCATGCCCCCGTTCCCGTTGAGTACCTGAACCATGCATCTTGAATCGACACAACGGACGCCCCGGAATCCCTGCCTGGATTTTTCCAGGTACAGGCGTGCTCTCGGCAGAATTTCGCCGATCAAAGTATATGGCAAGGTGAGTGAAATTGTCGGCCTGGTTGTCGAGGGCAACGGCCCGGCGGCTTCAATCGGAGAGCTCTGCGCCCTCCTGCCCCCTGGACAGAAACCGGTTATTGCCGAAGTGGTGGGGTTTAAAAAGGGCAAGGTGATCCTGATGCCGCTGGAAAACATCCAGGGGCTGGGGCCGGGATGCACCATCAAGTCCCTGGGCAGGAAGGCGGCAGTGAAAGTCGGAGAAAGCCTTCTGGGACGGGTGATCGACGGATCGGGAAGCCCGATCGACAACAAGGGTCCGATTGAGGCGGAAGAGGAGTATCCTCTGTATGCCGAACCCATCAACCCCCTCGTGCGGGGAAGAATCTCCGATCCCATCGATTTCGGCGTAAAGGTTCTCAATGGGATGTTCAGCTGCGGCAAGGGGCAGCGGATGGGGATTTTCGCCGGGTCAGGCGTCGGTAAAAGCGTCCTGATGGGGATGATCGCCCGTAATACCAATGCGGACATCAACGTGATCGGCCTGATCGGCGAGAGGGGCAGGGAGGTCCGCGAGTTTCTCGAAAAGAACCTGGGGAAGGAGGGACTGGCCCGCTCCGTTGTTGTGGTGGCTGCATCGGATATGCACCCGCTCATCCGCATGCGGGCGGCTTATGTGGCAACGACCATATCGGAATACTTCCGGGACCAGGGCCGCAATGTCCTGCTGATGGTGGATTCCTTGACGCGGTTCGCCATGGCCCAGCGTGAAATAGGCCTTTCCGTAGGGGAGCCGCCCACCACGAAGGGGTATACCCCCTCCGTTTTCAGCCTCCTGCCCAAGCTCCTGGAGCGGGCGGGAAAGGTGGAAGACCGGGGAAGCATCACGGGGTTATACACGATCCTGGTCGAAGGAGATGACTTCAATGAGCCCATTTCCGACACGGCAAGGTCCATTCTGGACGGGCACATCTATCTCTCCCGGGATCTGGCCAGCAGAAACCATTACCCCTGCGTCGATGTTCTCAACAGCGTCAGCCGCGTGATGATCGACATCGTCACTGAAAAGCACAAGAAAGCGGCGAATCAGATTTTGAACATCCTGGCGACCTATAAAAAGGCTGAGGAACTGATCAACATCGGCGCCTATGTTCATGGAAGCAATGCGGAGATCGATTACGCCATCCGCATGATCAATCCGGTCAATGCTTTCCTGAGGCAGGATATTCATGAGCGGTTTGATTTTGAAGAAACCACCGGGATGATGGAGAACCTCTTCGCGGCGGAATAGGGGTGTCATGTTTAAATTCCCATTGCAGACGGTTCTGGAATACCGGACGATTCTTGAAGAGAGGATGCTGATTCGCTTTTCTGAAGCGGTTCGCCGGATGGAAAAGGAGCAAAAACGTCTCGATGCGCTGGTTCAGAAAAGGGCAGACCTCGTCGGCACGCTGAAGGGCCTGCAGGAAAGCAGGACATCCGTGGAAAAAATCGCCATTCTGTTCAGGGGGATCGAAACGTTGCACGAAGAGGAAAAAGGGCAGAGGGGGATCCTTTCCGAGGCATCGGTCGAAGTCGAGGCAAAGCGCCAAGACCTTCTGGAGGCCGTCAAGAAGAGAAAAATGCTTGAAACGCTGAGAGAAAAAAATCTGGAAGATTATGAACGTTCCTTAGCGGACCTTGATCGCAAGGTCATGGATGAAATGGGAATTCTCCGGTTTGATGGAGCCGAGTCATGAAAAAGGCCTTCTATATTCTTCAAGCCTTCATCCTTTTGGTTTTTCTTGTCAAGATTGCCACCGTCTGCGGCCTGGTGACGTTCATGGAGCTTCCGCACGGATCTGTGCTTTCTGAACGGAGCGCACTGGCGGAGCCAATGCGCCAGGGATCGTCGGAAGCGGCCGTCAGGGATGTCGTGGATGACGAACTGGCCCCGTCGAGAACTCTGTATACGGCTTTACAGGGCCGGCAAAGGGACCTGGACGGAAAGGAAAGCGCCCTCAAGGCCGAAGAGGCGAAGCTGCTGTCGTTGAAGAAAGAAATTGCTGAAAAAATAGACGTTCTGCTCAATCTTGAACAGAAGCTCAATTCCACCATTACGGCCAACAAGGAAGCAGAGGCCAAGCGGTACAAGGACCTGGCCAGAGTGTATGAGGCGACCCCTCCGGCGAAGGCGGGGGCCATGCTCGAAAAGCTGGACCTCAAAACGGCGGCTGGGATCACCATGCACATGAAGCGTGACAAAGCCGGTGTCATCTGGGGTTTCCTGAATCCGCAGAGGGGGGTGGAGATTACCAGGGAAATCACCATGGCCACGCAGAAGGCTCCGGAATGACCCTTGCGGAAATTGTCGTACAACCGCCCCGGCCGCGTCAGGGGGCGCTACCATCCAACCGGGAAGCCTCGGACCGCCTCTCCTGGTCCGAGCCCCTATCCAAAAGGCCCATGCCCCTCCCCGCGTCTCTTCTTGAATCAATCCCTGGAAACCCCTCGATCCGCCTGTGAAATCGGAAAATCTGTTCAAATCCGTCGAACGCTTCTGATGCTGGAAGGAGATTTTCGGCCGGCCTTGACATTCGGGGGAGGTTTGATATCATCAGGCCGTTTTTACCCAATCTGAAAAAGTATTCTACTTCGCGGAATTTATGTCTTTTGCTGGCGATTTGTCATATCGGAGCTGGGTCGAAGTGGACCTGGACAGCTTTACACGGAACTGGTCGGAGCTGCGGCGGCTTGTCGGGCCTTCGGTCAAGATCCTTCAGGTGGTCAAGGCGGATGCTTACGGCCATGGCGCCATCGAGATCTCCCATACGGCGCTGAAGAACGGAGCCGCCTGCCTCGGTGTGGCCAATGCCGACGAAGGCGTACAGCTCCGGGTCAGCGGGATTACCGCCCCGATCATCATTTTGAGCCCGTCCACGAAGGGGGAGATCCGCGAGATCATCAAATACGGATTGACCCCGTCTCTGTCGGATCTTATGTTTGCCGGGGAATTCCAGCGCCACCTTGAAGAGGCGGGCGTGACGGCGCCCGTTCATATCGAGATCGACACGGGAATGGGCCGGGGCGGCATCCTCTGGAACGAAGCCCCCGCCCTGATCAGGAAAATTCTCGCGTTCCCGAATATCGTGGTTGAGGGCCTCTTTTCCCATTTTGCCTCCAGCGAGATCTGCGTCAATTTCAACGAACAGCAGGGGACGCTTTTCCTCGCGCTGGTCGAGAAGCTGTCCGCGGAGGGGATTTCGATCCCGATCAAGCATATGGCCAACAGCGGTGCGATTCTCAATTACCCGCGGTTTTTTCTGGATATGGTGCGTCCCGGCCTTATGTCCTAC
This sequence comes from Syntrophus sp. (in: bacteria), assembly GCF_040768185.1. Taxonomy (NCBI): domain Bacteria; kingdom Pseudomonadati; phylum Thermodesulfobacteriota; class Syntrophia; order Syntrophales; family Syntrophaceae; genus Syntrophus; species Syntrophus sp. (in: bacteria). The sequence goes on along the minus strand of NZ_JAXGNC010000005.1, from coordinate 24,579 downwards.
GGGATTCATCCGGCGACCCAAACGGAGGGGAAAGCCGACCTCTGTCCCGTCATGAGCTTCAAGACCCGGGTGATTCTCCTCAAGGAATTTCCCAAAGGGGCGGGGATCGGCTATAACCGGACCTACATAACGGATCGCCCGTCCCGGATTGCCACCCTTCCCGTAGGGTATGGCGACGGATACGGAATCATCCTGTCCAATCAGGGCGAGGTGCTGATTCGGGGGAAGCGTGTGCCTGTCGTCGGAAGGGTTTCCATGGACATGGTCACCATCGATGTGAGCTCTCTTCCCGATTGCCGGATCGGCGATGAAGCGGTTCTCATGGGGCGGCAGGGCGGTGAGGAAATTTCCGCCAACGACATCGCTTCGCGAATCGGGACCATCAGTTACGATATTCTCTGTACTCTGGGCAAGCGGGCCCCCCGGATTTTTGTGCAGCAGGGCCGAGCCGAAGCCGTCGAACCGCGGCTGCGAAGGATCTTCATCCCCCAGGAAGAGCGGTCCCTGGCGAGGATCGACGGGATGATCCGCCAGTGCTTCCAGGTCAGGGCGCGAAGCGAAGAACTGGGTGACGCCATTTTTTACGAAATGTTTGAGGCGCTCTTCGGAAAAAATGACCGGCCGTTGGAGCTGCGGACGAATTTTCGCTATGATATCACCTTATCCGAACCCGGGGGTGAACAGGCCGGGGAAACGGGGCCGGCAGCCGACGGGTTCCGCGTGACGACCCATATCGAATATACCAAGGTCTTCCGGAATCCCGTCTTTCTCATCGGCTGCGCTCTGGATAACGGTCAGCTCTCCGCTTTTTTTGATGATCCGCTCTGTGAATATCGATGGCTGCTTCAGGATGGCGGCTCCGGAGACGCGGATAAGGATTTCAGGGTGAACCGGGTGCGGATCGACGAGGAGGACATTCCGGTCATCCGAAGGGAGAGCACAAACCGCGGCTATGAAGTCTGGTGCGGCGGCGAGCATCTCAAGGAAAGGCTCGGTCAGCAGGTCAGAGTGGAACTGGAGGTTGTCACCCGCTCATCACGGGGCTGCAGGTTCTTCCCCGTCTATCTTGTTTACCCCACGCGCGGCCTGGAGATTAACTTCCGCTATGAAGGGACGCCCGTTTCCACCGTCCAGGAAATCTGCTTTTTCGCCGGAAAGCACCCCTATCCCGAAATTATCCGGGATCCTGGACGTTGCGTTTCGCTGCGAATTCGTGATGGTGAATGGATCTTCCCCAACAGCGGGGTGACCTTTCTCTGGGACTATGATCCATCGAAGTAGGCTGAACACGCATCAACAGGGTTCCGGTTCAGGCAGGAAGAACGCTTCAGCGCGGAAGGGCGGATCAGTTTGAACAGCACGGCACCAAGAATATCTCCGGAATGAAGAGAGGCGCTTACATGGAAAAGAAAACGGTGGGGTTGTTTTTCGGCGGGTTGAGCAACGAGGCTGACATATCCGTCATCTCGGCAAAAAATATCATCAAGGCCTTTGATTACAGCAAATACAACCTGGTTCTGGTTTACTGGCACAAAAACAACAAATTCTACGTGCTGGAAGACGCCGAGGAAGCAGGTCATCCTTCGGAAGAGCAGGAAATAACCATGGGCGATTTTTCAAGGCTCTTTGATGTCGCCCTGCCGATCACCCATGGCAAATACGGGGAAGACGGGGCATTGCAGGGGCTCTTTGAAATCCAGAAGGTGCCCTATTGTGGATGCCGGGTTTTGAGCTCGAGCTTATGCATGGACAAGGCTGTCTTTAAAACGTTTCTGATCGGCCATGGTATTAGCCAGGTCCCTTTCGACTTTATGGATCTGCGGGGCAGGAAAAAGAGCGATGTCGATCAGTGGGTGGAAAAAATCAAGGGCAGTTTTGAATTGCCGGTTTATATCAAGCCGTCCAATTCCGGTTCGTCCGTTGGAATTACGAAAGTAACCGATTTTAACGAGTTGAAAAAAGCCGTCAGGGAGGCCGCCCGGCACGACGATAAAATCCTGGCCGAGCAGGGGCTTGTAAATCCGAGGGAAATTGAAGTGGCCGTGCTGGGCAATGATGAATTGATCATTTCCGAGCCGGGAGAGCTTTTCCTGGGCGGGGCCTTCTATGATTTCGATGAAAAATACAAGAAAAACAGAACCCGGGTCGCCATTCCGGCCGATCTTGAGGCTGGCGCCAGGGATGAAATCAAAAGCACAACGGAGAAGGTTTACCATCTGTGCGACTGCAAAGGCTTTGCCCGCGTAGATTACCTCCTGTGCGACGGCAGGATTTATCTGAACGAGATCAATACGCTGCCCGGTTTCACCGATATTTCCATGTTTCCGATGCTGATGAAACGTTCGGGCATCAGCTATAAAAACCTGATATCCAGAATTCTGAAGTTGGCGCTCTGATCATTGTTCCGTGGAAGAAAAATTGCGCTTTGACACCGGGAACGCATCGCATGTTGCTTCCGGATATGACTTCAGAATCTTTTCTGTCAAGGGACCGGATAAAAGAAGCGAAATCTCTTCATCGACATATTGACAATTTGAAATTTATGCTTATAATTTGACGGAATTTACATGTTGCATCAGGGAGTTAAGGGATATCATGAGGGACCGGTTTTTCAATCCGTCGCAGATGTCTCTGGCGAAAGCCGCTTTTGACCACGCGGAACAGCTCGTGGCGAATTACTACCGGTTCGGGCGCCGGGCATTTCAGGCGTACCGCTATGATATCCGGACCTTGGCCGAGCTGGAAACCCATGAGATTCAGGATGGGGCCTTTGCCCACCTCTGTCGGTATCGCTATGAAAAGAAGAGGTTTCCGGATGTCTCGCGAAGTTTTCACTTTTATCGCGTCTGCCTTCAGGACAACCGGATCCTGGATGCCGTCGAACGGGCAAACTCCTTTATCAAGTTCGCGCCCCTGATGCTGTATATTGCGGCGCACGAACTGGTTCATGTCATCCGCTTCGATGAAGGCCTTTTTGATTTCGAGGCGCCCCAGGAAGAAAAGATCCGGGAGGAGGAAATCGTCCATTCCATCACCCGACAGATCATGCAGCCGGTTGTGCATCATGATCTCGGCCTCGTCCTTGATTGTTTCAGCAGCCAGTACCAGATTGGAGATTTATACAATTAAGTTATAATACATGGAGGTTTAGGGTATGCCGATTTATGAGTACAAATGCCGGAAATGCGGGAGAGAATTTGAAGTCTTTCAGAAAATCACCGAAGCGCCGGTACAGCAGTGCCAATACTGCCAGGGAAGTGTGGAAAAAATGATTTCCCTTTCTTCCTTTCACCTGACCGGCTCGGGATGGTATGTAACGGATTACGGCGGAAAGAAGTCTTGTGCTCTGGAATCCAGGCAGAAAGAGTCGACCGGCAGCTCGTCCAGTGACACAGCGACCTGCAGCGGCGGCGATTCATCCTGCTGCGCCGGCTGCAAAGCCGCCGAATAGAAGGCCGCGCGAGAAATCTTCGCGTCTCCAAGTGAAAAAAAAGCATCTAATCCTGAGAGATTAGATGCTTTTTTTGTGGATTGACCGGCTCGATCGAAAAGCCTCCAATTCGAGGCATGTACACTGTTTAGCGGGTCATTTTCCTCTTCAGGATTGCGAGACCTGCGAGACCGGGTCCGAAAAGAAGGAGCGCGCCGGGAAGAGGCACAGGTGCCGCCGTTTCCGTGATCGTCAGCTCCACGCCTGCCACGGAGCCCCAGTTTTGACCTCGGGACTCAACGACATAAAGGCTCACAACATCGTCTTTATCGACCGCCAGGTCATTGAGGGCCTGGCCGGCTACCAGGGCATCCAGGAACGTCAGGGCATTCGCTTCGCCATTGTGGCTTGCATGGCTGATCGTTCCTGTCGCAAGAAGGGTGCTGCCGAGGTAGAGGGAAAAGTCGTTGCTCCTGGACACGCCCGCGTGGTCATACCAGATGCACCCGGAAAGGCTGATGGTCCCTGCTTCGGGTGCGGTCCATGTGAGGATGGACTCACCGTATGTTCCACCATTGGAGCTGTCCCAACTGTGCGTGTAGATGTTGTTGTCCGTCCCCTGCCACCACGCAGGCAGGAAATTGCCCCAGGAATTTCCCATGGCAAAGAAATCCATTCCAGCCGTCATGGGGCTTCCCGTGCCCACCTGATGCTGAAGAAGTTCGGAACCTTTCCATACCGCCCAGGTTCCATTGGGGTTGTCGATTTTGCTCCAATCGGTTGCCAGATCATAGGTTGTGGCGCACAGAGCGATCGACGGCGCCAGAAGTAAGGTCAGGAGCAAAACAAGTGCAAAGAATTTTCGTAAACCAAGCCGTCTCATCATTCATCCTCCCTGTTTTTTGACTTCAAAAATGATGACGAACTACACACCCATATCGCGAATTAATCAATACCTGAAAAACCGTATTTTGGGGTGCGGATTTGGCTTACAGGGAGACCCGATTGGCTGAGGAGGGTTCCTCCTATTCAACGATGATCCGGCCGGCTGGGGCGGACAAGACCTCGCCGACGATGGCCGCTTCGGCCAGGCCGGCGGCGTGCACACGGGCGAGACAGGCTTCCGCCTGGTCGGCAGACAGCGCGAAGAACAATCCGCCTGAGGTCTGCGGATCGAAGAGAATGTCGGATCTCCATTCCGGACAGGCTGGACTCAGATCCATCAGGGGCATCCGGAAATCTCGATTCCGGTAAAGGCCTTCGGGAAGGATGCCCATTTCGGCCAGTTCCCGGATTTCCGGGAAAAAGGGAACCCGGTCGGAAAAAATCCGGATGCCGATGTCCTGCCCCTCGATCATTTCCGCGAGGTGGCCGAGGAGTCCGAAGCCGGTGATATCCGTGCAGGCGTGAACGGCCGGGGTTGCCTGGATGATTTCAGCGGCCTTTTTGTTCAGCGCCGCCATGGAGGCGATGGATCGAGCAATCAGGGCTTCCGAGGCGATTCCGGCTTTTATGGCCGTACCGGCGATCCCGGTCCCCAGGGGTTTGGTGAGGATGAGGCGGTCTCCGGGGCGGGATCCGGTATTGAGCAGGACCTTATCCGGATGGACGGTCCCCGTTACGGAAAGGCCGTATTTGAGCTCCTTGTCCTCCACGCTGTGGCCGCCCACCAGCACGACCCCCGCTTCCCGCATCTTGTCCAGACCGCCGAGGAGGATCTGGCGGAGGATGGAGATGTCCATGGTTCTGACCGGGAAGCAGACGATATTCATGGCGGTCAGCGGCAGGCCGCCCATGGCGTACACGTCGCTCAGGGAGTTGGACACGGCAATCTGGCCGAAGGTGTAGGGATCATCCACGATGGGCGTGAAGAAATCCAGGGTCTGAATGAGGGCCAAGTCATCCCGTAATTTGTATACGCCGGCATCTTCACCGTGCTCCATTCCCACAATCAGGTTGGGATCAGAAATCAGGGGAAGATCGGACAACGCTTCACTCAGGTCTCCCGGACCTAATTTGCAGGCTCAACCGGCTCCCGAGACGGTTGTGGTCAGTCGGGGCTTCTTGGGATCCTCCATGAACCATATCTCCAATCTTGAATTTTTTTAAAATCAAGTCCTTGTTTGCCGATGCCTGCCGGCCGCCGCTCAGGGGAAATGCGGCCAGGCAGGTTTGCGAACAGCCATGGACGGCACGAATATAGAAGAAAGCCGCAAAGATGTCAAATTCATCGAGAGACAACAACAGAATTGATTATTCCTATCCGTTATGATAACAGGGCTATCTATGGCATACAATCCTTTTCGGAACATCACATTTCAACAGCTTGAAACCCTGGTCGCCCTCGTCGGAGAGCGGAGCTTCAGCCGGGCTTCACGCAAGGTCTGTCTCACCCAGCCCACCCTGACCAAACACGTCAAAAACATGGAAGAGGATCTGAACGTCCGCCTGGTCAACCGGGAGCGAGCGGGGATTTCCCTGACTCCCGAAGGGAAGGTCCTTTACGATTATGCCCGGAAAGTGCTCCATCTGCGGGAAGAGGCGGGTGAGCGGCTGATCCGGATACAGGATCGCGCTTCGGGAGTGATCGACATTCAGGCAAGTACGATTCCTGCGACCTATCTTCTTCCTTACGTTCTCGGGAGCTTCCATAAAGACCATCCGGAAATCCGGGTTCATGTCCAGATGGCCGACAGCGATGAGTCTCTGGATGCGATCCTGAATGCGGCCTCGGAAATCGGCATCATCGGGAAAAGTCCCCAGAATCCTAAGCTCCACGTGGAAACTCTCTGGGAGGACCGTTTGGTTCTCGCGGTGCCCAGGGGGCATCGTTTCGCCGGCAGGAGGACCGTGTCCTGGAGCGAGCTGGCCGAGGAGCCCTTTGTTGTCCGGGAAAAAGGATCCGGGACCCGGGAGGTCTTCGAAAATTATCTTCGGAATGTTGTCGGCTGGACTCTGTCCCGTCTGCGGGTCGTCGTGGAGCTTGGGAGCTCGGAGGCTGTAAAGGAGGCCGTTCTTGCAGGTCTTGGAATCTCGATGATTTCCGTCCATGCCGTCGACCGGGAGCTTCGTTCCGGTATCCTGTGTGAAGTTCCTGTGGAAGACTGCCGCATTGAGCGTTCTTTTTATTTGATTTATCGCAGACAGCTTGCTTTAATGCGCCACCATCAGATCTTTCTCGATTTTATACGGAGCCATCCCATAAACCGGTAACAGCCCTTGAAGGACATCATGAGAGAAAAAATCCTTTATTACAGTACGAACCGTTATCTTGCCGCCGTAGAAGGCAGAAAGCCCGCGGAACCCGTTTCCTTCCGGGAAGCCCTCCTCCTGGGGCAGGCCCCCGATGAGGGGCTCTATATGCCCGAAACGATTCCCCGGTTATCCCTGAAAGATATCCATCATCTGAAAGGCCGGCCCTACACGGCGGCCGCTCTGCTGGTGGCGGAGGCCTATCTCGGGGCGGATATGCCCCCGGAAACCCTGGCCGCGGTGATCGAGTCGTCCTACAATTACGACGTTCCCCTGGAGAACGTTGTGGATCGCCTGTACGTCCTTCGTCTCGACCGGGGGCCTACGGCGTCGTTCAAGGATTTTGCGGCCCGGATGATGGCCCGCCTGATGAGCCATTTCCGCGACCCGGGGATGCGCCTGAATGTCCTGGTGGCCACGTCGGGGGATACGGGAAGTGCCGTGGGGGAAGCCTTCAAGGGCGTCGATGGGATTGATGTCTATATCCTCTACCCCCGGGATGAGGTAAGCGGACGGCAGAAAAAGCAGCTGGATACGATCGGCGGCAATGTGTGTACGCTGTCCGTGGACGGAAAGTTCGATGACTGCCAGAATCTCGTCAAACAGGCCTTCGCCGATCCGGCCTTGGCCGGCTTGAATCTGACCTCCGCCAATTCAATCAATTTCGGCCGGATTCTTCCCCAGATGATTTATTACGTCTATGCCTATGCCCAGCTTTCCGAGCCTGGAGACGAGATCGTCTTTTCCGTGCCCTCGGGAAACTTCGGGGATGCCCTGGGATGCGAATATGCCAGGCGGATGGGGCTGCCCCTTCGCAGATTGGTGATGCCCACCAACGAAAACGACGAGTTCCCCCGCTTTCTGGAAACCGGAGTGTACGGGAAGATATCTCCTTCCCGCGCCTGTCTTTCCAACGCTATGAATGTCGGTCACCCGAGCAATCTGGCCCGGTTCTTCGAATTGTACGGAGGGACGGTCGATCGGACGGGCGTTGTGCACCGGGTGCCGGACCTGGAAACCATGAGGAGGAACATCTTCTCCGTGGCCGTTTCAGATGAGGAAACCCGGCAGACGATCCGCCGGGCTTATGAACGATACCGGCTCCTTCTGGAGCCACACGGTGCCGTGGGCTGGTGCGGGCTTGAACGCTACCTGGAGCAGGCTGGAAAGACGCCGCTTTGCGTCTGCCTGGAAACGGCCCATCCGGCGAAGTTTCCTGAAGAGATCGAATCGTTGTTGAACATCAGTCCCGAATTGCCGGTCAGCATGCGGGATCTTGATCATCGGTCGGGCAAACCTCTGCCCATGGCCGCCGATTATGAGATCTTCCGCCGTTTTCTGCTGACGACGCTGAAGGCCACGGATTAGGATTCATCCGGCCTTGCGGAGGATGACAGCTCACGGGGGCAGACCGGCAGGGGGCGATCCAGCCTGGTCGCGGCATCCTCAGGGAGGCGGGAACGAAGCCGCTCCGATCATTTGAAGCAAAGCCGTCCGGCAACAAAGGTCATTTTGGTGGCTGGTACATGGGCCGGCTTATCGTAGGCTTAAACTCCGATTTATCCGAGCTGCATAACGGGCATGCCCAGTCGTCAGGCAGATCTTCGAAGGCTGTGCCTGCCGGGATGCCGCCTATGCGGTCCCCGTTTTCCGGATCATAGATGTAACCGCAGACTGCGCACTTGTACTGCTGCTTTTTTTTATCCATCTGATCTGCCCTTCCTTCCCAGCCGTTTCCCGGCAAGCATACCGTTTCTGTGATATCAGGGAACGCCGTATTGGAGAAGCGCCCGGGAGCAGCTTTCGGGAATGAGCCTGGGATAACCGTAATATCCCAGCCTCCCGCCATTATCCCCGTGGAAATCGCTTCCTCCCGTCACAAGCAGATGATGCCGCTTTGCGAGTTCCCCAAAGAGCTTGACATCCTGCTTGTCGTGCATGGTGGCATAAACCTCGATGCCGGCAATTCCCTGATCGGTCAATTCCTGGGTAATGTGCTCGTATTCCCTGTAGTCCCTGCACCTGAGAGACTTAGGATGGGCCAGGACCGGAAGGCCTCCGGCGCTCCGGATGAGACCGATGGCCGATTCCGGTGAGAGCTTTTCCTTGGAGACATACCCTGGAGCGCCCTTGTCAAGATAGGTGCGCAGGGCGGAATGGATATCGGAAGCGTAGCCCTTTTTTATGAGGGCGCGCGCTACATGGGGCTTGCCGGGCGCGGCTCCGTTGGATTCATGGCACACATCCTCGCGGGTTAACTGGACCCCGGCGCGATTCAGCCGTTCAACGATTTTCAGGACCCTCTCTTCGCGGATGCTCTTCAGCTGCGCCAGCTTATCCCGAAAATCCTCGTCATGATGCCGGATCCCATATCCCAGAAGATGAAATTCCCCTGTGGGATAGGAAACGGATAACTCGATAGCCGGAAGAAAGTTTATCCCCTCTTGCCGTGCCTCCCGGGCCGCCTCGTCAAGACCGTCGGCCGTATCATGATCTGCAATGGCGATGACGGTAACACCCTCTTTTGCAGCCATCCTGATGAGATCGGTCGGGGTCATCAAACCGTCCGAGGCTGTGGTGTGGCAGTGAAGGTCTACCATGATGCAATCCTGTTCCCCTCGCTCATTTAAGGCAGGTCAATCTTCGGTTGCTCGGCTTTCCTGTACAGGAGAATGGTCCTTCCCAGGATCTGGGCAATTTCAGCATTGAGAGTCAACGCCATCTGTTCGGCCGCCTCCCGGCGGTCTGAAAGGCTGCTCTCCAGGAGCTTCACCTTGATCAATTCATGATGCGCCAGGGCCGAATCGGTTTCCCGAAGGACGGATTCGGTGAGTTCACCCTTGCCGATCAGCACAACGGGTTTCAGATCATGTCCCATTCCGCGAAGAAATCTCTTCTGCTTACCTGTCAGCATGCAATCTCCAAAATAGGGATGACTTCCAGTGGTGACGAAGAAGGCATCACCTATCCAACTCCTTCATCCCTTTCACGATTACGGCTCTATTTTTGCGTTCGGGTCCTTTGACCATTCCTGCATGGAGCCGTCGTAATTTTTTACATTTGTGTACCCGAGAACTTCATGCAGAATGAACCACCAGGTACTCGCTACCCTTCCCGTATCGCAGTAGACGATGATCCCCCGTGACAAATCGCCGCCCACGACCCCGGATGCCATATTCTTCAACTGATCCTTGGTTTTCAGCGTATAACAGCATGTTTCAAGGTGCTCACCCGGCGGATACTTATCAAACACCTGTGCGGTGGGAAGATTGACCGCCCCTGCGATTCTGCCCGCCTTGGCAACAAAGGGAAGCTTGTTTTTGCCGCTGAAAAATTCCGGCTCCCGGACATCTACAATCAAGGCCTTTCCCAGTTGACTCGTGACGTAGTCTTTATCGGCTAAAAGATTCTTGTTGAATTTTCCCTGGTAAGGCTTAGCCTTTGGTTTTACGATATCCGTTGAGATGGCCCGTTTTTCCCTCATCATCCACTTGGTATATCCCCCATCGAGGATGCCGACGGTCTTGACCCCGGCATATTTCAGAGTCCATGCCACCCGGGATGTGTTGACGCGGTCAGGGCCCGATTCCGTCGTCCCGGCAACGACAACGATCGAATCAGGACCGATGCCCGCGGAACTCAATAGGTCGACAAGTTCATCGTCCTCGGGGAGCTGATTGTCAAAATCGCCCTTTTTGATGGCCCACGTCCCATAGAAGAGACTGATGGCCCCGGGGATGTGGCCTGTCCGATAGTCTTCAACTTTCCGGATATCCACGATGATCAATTTTGGATTGTCAAGATTCTGGTGGAGCCAATCGGTGGAAACAATCGGCGAAAACTCTTCGGCAACCACTGTCAGGGGCAATAAAAAGAACACGATCAAGAGAAGAGCATACATATTGATTTTTTTCATATTGTCTCCTTTCTGCTGATTGGGAGTCGGTCGGCACGAGAATCCGCTTTTCATCTGCGAACGTTCTCCATGCGCTCATCCTTGGTTCGATATGCCTGTGATGATTTCTCCTTTTGCTCGTCATGGTTGAACAGTTATTGAGGAAAGGTTGGTTTGCCGGATTGCCCCACCTCCTTTCATCCTCGAAGCAAAGGTTACCGGGAGATGGCTTTCGGAGTGGAAATCAATCCCTCGTTTGCCTTGGCGCCTCCCTTCAGGAGGGTTTCCCGCGTCAGGAATCCGGTCCTGTCCTTGTGACAGGAATCGCAGGATCGGGTCCGGTCCGTGCGTTTCCTGATGTTGTGGGCAGGGGTGTCCCAGTAATTCGGAAGATTGTCGTAATGGGCCATGCGAATACCTGCCTTCGCAAAGGAATCACGGACGGTGGGAACGACGCGGAGCGTCGTGACCTCATTCCTGTTCCGTGGGTTTTTCCCGAGGATGAATCCAGGTTCGGACTTGGCGCCCGTCCCTTCATGACAGTTGTAGCAATTCCGGTACTGGCCGCCCGAGTGGCAGCCATAGCAGCTCACCTTGCCGAGGTGAACGTTGTGGGCCATCGTCGTCATGGGTTTCTCCGACGTGATGGTTTTGTGGCAGTTCGTGCAAGAGGGGCGGTCCTTCACCTCCTGCTTGGTCATATACTTCTGTCCGTCGCCGTGGAGTTCCTGCTTGTTGTGGCAGTCAAGGCACATCATCCCCTTCTGGTAGTGGACGTCTGTCGTTCCGCCGTATTCACCCGTGTATTCCGGGTAAACGCGCCCCCCGTGACAGAAGGCGCAGGTCTTTGCTTCGTCCTTTTTGACGAATTTGTGGCCCTGGATGAGGCCCATGCTGATTCCGGAAACAGGCGGTGACTTCACGTGACAATCGCCGCAGGAGGCATGGCAGCTCCGGCAGGATTGTTCAAAAACCTTCTTGTCAAAGGTTTTCAGCTCCGCCTTGGAAAAGCGGCCCATGACACCCTGCCTCTGGCCGATTGTTGTATAATGCAGGGATTTTCCATAGGTGTCCGCGATCTTTCCGTGGCAGCGGCCGCAGGTTTTGAGATTGTCCGACGGCCGGCATACCAGCCCCTTATGGGCCGACTCCTTCTTTGTGCTTGTCTTGTCGCCCTTGTGGCAGATGTCGCATCCCTGGGAGAAATGGGGATCTTTGGCTAAAAGTGCGGAGTCGACGAGATAGCCCTTGTAATAATCTTCCGCCTTCACGGGCGGAGGGGCGCCTGCTCACCCCTCGCCTTCACTGTGAAGGGTGGGCATCCTGACCAGGGACTTCATCTTTTGATCGTCCGTGTGGCAGGAGATGCATTGATCGGCAGGTGGATCTGCTCCAACCCATACCGGCAGAAGAAAAAGGAGAAAAGGCAGCAACAAAAGGAAAAAGCGCTTCGTTTTCATAACGTCCTCAACATTCTGTGGCTGAGGCCACTCAATTAAAAGGAATCGAAAAGGATCCGGTCCGTCTTACGCGAAAGCTTGCTCTGAAGTGGCTGTCCCTGACCTAGGAGCTTTTATCCATTCTCGGATAGTATGGGAAGTTTACCACAACATTTCTTTTCATCAATCTTTATTTAAACGCAGAAAGGCCTTGAGCCCTGAAAAGGAAATTGAGGGAGGCGGCGCTCAAATCCGGTCATTTTACGCCGACGAGCCGCATCAGGAAGAGAACCAGGCTCAGGATGGTGAGTCCCGCTGTGAAGACGATCCCGATGATGCAGGCCATCGTGCGCGCCAGGTGAGGCCTTGTAAAGACCATCCGGTGCTCGGGGTCTGAGGGGTTTTCCCCCTTGAGGCCCAGGATCTCAAAGGTGTATCGACCCGGAAAGGCAATGTCGAAGACCCTCAGTTCCCGGGTCGCTTTTTTGAATCCCGAGGTGGTCGTCCGCAAAAAGGCCCTGCGGCTCTTCACCGCCATTCCATCAGGTCCCGTGAGTTCGTATTTCAACGCTGCAAAACGCCTGCTGAGGATGGGGCCTTCCATGCAGAGGACAACCCTGCCCGACTCGGAAAAATTGATCTCCTGGCGATCGCGGAGGGGGACACTGATCAGCCGCGACTCTGCCTCAATCCGGATCACACCGATGATGCATTTTACGAGCAGGATGACAGAGAAGAGAAATACCGGGACGGATATCCAGATGCCGTACTTGTAGATAAAAGAAAGAAATTCCATGTCTATCTCCCTTTAAGCGTTTTTTGCTGAGCATTGTAGCCGCCATTTCCTGCCATTCTATGCCTGGTGAGCCCTTATGACCGATTTTAGGAAGTGACGTTCAATTTCGTATGGTTTGTCATGACACAGAAGATCGTTGTGTCCCATGGTGACAAAGGGCAATAAGCGGTTTCTTCTTCAGGGAATACCGGCGCTCATTCTGCTGACCAGCACCATTGGTTTTCCCAATGTTGCGGCGGCAATTTCCTGGGTCGATAACATGTTGGGGGAATAACGTACAGTCCATAGCGGTCTGTGCTTTCAGGCAAACACATTTCGAGTGAAGTATAGCTTCTCAGGTCGAATCATCGGATCCCTCCTGCACCACCAGAAGTTCTTCCTTCTCCATCATTTTCCAGGGAAGATCCTCCATGATAGGCTGGGAGCAAACAATGCAGGAACTCTCCGAGGAGGCCTTGAAGAGAGAATAGTAATCCGGTTCCCTGGCGTAATCGCGGTAGGCGAACAGGCGTTTCCCATCGCTGAAGAGGCAGTTGAGAGCGGAGAAGGTATAATCCCGCCTGATCAGGGAAACGCTGTTCATAAAGGCCCTGGCCAGGTCAAAAGACGGATCGCTCATGACATGCAGGAAGAAGACTTCCGTATCGAGGGCATCCTCTCCGAGGCCTGGAACGGTTATGCCGGGAATCAGCCCCTGGTAATTGTAGATTGTGCCGTTATGGGCAAAAACCGTGTTTTTGTAGTGGAAGGGATGGGCATGCCGGGACGTGGAGGTGTCGTTCCAGGCGGACTTGCGCAGATGGAGGATCAAAACAGGACATTCCCCGGCTCTTCGGAGAGGGCTCGTGATCTTGTCCGTCTCTTCCAGGACATTCCCGCCGCTTTTGCGGACTTTCCATACACCGTTGAGATAGAAGGCCATTCCCCATCCATCGCCGTGTCCGGGAGGATCGCCGGCCATTACGTGACCGGTTCGGGCGAGATCGCAGAAATGGTTGACGATCTGTCGATGCCTTACGAAGTTGAAATTCGTGATGCCCAGCAGCCTGCACATTTCAGAAAAGGCACCTCACCACGAAAACGGCGGTAACGATTCCGATCAGGTCGGCAACCAGGCACACCGGTACGAGATAGCGGGTTTTCCGGATGCTCACCGCGCCAAGATAAACGGCAAGGACATAAAAGGTGGTTTCCGCACTTCCCATGATCACGGCGGTCATCCGCGTTGCAGCCGAGTCCGGCCCCGTCGTTTTGACGATGTCGGTAAACAGGGCTGTCGAGGCGCTTCCGGAGAGCGGCTTGACGATCGACATGGAGATGACTTCGACGGGGATATCCAGGAAGGAAAAGGCGCTGTAAAAGAGATTCCGGAGACAGTCGAAGGCGCCCGACGCCTGGAAGCCTTTTATGGCCACAAAGATTGCCAGCAGATAGGGGAAGATGTTCAGAATGATTCCCGGCCCTTCTTTCGCGCCGGCAACAAAGGAATCGTAAACCCGGACCTTCTTCAACGTTCCATAGAGGACCGTAAAAAGGAGAAAGAGCGGGATGATGAGGAGGGAGATCGTGTTGAGCTGCCGGATCATTTGAGGATCTTCCTGAACGTGAAGAGAATGAAGAGCGCTGCAACGGCCGAAATGGCGGTGGCAATCAGGACCGGCAGAACGATCTCCGCCGGATTATGGGCGCCATAGGCTGCGAGAATCCCGATGACCGAAAAGGGGATCAACTGGATGCTGGCCGTATTGAGGACGATGAAGATCATCATCTCGAAGGTGATGGTTCCCTTGTCTTTGTTGAGGGTGTCCAGTTCCTGCATGGCTTTGATTCCCAGGGGAGTGGCGGCATTGCCGAGGCCGAAAAGGTTTGCCAGGATGTTGAGCGTAATGGCCGTAAGAGAAGGGTGATCGTCGGGGATGTTTCTGAACAGCCGGGAGAGAACCGGTCGGAATACATGGGCGATCCGGTAGATCAGCCCGGAGTCTTCGAGAATCCGTGTGATCCCCAGCCAGACCGAGACGATGCCCAGCAGGAACAGGGAGATCTCCACCGCCGATTTGGCGCCGTCGAAAACGGCCTGCGTGAAGGGCTCCAGGTTTCCGGTAAAAACGGCGAAGACGATACCGACGGAAAGCAGGATCAGCCAGATGACGTTCATGATCGAACTCCCGGCAGGGACATCTCCTGAATCCGGAGGCTCTTCCGATCCGTATTCAGCTCGACCAGGGCGCCGACGGGCAGAGAAATCTTGTTGTTCCCATGGCCGATATAGGGGCAGGAAACCACGGGGAATTTTATTTCCATCTGCGAGGCGATCATCCCGTACACCTGACTGCTTCTGATCCCGCGGAAATCGCCGAGGATGATCGCCCTGACATCCCGAAACTTGCCGGCAAGGATCCACTGGGTCAGGCAGCGATCGACCGAATGGCTCTTTTCATCCACATCTTCCAGGAAAAGAATCGTCTGCTCCGTATCGAGCTCCCAGTCCGTCTTTATCAGCGCGGTAAGGGTCATGAGATTGCCGCCCTTGAGAACACCCCTGGCCGTACCGGGTTGATAGACCGTTACCGGTGCGCCTTTGAAAAGGTTTCTCTCCGGGTAGCCGTTGACGGCGTTTATAAAGGACTTCAACGTAAAGGGTGACGGTGCGCCCAGGTTCTTAACCATCGGTGCATGAAGGGTGACCATTCCGGTCCGTTCAAAAATGGGGTTGATCAATGCGCTTAAGTCACTGAAACCGGCAAAGAATTTGGGATGGTCGCCAATGAGGTCGAAGTCGATCAAGGGCAGGGCCTTCATGGCTCCATAGCCGCCCCGCACAGCCAGGATCATTGCGATATCCGGGTCCGAAAAGGCCCGGTGGATCTGGTCCGCTTTCTCCTGCGGCGAGAGCGGAGTTGCAGGGAATTCCGGGTTGATGACGTTAAACCCCAGCTCGGCGAGCCGTCGAATCCCGCCGGTAAAATCGCGCCTCTTTTTGATCAGGCAGCTTGGCGTTATCAGAAAGACCTTTCTCACGGCGAGCCCCGTAATTTCATGCTCATGCCTCCCGGGAAGCCGCTCGGCCGACCGTTCGCAGGGATTCCTCGATTCCAAGGCAAAGCAGCCGTGACATCGCTTCCCGCGTCTCGACCGTGGCGGATCCGAGGTGGGGAAGAAGGACCGTTCTCGGCGCGGCAAGCCACCCGGGATTCAGCGTTGGCTCATTGTCGAAAACATCCAGACCGATCCCTCCCAGCCGTCCCTCGTCAAGCAGGTCCATGGCTGCCTGTTCGTCGAAGATCCCGCCCCGGGCCGTATTGATGAGAAAGGCTCCCCGGGGCAGAAGGGCGAGCCGTTCGCGGCCCAGCAGGCCCCTGGTCGTATCCGTCAGCGGGCAGTGGAGGGACAGCACGTCGCTCTGCGGCAGCAGCTCATCCAGGGGCAGGCGTTCGGCGATCTCCACGCCGAAATCCACCGGGGGCTGGTTTCCTTCCCGGTCCCAGAAAAAGACCGTCATCCCGATGGCCCAGGCCCGTCGGGCAAAGGCCCGGCCGATCGGGCCGGATCCCAGAATCCCGCAGGTTTTTCCCGAGAGGCCGGTTCCCAGGAGCAGGTCGGTCGCCCACCCCTTCCACTGGCCGGAGCGCACCAGGGTCTCGCCTTCGCTGACGCGCCGGGTCAGGGAGAGCAGAAGCGTCAGGGCCAGATCGGCTGTGGCATCCGTCAACACGCCGGGCGTATTGACGATGCGAATGCCCCTTTGCCGGCAATAGGCGACGGGGAGATGGTTTATGCCCACGGAATAGGTGCAGATGACCTTCAGGTTCGGGCAGCGTTCCAGATCCGCTTCCGTCAGGGCTCTGAGAGCAGAACGACGAGGGCCTCCGCACTGAGTGAGCGCGGCCGTCCATTCCGGAGACGGGAAGGGAGCGATGCACAGCTCGGGAAAGCTGAGCCCCAGATGTTCAATGTACGGGCCCACCAGGGAGGATGTGGCTAAAATGCGGATGCTCATTTCTTGAACGCCTCCAGAGATGTAAACGTCGATGAATAGATTTCGGGATCCTTTCCCGCCCGCGGCCCGGCGACATTCAACACGCTTATGGAATGTTCGTCGATCCAGGCGCGCACGAAGACGGCCGCCTCGGCGGGAGCCACTTTGTCCAGATCGACGTGCAGACAGGGCTTGCCATGTTGTTCGGCATAGAATTCCGTCACGGCGGAGCCACCCGTCAGGATTCCATAGGACACGATCAGCATTCCATCGGAATCCAGAACATTTCTTTTTCCGTCCTTTGCGAATAGTCGCTGGTCGGCATCTCCTGGAGCCTGTAGGCCTCGGGAACGGTCCGTCCTCCGATTTTCTGCCCTTAGGGGCCGTACCGCTGTAGGGAATGGAATATTGAATGGCGAAATCGAGAGCGGCTCGGTCTGCACCCGTCTGGCCGCCTGAAATGATCCAGAATCATACCCCGCGTAATGTTACAAATCGGCTGCAGCGGATCTGGTGATCCGCCGAACCGCGCTCCTGATCATCCTGTGCCCTTTTTGATGAAGGTCTCCTTCTGGAGTTCGTCGAAGGCACTGGAGCTCTTCAGGTATTCATCACGATGGGACCGCGCCATGCAATGGGTTCTCCGATGGGCTTTCCGGAAACCAGGAGAAACCGGATTCCTTCATCCTCCGTTGATACAGCGATCTCCTCGCCGTCTTCAAAGAGGGCCAGCGCCCCGTTTTCCAGATAGGGCGGCACCTCCAGATCATAATCGTTGCGTCCTTCCGACTCGTAAGAAAAAGGCTTCTTCTCGCCGCAGAAATATCCCTTTCCGGCAATGACATAGGCGAAAACGGTGTGTCCGGCCTTTGTGGGGTGGACATAGGCGGTCTGTGCCGGGAGGGTGACATCGATGTATTCGGGTTCGATGACAATATCGGAAACCGGCCCGGTAATGCCTTCGACGGTTCCGCAGATCACCGCGATGCGTATGCCGCTGTCCAGCCGGAGGATGGGAATCTGGTCCGACCGGATCTCCTGGTAACGGGGGTTCATCATCTTGTAGGCGGCCGGAATTCGCCCAGAGCTGGAAACCCTCCAAGGACGCCGTTGGGATCGCCCTTTGGCATTTCCTGGTGGATGATTCCACTTCCGGCGGTCATCCATTGCACGTCCCCCGAGGAAATCCTTTCCCGCAGATTCCCCATACTGTCCCCATGCTCGACAGCCCCCGTCAACACGTAGGTGATCGTCTCGATGCCGCGATGGGGATGCCATGGAAAACCCGCTGAGATAATCGTCGGGATTGTGACATGAAGTCGGCTCCAGGAGCGAAAGGGATCGAACGGGAATTTCGATGCCCGAAAACCTGCATCAGATGAACGTCCGCCCCCTGAATAATGAGCCTGCTCTTGAAAAACCTTGCGAATTTTCCTGGAAATTGTCATGATCGGATGCTCCCTTTCCGATGCCCGTGGACCGTTTCAGGGTATCTTAACACGATTGCCTGGATTTTCAATGAATGGAATCATCACGGCACAGCCCACGCAGAAGCATGGGTTTCACGCGCTTGTCCGGTATTCTAAGATTTTAGAAGGGGATTTTGCCGCTTTTCAGCCCTTTGTGTAAGCCCTGCAGGCAAGAGCGCGAAATTTGGTTCATCCGGCTGAAGCGTACTTCTCTGATTTCTTGCTTCCTCCTGCCATGCATCATTTCATTCATCAGATAGTAAAATAACTCGATGGTATCCCTTGACGCGACTTAGAAACAGGTGATATCTGGTAATCTCATATGAGATTAACCGGCAAGAAGGTTTATAGATGTCAGTCCCTGATTAAGAAGATCAGCTTAATATCCTTGGCAGGCTTTCTCCTTGTCATTGTCGCAGGCGCCTTCTCCTACAATGACAAGTCCTTGCTGTTTTACGTCCTGGAGATTGACGCTTTTGCCCGTGCAGGCGGCAGCAAGTCCTTCTGTAGCCGGGGCTCACACTCCTACTCGTCGCCAAGTTCACAATCGAAAAGCACTACCAGATCGTCACGGCAGGTGACGACTGCCACGAGCCCGTCTCCTGGCGGGCAGCACAACCGAACCAGTCAGGTTCGACGAATACGGGACCTTCACCCGTCCTGTGGGGAATTATCCCTGGCAGTTATCAGCAATCAACCAACACGAATAATCGCCAAAAGCGGCTGATCATCTCTCCGGATATTGGAGGTGATCAGCTTCATTGTCGATTTGTTTAATAACCCAAAAAGCACATTTGATCTAAAGGTTATCGGATGTGACCCTGGAGAGGTAAGTGAAGAATTTATTAGGTTATTTCATAAAAGGTCTATTGGTATTTGTGCCGGCAGCTTTGACCGTTACGATAATTGTCTGGGTTATCAGGGCGTTCGATGGTCTACTTGATCTTCCAATTCCCGGCCTGGGTTCCGCTATTGCCGTGGCAATCATTACACTGATCGGGTTTTTGGCTTCAAATTACTTTGGAAATAAATTCTTTGCCCTCATAGACCAGGTTTTTATCAGATTGCCCGTGGTCAAATTGTTGTACGCAGCCATTAAAGACTTTACAAATGCATTGGCAGGCGAGAAGAGAAGTTTTGATAAGCCGGTTCTTGTAGAAATAATATCAGGTGGGCCTAAAGTATTGGGATTTATTACAAGGGAAGACCTGAGTATGTTTGCCCTATCAGAACACGTTGCCGTTTACCTGCCTCAGTCATATAATTTTGCCGGTCAGGTACTGATATTTCCGTCGGACAGGGTTAACCCCCTGGATATAGAAAGTTCTAAAGTGATGGCTTTTATTGTTTCCGGCGGGGTTTTAGGAAAGCAATGAATGAAGTGGTCATCTACAACAGAGTTTTTTTTAATTGGCGACCGTATCTTGTAACTCAGAGCGGGATCCTACTGGCACAGGGGTCGCGTGACGAAGTAAATCAGGGTGGAAATGAGTGGTCGCTCGTGCTGATACGTCATTCATTCCGTGCCCCAATCCGTAAGCGGCTGCTTGAAATGGCTTCATTTTTCTGGAGGCCTAAAGCGTAGCTCCCGGAGGAATTTCAGAAAACTCCACTTACACTATCGGTGAGGGAAATGAAGTTATTATTAATTTATCTATTTGCGGCACTTGGATTTTCGTTCCTGTGCTCGCTCCTTGAATCGGCGCTTTTATCGGTCACTCCGGGATTTGTGGGGGCTTACGAAAAAAAAGCGCCCACGACCGGACGTTTGATGCGCGGTTTGAAAGAGAATATCGATCGACCCCTGGCAGCCATCCTGAGCCTGAACACCATGGCGCACACAATTGGCGCCGCAGGAGTCGGCGCCCAATCCTTGATCGTCTTCGGCAGTGCGTATGTCGCTGTCACATCAGCCGTATTAACGTTTTTGATTTTGGTGTTTACGGAAATTATCCCCAAGACGTTCGGCACGCTCTATTGGAGGGAATTGGCCCCTTTTACGGCCCGTACCGTCCATTTGATGATCCTTGTGTTATATCCGCTGGTCATTCTGTGCTTGGCACTTACCCGGCTGATATCTAAAGGCAAAAACGAAAGCGGGTTCAGTCGCGAAGAGTTTCTTGCTATTGCCGATATCGGATTTCAGGAGGGAAAGTTCAGGGAGGAGGAGGCACGGATCATCAAGAATCTGTTTATGCTGAGAAAACTGAGTGCTGATGATGTCTTGACGCCCCGTACGGTCATGTTTACTCTGCCGGCGAGCATGACGGTCGGGGAAGCCGTCAAGGTGCCAGATATCAAGTTCTCCCGGATTCCGATCTATCAGGGCGATCCCGATCATATTGTCGGATTCGTTTTAAAAAGCGACATCTACCTGGAGGCTTCGTGCGGCAACCAGGCCAAACTGCTGATGTCGCTGCGCCGTGACTTGGCAGCGGTTCCGGAAACCGTACCTCTGATTCAAATTTTCGAACACTTTTTGAAACAGCGGCAACAGGCCATGCTTGTAATTGACGAGCACGGAGGGGTCGCCGGCATTGTGACGATGGAGGATCTTATTGAAACATTGCTGGGCATCGAGATAATGGACGAAACAGACACGGTCGCCGACATGCGGGCTCTGGCCAGGCAGCAATGGTTCAAGCGTGCACGCTCCTTGGGAATCGTTGTCGACACAGAGGAATAGTCATCCCGCTCTCCCTCGCCTTTCTTGTCTATGTCGGTTTATTTTTCCATCTTTTTTGTGGCCACGCTCAGACCAGACCGTTCATTAAAGCTCGACAAAACAGGAGACTGAGGCATGAAAAAAACGTCCAGTATCATGATAATGATTTCTGCGGTTCTGGCCCTGCTGTGTTTCGGCTGCAGCATGAATTCGACCACAGTAAAAACCATTACACCGGAAGAAAAAGACGCCCTTCTGCGCTGGTCCCTTAAGGAGCTGGGCAAGGCAAATCAACCATACTGCTGGAGGCACTCCTACGGGCGTGGTGTGGGTGTGCCGGTCAGCGCTTGTCCGGAGGGTCAGGAGAAGGACGCCGGACTTTGCTATCCCACTTGCGAAGACATTGGCATGCCAGGGGCGAAGGGAGTCGGCCCTGTGTGCTGGCAGAGGTGTCCATCTGGGTTCCGTGATGACGGGGCCTACTGCTTTAAGCCGAAGTCCTACGGAAGGGGAGTGGGATTTCCCTGGAAGTTCGGGGACCAGGCTTTTAATCTGAGCAACGCCAAAAAACGCTGCGAGAAGAAGCACGGACAGGGCCAATGTGAAAAGTACGGGGCCATCTATTATCCCAAGTGCAAGCCTGATTATCGGGCGATTGGCTGCTGTGTTTGCAGTCCAAGATGCCCTCCGGGGATGACGGACATTGGCATATCCTGCCAGAAGAAGTCTAAGGGACGCGGAGTAGGCAAGCCGATGAAATGCAAAAAAGGGCAAGTGTATGATGCCGGCCTTTGTTATAAGCCGTGCAAGGAGAATTATCATGGTGTGGGACCTGTCTGCTGGCAGGACTGTCCCAGTACCCAGCCTGTCGATTGTGGTGCTGGATGTGCAACTCATGCAAATCAATGTGCTGACAAGACCATTAAGCAGATATTCGCACCTCTGGAACTTGCACTGAACATAGCGACCGCTGTAACCACGGGAGGTTCAGCCAACGCTGCGGTGAATGCGGCAAAGGCTTCGGCGAAGACTGCGGCAAGGACGACGAGTAAAGCGATAGCAAAGGAAACCATCAAGAAATCAACGAAGACGATAGCTCATGAGATGATGCCTGGCATCCGCTCCAAGCTGAACAAGAAACTTCTCAAAAAGTACTCAAAGGAGATCGCCGAGGAGGTGTGTTGGAATGCAGCGGAGATTCTGGCCGAGGCAACTCTGGCGAGAGAGTCGCCCGACACGAAGGATCTTCTCATGGCTTTGGATCCAACGGGTATTGCTGCCGTGGCTGACGTCTTCACAAATCCCAAGTGTAGTTTTGATGAGGACCCTCCAAGCTTCGGGGAATAAACAAAGATGAACAAGACAGATGGAGAGAATGAATAGACTGACGACACTGTGCGGCCAAAGCCGCCTGCATGACGGGGGACCGTGTCGGCCAGCTCCACAAGCGACTCAGGGGCGTCCCTTGGAATTCCTTATCCCTATTCTCCTTCACTCAAACTGAAACATCAGAAATCCAGGGGGCTCTTTGCCTCTTTCAGCGTCCGGCTCTTGACGGTATGGGTGTATATCATGGTCGTTCTTACATCGCTGTGCCCCAGCAACTCCTGAATCGTTCGGATGTCATAATTCGCCTGCAGTAAATGGCTCGCAAAGCTGTGACGGAATGTATGGGCCGAGGCGCGCTTGCAGATCCGCGATTTGTTCACCGCATCCTTGATCGCCTTTTGGACCAGCGTTTCATGAAGATGATAGCGCCGGTACTCTGCGGCCTCTTTATCATAGGTCAATTGTTTCGCAGGGAAAAACCATTGCCAGATAAACTCCTTTGATGCATTTTTGTATTTTTGTTCCAAGGCATTCACTAGAAACACGCCGGCATATTTTTTATCAAGATCCCTTTGATGAAGTTTTTTCAGGAAACCAAGATGTTTTTGCATTTCGGGTAAAATCGTTTCAGGGAGCGGTACCGTCCGATCTTTCTGTCCTTTACCGTCATGAACCGTCAGGATGCCTGCATCAAAGTTTATGCTATGCACACGAAGTCCCAGACATTCAAAAAGCCGAAGTCCGCAGCCGTAAAGTAATTTCACGACAAGATCACAAGGGTATTCCAAATATTGAAGAATACTCTCAATCTCATCGCGAGACAGAACCACGGGAATATATGGTTTTCGTTTTGCCCTGACAACCCCATCGATTGTTCCGAATTCCTTGTGCAGGATATGTCGATAAAAAAATAACAATGCGTTAAATGCCTGATTTTGCGTTGTGGCAGACACCTGCCGCTTAACCGCCAAAAAGGAAAGAAACTCTTTGACATCCGTGGGGGAAAGTAAAGCCGGAGATTTGCTGCTTGTAAACGCCTGAAACTTCTGTACCCATCCTTTGTATGTCTTGAGAGTTTTAGCAGAGTAATGCCTTACACGGATTTCATCCTCCAATCGTGAGTACTCCGCTCTCCAGGAAGCACCGGAAAGAGAAAGATTCGCCTCTTCAGCTTTAATCGACAGCCCAGTATTCTCATGGAGCTTGGTTTGATGGGAATCATTCCAGGTTGCGTATCCTTGATCATTCATCTGCAAAACGGTTCCTATGCTGTCAGGGTCCTTTGCCTTACAAAGTTCATAATAAAGGTTAATCGCTTTTGCAGCCTGTTCTCGCTGCTCATTCGTCTGTTTCTTGTCCTGTAATTTACGGATAAAAGGAGGCAGGCTGGCGTTTTGAGAAGGATGGAAATGATACTTCCGGCAAAAGTCCAGGTAATAGCGTAACCACTTCTTATAGGTCCCCTGGAAGCTGATTGGAATAGTCTTATTACGTAAAAATACTTCATATTGTTTAAGCAATGCGGGCGGGATGTTCAGCATGAATAATTCTCCTTTTTCTATACATCCTGCAAATCAGTATGTTATACAGAAAGTTAAAATATTTCGTTGAAATAAATCTGTCAAGGCATTAATCTAACCACCATAAATAATAAATGATTACCGAGAGTTCATCGGGACTAAAAATGTATAGGTTATGTAATATGGTAATCGGCGTTCAAGTTCCAGGAGTTAAACATAAAGGCAGTGTCTATCCATCTTTCAGTATATTCTTACGAAAGGAAGGACAGACAGAACCATAGAATTACTTGTTAGATGCACTAAGCACATAATTGCTCACAGCCAAACTATCAGGTCAAGTCTGCTTTTATTATTTTTAAGCGTGCATAATAAGCCCTACACAAATTGGGAGATATATCATGAAAGGCTGGCTTTTTCTTGTTATCGCAATAGTTGGCGAAGTAATCGCAACATCCGCATTAAAATCTAGCGAGGGCTTTACTAAGCTTGCCCCTTCCGCCGTTGTCATAATCGGTTATGGCATCGCATTTTATTTTCTTTCTCTGGTTCTGAAATCCATCCCTGTCGGTGTTGCTTATGCAGTCTGGTCGGGACTCGGCGTCGTCATAATTACAGCCATTGCCTGGTTGCTTCATGGGCAAAAGCTTGATGCGTGGGGCTTTGTAGGTATGGGGCTCATAATTGCTGCCTTTTTGCTCGCCCGATCCCCATCGTGGAAGTCGCTGCGGAGGCCGACGCCATGGTGACGGTGTTCGGCATTCTGAATCTCACCGAGGACTCCTTCTTCGATGAGAGCCGGCGGCTA